>JBBQTU010000077.1:0-16236 GCA_038213005.1 Tepidisphaerales bacterium | reverse complement strand
TTCCAGAGTCCCTCCAGCCATTCTGCCCAACGTCTTCGCACTCCTTGACCGGCGAAGATCCTCTTTGCTGCGCACCGGTCGCCACCGCGATGCCTCGCTTTCCTCTTCGTCCGTCTACACCACGTTTGTTCTGCAAGGCTGACTCGGCGTTGACACCTGTTGCACCCTGCCGCGTTTTCCAGCAGAATCTGCCTGGTTCATCACTAATCACATGGGAGTTTCGCGATGTGGCAGAAGTCGTACGGCAAGACGGGCAAGAGCGTTTCGGTCATCGCCTTTGGCGGTATGCGGTTTGAAAATCCCAAGGATCTGGACGCGTCGGCCCAGACGATTGTCTATGCCCATTCCAAGGGGATCAACTATTTCGACACGGCTCCCTATTACTGCGATGACAAGAGCGAGGAGATCACAGGTCTGGCGCTGAAGCAGTTGCCGCGGGACTCGTTCTATGTGTCCACCAAGTGTGGTGAGGCCGAGGCCGATAAACTGACCGCGAGCCTGGAGCGGTCGCTCAAGCGGCTGAACGTGGACCAGATCGACTTCTTCCATATCTGGTGCCTCCTGAATCCGAACCAGTTGCCCGAGCGCATTGAGAAAGGCGCTTTGGGCGCTGCCGTCAAGGCGAAGGAGCAGGGGCTGATCAAGCACCTGGTGGTCTCATCCCACCTCGGGGGCGAGCAGATCGGCAGCGTGCTGGATAGCGGGTATTTCGAGGGCGTTACGCTGGGGTACAACGCGCTGAATTTCACGTTCCGAACCAAGGCATTGGAGGCAGCACAGAAGCACAACCTGGGCGTGGTGACGATGAACCCCCTGGGCGGCGGGCTGATTCCGCGAAACGCCGAGCGGCTGGCGTTCCTCAAGGGGCCGCAGGATAAGGACGTGGTCCAGGCCGCGCTGCGGTTCAATATCTCGCAGCCGGCTGTCACTGCGGCGCTGGTGGGCTTTGCCAATAAGGCCGAGGTGGATCAGGCCGTGGCTGCTGTGGAGAATTTCACGGCCTATCCGGCATCCCACATTGAGAATCTCAAGGCGCACATCACCGCAAACTTTGAGGGATTCTGCACCGGGTGCGGCTACTGCCTGCCCTGCCCGTCGGATGTCGAGATTCCCAAGCTGATGGACGCGTGGAATCAGAAGATTCTGGAAGGCAAGGATCAGGCGATCACGGATCGACTGAAGTGGCACTGGGGCCTGGCGCCCGACGTCGCGGCCGCGTGCATCCAGTGCGGCGACTGCGAGAACGCCTGCACGCAGCACCTGCCCATCCGCGAGCGTCTGGAAGCGATCGCGGCGATGGCGCAGGGGAGCAAGTAGCCAACGCTCACCGTAACTGATTTGTCCGTCTATCCTTAAGGCGAAAGATGACTTCCCAACGCCTGTTACGCCATCGTGCCTTTCACGGCCTGTTGACCGTAAGCGTATTCCCATAAATGACTTATCGCATCGATCGGCAAAGTTATCCACCGCCGCCAGCCGCCTTGGTGGATAACCTGAGCCAAGCCACGCCGCTTCGTGTGGAACGGATGAAGTTGCGGCTAAGCTACGCAAGCGTTGATGGCTAAAGCGCTTAGCGAACGTCCTGTTGCGAGCACACAATATTTAGTGCTATTTTTGTTGACCACCACTACAGGTGGTGTAATATTGCCTCTCGTCGACGGCACGATCGACCACCGGGGTCGCTTGGGTTCAGCCGGCTGACATTCATTCGGGAAGGCACCATGGCATTGCTCTGCGACACTCAAATCCGTGAATCCATCGGGATTGAGCCCTTCGAGGAGAATTCCAAGCGTCCCGGCCGGGTCAGCTACGGCGTTTCCAGCTACGGCTACGATATTCGGGTTGGTTCGATCTTCAAGATCTTCACCAACGTCAATTCCGAGATCATCGACCCCAAGAAGTTCTCCGACAAGTCGTTTGTCACCATCGACACCGCCATGGAAGGCAAGGATCACGTCTTGATTCCGCCAAACAGTTTCGCACTCTGCGAGACGGTGGAGACCGTCAGCATCCCGCGGGATGTGCTGGCCATTTGTGTCGGCAAAAGCACGTATGCCCGCTGTGGCATCATCGTGAACGTAACCCCGATCGAGCCCGAGTGGCGCGGCAAGATAACGTTGGAAATCAGCAATACCACGCCGCTACCTGCGAAGATCTATGCCAATGAAGGCATTGCTCAACTGATCTTCTTCAAGGCCGATCGGACTTGTGCCGTGAGTTACGCCGACAAGCATGGGAAGTACCAGGATCAGCCGGGGCTGACCCTGCCGCGCGTGGACTAAAAGCTCACCAGGGAGGCGCCAATGCAGGCTGGTCCGTCGCTATTTTCGTGTGTTGTTTGAGGTGTCCCGTTGCGGGGTCTGCTCGCCGGACGCCGCTGAGAAGTATTGACTTATAATTTAGAGTACAAGGGAAGCAGAAGAGGGTGGAAATATGAAGATCGCACGCAAATTCACAAAGGTCGGTCAGGATCCGTTCGCCACGCTGCAGTATGAAAAGCGAACCAGCCGCATTAACAATCCCGACGGCACCGTCGTCTTCGAGATGACCGACGCCGAAGTGCCGACCACCTGGTCGCAGCTTGCCACCGACATCATGGTCAGCAAGTACTTCCGCAAGGCCGGCGTCCCACAGGTGGATGCCAGTGGCAAGCCCATTCGTGATGAGCACGGCAAGCCCGTCACCGGCCCCGAGCGCAGCGCCAAGCAGGTCATCCATCGCCTCGTCGGCTGCTGGCGTCACTGGGGCGAAACCCACGGCTACTTCGACTCCACCGAAGATGCCCAGGCCTTCTACGATGAACTGGCGTACATGCTCATCCACCAGATGTGCGCCCCCAACTCCCCCCAGTGGTTCAACACCGGGCTCAATTGGGCCTATAACATCACCGGCCCCTCCCAGGGCCACTTCTATTGCGACCCCAAGACCGGGCAACTCAATGCCTCCAGCGATGCCTACACGCATCCACAGCCCCACGCGTGCTTCATCCAGTCCGTCAGCGATGATCTGGTGAACTCCGGCGGCATCATGGATCTCTGGGTTCGCGAGGCTCGCCTGTTCAAATATGGCTCCGGCACCGGCTCCAACTTCTCCCGCCTCCGCGGCGAGAATGAGCCCCTCTCCGGCGGCGGCAAGAGTTCTGGCCTGATGAGTTTCCTCAAGATCGGCGATCGCGCTGCCGGCGCGATCAAGAGCGGCGGCACCACTCGACGCGCTGCCAAGATGTGCTGCCTCGACCTCGATCACCCCGACATCGAGTCGTTCGTCAATTGGAAAGTGCGCGAGGAGATCAAGGTCGCGGCCCTCGCCGAAGGCCTGAAGGTTCTCCCCAAGGCGCAGCAGGACGTTGCCAAAAAACTCGGCCTCAAGCTCGACTACGACTTCAACGGCGAAGCCTACCAGACCGTCTCCGGCCAGAACTCCAACAACTCCATTCGCATCCCGAACGCGTTCTTCAAGGCCGTGGAAGCCGACGGCCAGTGGCAACTCAAGTGGCGCGTCAGCCCCAAACCCTGCCGCAGCGTCAAAGCCCGCGACCTATGGGACCAGATCGCCTTCGCCGCCTGGCGATGTGCTGATCCGGGCGTCCAGTTCGACGACACCATCAATCAGTGGCACACCTGCCCGAAGTCCGGCCGCATTAACGCCTCCAACCCCTGCGTCACCGGCGATACCCGCGTGCTCACCCCCGGCGGCGTCTGGCGCCGCATCGACCAGATGATCCATCTGCCGGCCCGGGTTGTGACCAATCTCGATGGTCAGGCTGTGCACGAAATCGACGGCGCGTTCCCCACCGGCAACAAGGAAGTCTTCGAACTCAAGACCGCATCGGGCTACAGCCTGAAAGTCACCGCCGACCACAAGCTCTACACCCGCCAGCGCGGCTGGGTGATGGCCCGCGACCTTACTGCGCAGGATGAACTGCAGTTCCTCTCTTCCCCGGCCACCACTACCGAAATCGGCGACCCATCCGATGCCCGTCTCTTCCAGGTTGTTGGCCTGCTGGTGTCGCAGAAGAACAGCGACGTCTCGGCCGTTCATCTTGAGAACTGCCTCGGTGCCGGCCGACTCTCCGATGCCTTTGTGCAATACGCCACCGACACCTGGGGTGAGCGCGCCTACAACGACGACTATGTAGACCGCATCATGCTCGGCGATGAGGACCGCGGCGGCACCGCTGTCGCCACCTTCACCAACCGCCGCCTGATCAGTCGCGTCCGCGCTTACGTCCACGGCGCCGGCGCTGCCCGCCGCCTCAGCGATGAAGCTTTCACCGCGGGTCTGGCCGCCCAGAAGCACCTGCTTCGCGGCTTGTTCAGCGCCGATGGCGAGATCGCCGGCGGCACCATCTGCGTCAGCTCCACAAGCCTTGGCCTGCTCCAGGATGTGCAACTGCTCTTGTCCGGCTTTGGCATCATGGCCGCCGTCCGCCAGGCCGGGCAGCTCGCCACGCTTGCCGTTGATACCCGCTGCATCGCCGCCTTTGCCTATCACATTGGCGTCCTGCCCGGGGAACTGTGGACCAGGCTCCAGGAAGCCGCCCGCGCTGCCGCCCCGGCCGCCGGCCTCGAAGCCTACTTCGACCGCTTCGCCAGCTTCACCTGGCTGGGCCGCCGCCAGGTGTTCGACCTGACCGAGTCCGTCACCAGCTCTTTCGTCGCCAATGGCATGACCGTGCACAACTGCTCGGAATACATGTTCATCGACGACACCGCCTGCAACCTCGCCTCACTGAACGTCCTCACGTTCTATAACAGCCAGACCAGCCAGTTCGACATCGAGAGCTATCGCCACGCCACCCGCCTCTGGACGATCGTGCTGGAAGTCTCCGTCCTCATGGCCAGCTTCCCCTCCGAGGAAATCGCCAAGCTCTCCTACGAGTTCCGCACCCTGGGCCTGGGCTACGCCAATCTCGGCGCCATGCTCATGCAGGCCGGCATCCCCTACAACAGCGAGAAGGCCCGCGCCATCTGCGCGGCCCTGAGCGCCGTCCTCACCGGCGAGTCCTACGCCACCAGCGCCGAGATGGCCAAGCAGCTCGGCGCCTTCCCCGGCTACAAGGCCAACCGCGAGGACATGCTCCGCGTCATCCGCAATCACCGCCGCGCCGCCTACAACGTCACCTCCGACGCCGCCGCCCGCAAGGGTCTGGGCGACTATGAACAGCTCGACATCAAGCCCGTCGGCATCGACCTCTCGCAGTTCAGCGACTCCGATCCCCTGGCCTCCACTCAACTGCTCCGCGCCGCCCAGGAGACATGGGATCGCGCCTTGGCCACCGGCGAAAAGGTCGGCTATCGCAACGCCCAGGTCAGCGTCATCGCCCCCACGGGCACGATCGGCCTGCTCATGGATTGCGACACCACCGGCGTCGAGCCCGACTTCGCCCTGGTCAAGTTCAAGAAGCTCGCCGGCGGCGGCTATTTCAAGATCGCCAATCAGTCGCTCAAACCCGCCCTGGTGCACCTGGGCTATGGCGACAGCGAGATCCTCGACATCATGAAGTATGTCATGGGCGCCCTCAGCCTTGCCGACTCGCCGCACATCAACCGCGTTTCCCTCAAGGCCGCCGGTCTGACCGATGCCGAACTGGCGAAGATCCAGAACAGCCTGCCCGGCGTGTTCGACTTGTCGATGGCATTCTCTCCGTGGTCGCTCGGTGCTGATGCCATGAAGCGGCTGAACATCGAAGAGTCCGTCTGGAAGGCCCCCGGCTTCAACCTCCTCCGCCGCATGGGCTTTATCGCCCAGGAGATCAACCAGGCCAACGACATGATCTGTGGCGTTGGCACCGTCGAAGGTGCCCCGCATCTCAAGGTCGAGCACTACGCCGTCTTCGAATGCGCCAACCGCTGCGGCAAATACGGCAAGCTCTTCATCCCCGTCGAAGGCCACATCCGCATGATGGCCGCCGCTCAGCCGTTCATCACTGGTGCCATCTCCAAGACCATCAACCTCCCCAACGAGGCCACCATCCAGGACATCAAGGATGCCTACTGGCTGAGCTGGTCCCTGGGCCTCAAGGCCGATGCCCTCTACCGCGATGGCTCCAAGCTTTCCCAGCCCCTGAACGTCAAGAGCGATGAGGATCTGGAAAAGGCCGAAGCCGACGATGAGGAGAACGTGAAGGCCGCCCAGGAAGAAGTCGCCGCCGACGTTGCCAAGGCCGCCAAACTTGTTGCCGAACTGGCCTCCAGGCCCGTCCCGGCCGCCGCGCCTCTGGTTGTCGAGCACGAACGCATCGTCGAGAAGATCATCGAGCGCGTGGTCGAGCGTCCCTTGCGCCACCGTCTGCCCGACACCCGCCAAGCCATGACCCACAAGTTCGACGTTGCCGGCCACGAAGGCTATCTCACCGTCGGCCTCTACGAAGACGGCACCCCCGGCGAAGTCTTCATCACCATGGCCAAGGAAGGTTCCACCACCGGCGGCCTGATGGACACCATCGCCACCCTGGTCAGCCTGTCGCTGCAGTATGGCGTCCCGGTTGAGTCCCTGGTCCGCAAGTTCGAGCACGTCCGCTTCGAACCCAGCGGCTTCACCCGCAACCCCGACATCCCCATGGCCAAGAGTCTGGTGGACTACATCTTCCGCTGGCTGGCGATGGAGTTCATCCCTGGCTACCGCGCCCAGTATTCACCCAAGCGCGAGAAGAAGACCCCCGGCAAGACCGGCGATGACAACACCCAGGAGCCGGGCGGGGCCAATGGCGCGGGCGCGAGCCCCGCCAAGGGCGGCAACGGCCACGGTAATCGACTCACCGCCGACCAGCACGCCCACGACCTCGTCGCCGTCGGCAGCCACGTCGACCCGGCCGGCCTGCAACTGGTCCCCATGAGCGACACCATCAGCGCCATGGCCGCCGCCGCCCAGGCCGACGCCCCCGCCTGCGACGTCTGCGGCTCCATCACCGTCCGCAGCGGCACCTGCTACAAGTGCATGAACTGCGGCAACTCGATGGGCTGTAGCTAACTGCGACACGCTATCGCGTATAACCACCCAAACGCGGCTGGCCGCCCCAAAGCGACCAGCCGCGTCTGCATTGGAGTGCGGCGGCATGCCGCCGCGCTCCTAAGGCGACATGTCGCCGGGAGGACCACCCCACGCCCTCGATTCGCACCAGCGCCTCGCTACCGGTGCCTCTTTTGACCCGCTATGGTAATTCCGCGTAACAAATAGCAACAAAAACGTTGTATAACGTTACGCAGTATACTACAATCCTACAGATGCCTCTCGATCACGCCAGCATCATGGAACAGATTCAGCAGGCCGTTGTCAGGCTGTTGGCCACCAGTCCCGCCGGACGCAATCTCCGTCTGATCGGCGGCTTTCGCTACCGGTTTCTCGATCAGAGCGCCAGAATCTCGGCCGATATCGACTATCACTGGGATGGCGACCTGCCGACCAAGCAATCCGAACTTGTCGAACTGTTCGCCCGTCGACTACTGCCTGAAATCAAACGCCGCATGGGATATGACGGCGACGTCCGTTGCGCCACCGGGGCGGATGCACAATCAACCGCCGTCTCCACGGTCGAGCTTGCCTTCTGGCGGCCGGGTGTGCCTTACAGCCGCATCCAGATCCCCGTCGACCTGACGCGGATCATCTGCCTGGACGCTCCCACGGTCCGGACGGCCACCGGCGTCATCTGCCCGACGGCGTCGGATGCTGATCTCATAGAAAGCAAAGTGATCGCGCTGCTCAATCGCCACGTTGTTGAGCATCGAGACTTTTGCGACCTGTTTCTATTTGCCAGCCACTTCCGGCCAGACGCCGCCAGTCGCATCCGAACGAAACTCGCAAGGCTCTCGCTCGATCCCCGTGCCGTGAGCAGTCGTCTGCGGGCATTAGGCGATAGCAGAGCCTATCACATCCGCGCGATCGACGCCGTCATCGCGGATCAACTGGACGAGACCGCCGCCGCCAATCTGCACGTGGCGGGGGGGGCTGCAATTGTCTTTGACACCGTCATCGATCTGCTGCTGAATCGCCTGCAGTTCAGTGAGGAAGCCGCACCATGACATCCAACCAGTGGCGAACCTGTCTCCAGGACCAGCATCGCCTTCACGGCAAGACAATTTTCACCGTCACCGAACTCACCAACATGTCCGGGCGCTCCCCGCACGTGCTGGGTGTGCAGCTTCAGCGGCTGTGCGCACAGCACGTTATCGAGCGCTACGCCCAGGGACGTTACGGACTTCCCGATGCTGTGACGCCCGAGTTGCTGGTGGAGCACCTGGACCCTGGTGCCTACATCACCGGCGCCTACGCTCTACATCGCCACAATCTGATCACGCAGGTGCCTGTCGAGATCACCTGTTTCACCAATCGGCGCCACAACCGCTCGCGTATCCGAACCACCCCCCTCGGCCGGCTCGCCTTCATCTGCGTCCGCCCGCCGGTCTACTCTCCGCCAGGCCAGGCTCCGCTGGCTTCTCCCGAACAGGCGCTGTGCGACCTTGTCTTCCTCATGCGCCACAAGGGCCTGGATGCGCGAAGCCAGTTCACCTTCCGCGGCCTGGATCGACTGGACGCCCAGGCGTTGGCACGCATCGTGATGCGGTATCCCGCCACGGTCCGTGTGGCCTTGCGAGAACTGCACCTCATGCCGCCGACGGTGTGAGCGGCGCTCTCCCGCAGCACAACCGTCCCCGCTAGTAGCCCGCCCCGGACGGTGAGTCATCTCCGTTTTTCCACGCAGCACCCGTTTGCTCCGCCTGCGCCTCCTCTCGCACCAGTCCGTCGAAAGTAGGCAGGCCGCCCCGGCCTGCTCGTGACCCTCGAAAGCGTCCGTGGTGGTTTCGCCATCAACCGACCCCGACAGATCCTGACTCCCCGCTCGTGATTCACTCCAACGCCGCCGCCAGGCAGGCAGCCCGCGGCCGCCGATTTCGTTCACGGGCAAGTTCCGACGCACGACCACCGGACACTCGACGGCGCAGCCCGCAAAGCGGTCCATCCCATCGAGTTCGCGTATCGCATGCGGGTGGGACGCTTAGGCATCGCGACAAAATAAGGTGACTGAGATTGCGCCGACATTGAGGTCGTGATCGAGGCGCGAGTGAGGAGCATCCCACGCTTCCCTCGCAAATCACGCCCTGTGCTCCACCGGGCGCGTACCTGCATTCCTCAGCCCCAACGGGGCGAGATTCTGGAGCCCGGGGTGCAGCGTACTCGCGAAGCCCCGCGTAAATTGACCCGCATATACGCCAAGCCCTGAAAGGGCGAGACAGCCTTGGTTGGATCGAGAGCAGCAACAGGGAAAGCCGGAGCCTGTCATGAAGGCAAGTCGCAAATGGGAGAGTCTTGCGGCTTGCCGGAGCTTGCTGGCAGCTAAACCCCCAGTGGTTCACTGCACAGCAGTCCTCTCGGCAAGAGGCGCGTCATCGCTGCACTATTGTTCCATGAGGAAGAAGCGAATCGTGCGCTAATCTTCACATTTTGGGCCTTGACGGTGGATTGCCTTTCATGGGAAGTTCTTCCAATACTGCCCGGTTCGGTTCCGGGTGCTATCGCTTTGTGTTGAGCAGATGACACTATTTCAGGAGAAGAACATGAGAAAGCTGATCGTTGCGGCGGTGCCGCTGACACTATCGTTGGCCGCCTCAGTGTTGATGGCTTACCCCGATTTCTCCGCCAATCAAAGCCCTTTGAGCGGGCTGAAGGACACATCCAACTTCTCGCAGTCGACCACGCAATATGGGTTCAGGGTCTACAACGGGTCATCGGATCCGGCCCTGTATATCAACTCCATCGATATGATTCATGGCGTTGGTTATGACCCAAATATCGCCCTCGCGTCGCCGGGCTCGCTTTTCAATGCCAATCAGCCCGGAGGATATACCCTGGGAACGCCCATCGCGCCCGACACTGGCTTCTTCCTCTACAATGCCGTAGAGCGCTCCGGGGAAGTGGACGCGAGTGTGGCGAACGGCATGTACAATTTTAACCTCCAGGTCAAGGGGGGCTACGATTCCTCTGCCACGGACGTTCTTGGTGACCTTGCCTATCAGATCCGCATTGCCGAAGGTATTCGGGTTTCAATCACTGGAATCACTGCCACGCCCAGTTCGATCAGCGCCGGCCAGTCCACGGTCGTGGGTGTGACGATAACCAACAACGACCCGACGGAAACGTGGGCAAACACCACATGGTATGTGGGTGCGTTTTCCCAGGGAGGCAGCACATTGGACTTCAACGGATTCGAGCCGGCGCCGGGCTGGGACTGGTTCAACAAGTCGGTCGCCCCTGGAGCGAGCCTTACGGGCGATCACAGCAGCTATAGCGCCAATGCTCTGACCCCGTTGGGCGCATACACCCCCGGCCTCGGCTTGGTCGGGGGGTTGTACAACGGCGACAACTTTTACCTCGCAGCGCCCGGCGATCCGCTGGTTACCGTGGCGGTTCCCGAACCAGCCAGCCTCGGTTTGGTTGCCATCAGCGCTTGCCTTCTGGTGCGCCGCCGTCGCTCCTGATCGCGGGCAGAGCACAGTCGGGACGACGCATTTCACCCCTCGCAGCCGATCATCTGCTCCGAGGGGTGTTTTATGCGCTGGGTAGCGCCAGTTGGCGTGTGACTGAAGGGCGGACGCAACTCAATCTGAGCTAAGACGCGCCCCTCAGAATGCCGCGTTCATGCAGCGGCGAGCATGGGCATTTGTGGTTCGGGGGCAATCTTTTGCGGTCCGAAGCGCTGCGAGACCTCGATCCATGGTTTCAGTCGGCGCAGAAGCGACTCAAGAGGCACCAACGCCTCCCCAAACGCCGCGCCGCTCCCGATTCCGCGCTGTTTCAGCGCCGCCAGCGCGCGGAGCAAGTTCCACCCCGCACAGCGAAGCAATACCGTCATGCGAACTCGCGGTAATCGGCGAACGCGAAGACGGCCCAAGCCCATCTTTCGCTTGAGTCCGGCATTCACCGATTCGCCGCCGGCGCGAATCGCGCAGTTCCCGCCGAAGACGTCCGTGGCCTGCTCGGCCCGACGTGAGGCCAGCCGGTGCTCGGCGGCGCTTAAGCTGAACCAGAAACCACTTGATCGTCACGCCCATCAACCTCGTGCGATCAAACGTGACACATGTCCGAGAAGATGTGCGTCGAATCCAGCCGTTGACGAGAAACGTCCAGTTCCAAGGCCTCGATCAATGCCGAGGTGACGCGATGGAATATCTCGCTGGCCAAGTCGTCCTGGGCGAACAACTTCAGGTAACGTTCCACGGTGGCGTGCGACAGGCTCGCTTCCATCGGATTGACGTTCAACGCATATTGCCAGGCGGCATCGGTCAGATAGCGCTGCACCGTCTGCAGGATGGTCAGGTTGTAGAACTCTTTGAGGAAGATGGCCCCTGCCATGCCGTAGAACTCTTGGGTCGGGCAACCCAAGCCCTGAGCAAAGTGCTTGCCCATCGCCACCGCTGGCATCAGGTGCAGCATCTGATGCCGAAACACCCCCGGCCAGTCCGAAGACAGGTACTTGAGGGCATGGGCGAAAACATCCTCGCAGCAGGGTCGAACAAGGTCATTTGTCGAGGATCGATGGCGTATCGCATTCTATCACTAACCTCCTTTTCAACAGATAGTTAGAACGATATACAGTCTATCGCGAAGTCGCTGGAAAGCAAGAGACAACTTGACGAAAGATATGTTATTGCAGGGGTTACGACACAATACTGTCCCTGACGGCAATTCTGAGGGGCGCATCAAAATAGCGTCCGTTTTGATGAGCGTAACAGCAATCAGACGGATTCCACGCCTTGCCGGGTGCGTGTATCATTCGTGCCCTATGCGATACTCAGTGATTCTTGGCCATCCGCGTCCTGGCAGTTTTAACCATGCGATTGCCCAGGTGGCGTGTGAGACGCTCCGTGGCGGGGGGCATGATGTGACATTCCACGACCTGCAGGCCGAAGGGTTTGACCCGGTTGCGCCGGCGGAGGAACTGTCGCGCGATGTGAAACTGCCGCCGGACATTGTTCGGCACTGCGATGAGATCGTCTCGGCGGACGGGATTGTGATCGTGCACCCGAACTGGTGGGGGCAGCCGCCGGCCATTCTTAAGGGATGGCTCGATCGCGTGCTGCGCATGGGAACGGCTTATAAGTTCGTGGCCAATGAGAAGGGGGAGGGCGTGCCCGTTGGCTTACTGGTCGCAAAATGGGCGATGGTCTTTACCACGTCTAACACGCCACAGGCAGCCGATCGTGAGCTATTCGGCGACCCGCTGGAGAACTTCTGGACGCGCTGCGTGCTGGAGTTCTGCGGGGTGAAGCGCGTCACGCGCGTGAACTATGACGTGATCATCACCAGCACGCCGGAGCAGCGCGAGGCATGGCTGATGGATGTCAGGCAGCGGCTGGACGCGGCGTGCCGTTGATGCGGCGTGAGCGGCCGGGTCGCAATCTGCGCGGGGTTTTACCACGACGCAACGACGCAACGACGGGGACGACGCAAGCTGTTTCTCCGTCTTGGTCGTTGCATCGTCGCGTCGTGGTGAAAATCTTCTCGGTCTGAAAAGAAATGAGACAATTGCTCGGCTATCGCGCGCGGCCGGTCTTTTGGGCCGATTCGCGAGAGGCGGCCGATGGACGCCCTGCGGCCACTGGGCGGGACATTGGGCGCGTCGGCACGGGTCGGGGCGGCATCGCTCGGACCGCGGCTACCGCGCGGGCGGGTGGAGCGGTGGGTCTGGTGATTGCCTTGCCGTTGCCATTGTTCCCCTGGCCATTGGAAGGCGCCGAAGTGGGACGCGGCACCGGCGGCTTCATGACGATGGCGGACGGCTGGACTGTGGGGCGCGACGGCGCGATGACCTTGCCGTTGGTGCCTTTGCCATTGGTTGGCGCGGCGGCGGGGCGGGGCATTGGGGGTCTGGTCGCGATGGGCGGGGGCTGCAGTGTTGGCTGGGGCGAGGCGGGCGGCGCGGCCGGGCTGGCGAGCGGAATGACGCCCTTCATCTGCTGACGTAATGGCCGAAGGAAGGTGGCGGTATCCTGCAGCAAATGGAAAAACTCGGTCAGATCATCGCTCAACACGAAGAGTTTTGACTTTTTGACCTCGTCGGTCTTGGGGTCGCGTTTTCCCTCGGTCAGGACCAGGAATGGCTTTCCATTGCTGGCCTGTTTGACCTGTGCGGCATAGGTCCGCGAGCCGCTCTTGAAGAACTGCTGAAACAGGACGGGACGATCCTGGGTTTCAGTGCGACGATCGGCCGAGTTCGACACGGGCATAATCTTCCCTTTCACTATTACCGATAGACCCGGCGGGAACCACGCGCTGGGCGCGGCGTTCAGTTCCCGCCGTGGGAAAAACCGCTCCTCCTGTTTGCTCCTTCTCGATACCGGGATCAGAAGCGGGTTCGAAGTACGCCGATGACGATGCCCTGGACCTTCACGCGTGCGGCGGCGTAGGTCCGCGGTTCCATCTTGGCGTTGGCGGGCACGAGTTTGACGTTCTCGCCTTCGCGGTAGAAACGCTTGAGGGTGGCTTCGGTGTCGTCGACCAGTACCACGCAGATCTCGCCCTGGCGGGGCGTATCGCGGCGCTCGATGACGACGTAGTCGCCATCGCACAGGTGGTCTTCGATCATGGATTCGCCGTGGACGCGGAGCACAAACACACCATAGCGTGAGTCGAAGATGCGCTCGAGGTCGATCTCTTCACGATTCTCGATCGCCAGGATGGGCGAGCCGGCGGCGATGCTGCCGAGCAGCGGCAGCTTGGTCGGGCGCTCCTCGTCGGGCAGATGCTTCAGCAGGATCTCGATCGAACGAGACTGGTGATGATTGCGTTTGATGGCCTGCTTCTTTTCAAGAGCGGCGACGTGTTCAAAAATAGTGACTTTGCTGGTGCCGAGCTGGTCGGCGAGTTCCTGCATTGTTGGAGCCATGCCGTGCAGATGGCGGTAGTTGCGAACTGCGACGACAACATCTAGCTGGCGGGGGGTGAGATTCATCACTATCGACTCCACTGAGAACTCAGTAGTGCCATCGCGACGCCTTGGTGCGATTTGCATACTGTTCGTTCCCCACAATAACCTAACACCGGCCGACAGTCAAGGCGATTTGTCATGATGAAAGCAGGGGGATGTACGCCATAGCTCACGGAGGGGGTGAGGAGGTAAACAATCGAATGGCACGAGACTTATCGAAGCTACAGGGCGTCAGCGTTCTCAGCCGGGCTGGTTGGTAGAGCAAGGCCCCATCTACAGGTCGTACTCTTTGATCTTGCGATAGAGCGTTCGCTCGCCGATGCCCAGGAGCTTTGCGGCCTGCTCGCGGTTGCCTTCGACCATCTTGAGCGTGTTGCGGATGAGCTCTTTCTCGGCCTGGGTCAGGCTGATTCCCACGAGGTTGTTCATACCGCTGACCGTCGTCTCGCCCTTGGGGCGAATCTCAACGGGCAGGTCGGCGAGGTCGAGCGTTGACCCGGTCGAGAGGACGACCATGTTCTCAATCACGTTCTTGAGCTGCCGTACGTTGCCGGGCCAACTGTAACTCATGAGGAGTTGCTGAGCGGCGGGAGTGATCCCGTCGATGGGTTTGCCGTGCTTGGCGCACGCCTGCTTGAGCATGTAGTGAACCAGGACGGGGATATCCTCGCGGCGCTCGCGCAGCGGGGGGATGGTGATCGTGACGCCCTTGATGCGGAAATACAGGTCCTCGCGGAAGGTGCGGTCGGCGACCATCTCTTCGAGTTTACGGTTGGTTGCGCTGAGAAATCGCACGTTGACCTTGATCGGGTCGTTGGAGCCCAGTCGCACCACTTCGCCGTTTTCCAGAACGCGAAGCAGCTTGGCCTGCATCGCGGTGGGCATATCGCCGATTTCGTCCATGAAGAGCGTGCCGTTGTCGGCGTGCTCAAACCGGCCGGCCCGCTCGCCCTGAGCACCCGTATAGGCACCCCGGATGTGCCCGAAGAGTTCATCTTCGAGAATGCTCTCGGAGAGGCCTGCGCAGTTCAGCGTCACCAGGCGGTTCTTGCGCCGGCGGCTGCTGTTGTGAATGGCCCGGGCGATGAGCTCCTTGCCGGTGCCGCTTTCGCCCATAATCAGGACGGACATGTCGCTGGTGGCCACCTGGCGCGCGACCTGGACAACGGCCCGCATCGGAGCGCTGGCGCCAATGATGCCTTCGAAGCCGGAATGGACTTCGATCTCTTCCTGAAGAATCTGGTTCTGCTTCTTCAGGGCCGCCGACTCGGCGGCGCGATTCACCTGCGCTCTGAAATAGTCCAGGTCCAGCGGCTTCTCAATGTAGTCGTAGGCCCCTTCGTTCAAGGCTTGCTTGCAGGTGGGGATGTCGGCGTGAGCGGTGACCAGAATCACCGGGGGAGCGGGCGACAGGGCGGTCGCCTCGCGCAGCACATCCATGCCATCGCGCCGGCCATCCATGACGAGGTCGGTCACGATCACGTCATAGTTCCTTTTCGCGATTCGCTCGCGGGCTTCGGCGAGCGAGTAGGTGACATCGCAGCGATGCCCCAGACGCTGCAGGGCCTCGCACATGACCTGTGCGTGCTCCTGCTCATCGTCAACGATGAGGATCTGCGAGCGTGTGATTTCCTTTTCAGGCATATTGGCAGCTCAGTAGCGGTAGCTGTCCTTCTTGTAGGGGCCTTCAACTTCTACGCCGATATAGCTGGCCTGCTCGGGCCTCAGCGTGGTCAGCTTGACGCCGATCTGTTCCAGGTGCAGCCGGGCCACCATTTCGTCCAGCTTCTTGGGCAGTGTGTAGACCTTGCCACTCTCGTACTTAATGCCGGAGAGCGTCTTTTTGCCGTTGGCGTTGAGCGCCAGTTCGATCTGGGCGATCGTCTGGTTCGTGAAGCTGTTGCTCATGACGAAGCTCGGATGGCCGGTGGCGCAGCCGAGGTTCAGCAGTCGGCCCTCGGCGAGGAGCAGGACGCCGTGCCCGGTCTTCTTGAAGGTATACAGGTCATACTGGGGCTTGATGTTGGTCCGGACGACCTGGCGGGCCTTCTCCATCTTCTGCAACCCGGCCATGTCGATCTCGTTGTCGAAGTGGCCGATGTTGCCGACGATGGCCTTGTCCTTCATCTTCTTCATGTGCTCGGCGGTGATGATCTTGCTGTTGCCGGTGGTGGTGATGAACAGGTCGGCCCGGCCGATCCAGTTATCGACCGTGTCCACCTCGTAGCCTTCCATCGCCGCCTGAAGGGCGCAGATCGGGTCGATCTCGGTGACGACCACGCGGCAGCCCTGACCCTTGAGGCTCTGGCAGC
>JBBQTU010000076.1:0-16300 GCA_038213005.1 Tepidisphaerales bacterium | reverse complement strand
CACTTGGCTCCGCGTTTCGGAGTTTCGCCTTTCCGCCGTTTCAGCCATTGTCTCGGATTTCGAGCTTCGGATTTCGAGCCTTCCGCCCCAGGCGGCGAAACCTGCGCATCTTCCCCCCCAATCGGCGCGTAACTCCTTATTCCATAAGCTCCCGCGATACCCCCCACCCCCTCCTGCGAAAACCTGCGTGTCTCCCCATTCCCCGGCCGCAAGGACGCCAAACGGTGGTGGGGGGGCTCACCCAAAAATGACGGCCGGGGCATTCCCTGTCTGCCCCGGCCGACTCTTCAATATTTGGCTGTGACCAACCGCGTCACCCTGGGTATCGCTCAGCGTTGGCCAGGATGCTGCCTGGACGGGCAAAGCGTTCCCACGCCTGCCCATGGCATTTCGGGCAAGTCTTCGGCGGCAAAACCGTATCCTCAGGTTCAAACCCGCAACAGCGGCATTGCACGACAAACACGGCAAACCGAGCCGCCATTGTCTCATGTGGATCGTAAGAAGCGTGTGTACTCTTCGAAATCAGTCGTTCCATCACGTATGACATAGCCCATCTCCCTTAAAAACCGTATATAACCGCCGCACTCTTCGGTATTGCAAGGGTCATGCCACGTGATGAGCAAACTCAACAAGATACCGGACTCCCATGTCTGCTGAGTTGATTCAGCGCCGGACAACTGGTCGGTCTCGTGGCACAGAGCCGGCCTTGTAGTCCGAAACTGAGACATTATGACGTGCCCGAACACCAGTATACGACATAACGTCGCACTCTCATCGCATCTGAGCAGAATCGGCCAGCGGGGCAGCAGTATCGGCCGCCCTGTGATGAGGCCAATGGTCTCTACACAAGTCGGCCCAGTAGTGCGTGGCGTCCTCGCCCGCACAGGCCTGAGCAGAAAATCTGATTTGCCGGGGTCTGAAATCGTTGGATTTGCCGAGAAGCAGGGGCACTTGGCGGTGGCCGAAGCGTGCGGGCGAGGACGCCTCCGCTGTTTCCGGGCTTTCCCTGTGACATCGCGAGGCCGAAGCGTGCGGGCGAGGACGCCTCGCACTACTCAATGCGGCTTGTTCGAGTTGTGCAGATACTATTGCAGGGAGCCAAGGGACAAGCCACCCATCCGGGCAGAATCGAGGCTGCTACCGTCCATCGCTGCGGATATAATGCAACTCCTTGAAGGCGGGCGGGTATAAAGAGGCGGAACGAGCGGAGTAAACTATGACAAAACGACTGATCCGCCTGCTGGCTGTTTTTGCCCTCACTGCCCCCGCGCTGCTGGCCTGGGGCGAAGACTTCCAGAACCCCAAAGCCAATATTCCGCCCAAGGCCACCCCCCAGCGACGCAACGCCGGCGAAGGGTTTCCTCCGCTTCCACTCCCGGCCACTCCGCTGCGCCGCTCGGAAAAGAAGCGAGAGCCGTCGCCCCCCGCCCTGGTCGGCAACGTCACGTTCTCGGACCTGACAAAAAAGGCCGGCGCCACCCACTGGGAAACCACCATCATCGATATCGAGCAGTGGGTGAACTGGACCAACAACCAGCTCGGCCAGCGTTACCGGTTCGTCAACACGGATTTCGCCAAGTTCAGCTACGACCCGACCGAGTTGCCCATCCTCTACTTCACCGGGTGGAAGCCGCTGCCGCAGTTTGATGATGTCACCATCCAGAAGCTCAGGACCTATCTGCTCGACGGCGGCACCTGGGTGGTTCACAGCAACTGTGGCCGGCCGGAGTTCAACGAATCCTTCAAGCGTGAGATCGCCCGCATCTTCACCGATCGCGAGATGGCGGCCATTCCCACCGACCATCCGCTGTATTCCAGCTTTCACCAGATCTCGCAGATGCGCGTCCGCAAGGGGAAGGAAGACTGGAAGACCATCCCACCATATCTGGAGACGATCAACATGGGCACCCGGGCGGCCGTGATCTTTTCGCCCATCGACCTTTCCTGCGGCTGGGATGCCAATGCCCACCCGATCGAGGGCGGCGTCCTCTATGATCAGAATGATGCCCTGAAGCTGGGCTCCAACATCGTGACGTACTGCCTTGCGGAGTATCAATACGGCCGATTCTTCGCCCACCAGAAGGTTTATCATCAGGCGGCCGACGCCACGCGAGACCAGCTCGTGCTGGGCCAGATCGTCCACAACGGCGACTGGGATGCCACGCCTCACGGCGTGCCCAACCTGCTCAAGACCGTCGATCAGTCCACCACGCTGCACGTGCAGTTCAAGCGCGTGCCCGTGGATCTTGAGAAGAGCGACATCTTCAGTTTCCCGATCCTGTTCATGAGCGGCCAGCGCGATTTCCAGTTCTCTGACCTCGGCCGCAAACGTCTCCGCGAATACCTCGACCAGGGCGGCGCGATGGTCGTCGACTGCGTCGTGGGCGCAAGCGAATTTGACACGGCCTTCCGCCGCGAGTTCAAGAAGCTCTACCCCGACCGCGCCCTCAAGCCGCTCCCGCCCGATCACCCGATCCTCAGCTTCGTCTTTGACACCCGCAAGGTGGAACTCGCTCCCTTGGCCCGGCAGCTTCTGCCGGACGTGAAGATCCCGCGGCTGGAAGCCATCGAGATCGACGGGGCGCTACCGGTGATCTATTCGCCGCTCAGCATGAGCGCCGGCTGGGAGCAACTCCCCCGTGCCTATGACAAAGGCTACGCCGACGCCGACGCCCTGAAACTGGGCGTCAACATCTTCATGTACGAGATCAGCCATTGATGCGCTGCGGGGGTCTACTGGACGACCGCCGCCGCATAACCGACCGACAGGTCGCCCGACTGAGGCCCGACGCGATGGAGGGTCTGGTAGCTGCTGGTGTGGCGCAACACCCGAGCTGACGTGGCCCCCATCTCCAGGCAGGCGGCCAGCATGGCGGCGATCGCGCCGGCGCCGCAGGCATTCTGGTGCGAACGAGCCTCATCAACGACCTGCCCGGCTTTGAGTTCGCACACCAGACGCAGCAGACGCTGGTCATTCGCCGCGGCCCATGCCATCGCCTTCGGGCCAGTGCCGGCCGGCATCAGCCCATAGTTCGCGCCGTAGTGCGTCAGATCGCTGCTGGCCAGAAAGATCGGCCGCCGCGTGAGGCGAGAAATAATACGGGCAGCCTGCCGACCGATTTCCGGTGCGTCCTGGTCGGGCTCAACAACCACCGGCAGGATTGCGGCACCGGGCCAGAGCAGTTGTATAAATGGGATCTGCACCTCGATGGCGTGCTCGCGCTCGTGCATGCGGCCGTCGATCACAAAGCCGTGGCCCGTCTTGGCCAGTTCGCTCTCAACCGCCTGCGGGAGCAGTACCTGTCCTGTTGGCAGCGACCATGCCGCGTGCGAATCCAGCGCGGCTCCAAGACGGGATGATGCGTTATGGGCAGCGCCGAAGACGACGACCAGGTCCGGAGCCTCGCCCGCGGCAAGATGCACCAGCGTCTCGGCCGCCACCTGCCCGCTGCAGATCCAGCCGGCATGAGGAACCAAACCGCCCAGACCGCCCGGAGCTTCGGCGGGATGTCGCGGAGCATCGGCCAGAAGCTGCTGCGCCATCTGGCGGCAGGCATCGGGGCTCTGGGGATAGAACAGTCCAGCGACGGCGGGGGGGCGAACGCCTTTGAAGCTGGGCGCGGTCATGACTACGACTATAATGCCGCCAACCAATTACCGGCAGGGCAAAACATGGCACAGAGCAATATCCCGGGCAAACTCAGCGGCGCAGCGATGCGGCTTCAGCAAGGCATCGCGTTTAAGCGGACCATCATCCCGCCCATGCTCACCTGCGGCGTGCTGCTGCCGGGGTTCGGTATCTGGATTCTGACGAGCGGCAACGATTCGCCACTGGCGGGTCAGACGGGCTTCGCGGGGATGCTGCTGGGGGTGGGTCTGATCGTGCTGGCGGCCGGCATCTTCACGATGCTGCAGGTCAGGAGCATGATGCGCCAGCAGAATCCGCGATGAAGCTCGCGATCAACGCTTGAAAAATAAAACGAGCCGCGCTCCATTCACGGAACGCGGCTCGCTATTTGCGTCAAGCGACAAGTGTCGCCGAAGGCTCTTTACTTCTTGGCGTCCTTCTTGTCCTTCTTCGGCTTCTTGACTTCCTTGCGCTGACGATTGTCACCCTTACCCATGGCCAACTCCTTTAGTTGGGAACCATCGGAAACTCAGGATCACATGACCGCAGAGCATCCGATTCACGTTACATTCTAAACCATTGCGCGACGATTTCTACTTAATCGCCGCTAAAAGTTCCTGGGCGACGTATCGCACTTCCTCTTCCTTCAGTTCCGGATAGACCGGAATCGCCAGGATCTGCCTGGCAACACGCTCGCTGACGGGGAAGTCTGCGTCTTTGTAACCCAGGTAAGCGAAGCACGTCTGCTGATGCAAGGGCAGCGGATAATAGATCGCCGCGCCGATGCCCTTCTCGCCCAGCTTCGCCTTCACCTGGTCGCGGTTTTCCAGCAGCACGCAATACTGATTGTAGACGCTCCAGTTGCCCGGAGCGATCTTGGGCGCCTTCACCTTGCTGCCGGCGAAACTCTCGTTGTAGATCGCCGCGTTGCGACGGCGGCCTTCGTGCCAGCTTTCCAGGTGCTTGAGTTTGATGTCAAGCACCGCGGCCTGAATGGCCGACAGGCGGAACATCCCGCCGATGAATTCGTGGTAATAGGTGTGGCCCGACCCGTGGACGCGGCCTTTGCGGCACCGGTCGGCGAATGCGTCGTCGTTGGTGCAGATCGCGCCGGCATCGCCGAATGCGCCGAGGTTCTTGGTCGGATAGAAACTGAGGCAACCTGCGAAGCCGAGCGACGCCGACCGCTTACCGTTGTACTTCGCGCCGATCGCCTGGGCGGCGTCTTCGATCACCTTCAGCCCGTGCTTGCACGCGATGGCATTGATGGCGTCCATGTCAGCGCACTGGCCGAAAAGATGCACCGGCATGATCGCCTTGGTGCGCGAGGTGATCGCTTTCTCGATCAGAGCAGGGTCGATGTTGAACGTCTCGGGGTCGATGTCGACGAAGACGGGTTTGGCGCCCGTGCGCGCGATGCAGCCGGCCGTGGCGAAGAATGTGAATGGCGGACAGATGACTTCGTCGCCGGCCTTGATGTCCAGCGCCATCAGAGAGCAGAGCAGGGCGTCGGTGCCGCTGCTGACGCCGATAGCGTGTTTCGTGCCGCAGTAGGCGGCCAGGTTCTTCTCAAACCGCTCAACTCGCGGGCCAAGAATGAAATCCTGATTGTCGCAGCACTCGTCCAGCACGGCGCGAATCTCTTCACGCAGCGGCCGGTATTGTCCCTGAAGGTCCAGAAGTTTCACTTTCATATTGAGTGAAAGGTTTAGCCGGAAATGCTTGGAAAGGCAAAGCAGTGCTGCGCCCGGACGGCCGTGCCGCGTGGCTCAACGTGCGTCCGCGGCGCGGCATCAGGCGGCCGCAGTCGGCGGGGCGGGCGCGTCTGCTGGGATTATCGGAAACGGCAAAGGCGGCCTCCAGTTCGTCGGGGAAGATGCGGTGCTATTGCACTTCACGCGTCATGACCCACCTCAGCGAAGACAGACCACCAGAATCGTCGTTCCCGTGCTGCTCAGCCAATTGCGGTCTGCCGCACGGTTCTGGCATCACAACGCGACAACCGTTACCTGCCCGAGCAGATACCGCCGCTGGCCATCATCCGCAGCCAACGGCAACGCGATTTGCGGCGTACCAATAACACTGCCCACAGAAATGAACAGACGGTATGTTGCTGGTGGCACATTGGCGGGCAGCGCCAGCCGAGATGTTATGTTACGCACGACTGGTTCACCGGCCGGGCCCACCGGGAGCGAGCGAACATCAAACCATGGATCGGTGATTACTGCGACGATGCCGCCTTTGGCGTCCTTGAGTGTCAGCGTTAGATACCCGCCGGGATAGCAGGGTGCCACACCGCCGTTTCGCCAGAACGATTCGAATACCACATCGCTTCCGGCGACGACCGTGTCTGGCCAAGTCACGCTGGTGGGTTGCAGGCGATACCCCATGCGGAGCGAGATCTTCTGAATCAGAGGGCCGCACGCCTGCATGAACTCACGCGGCCACCAGTGGATCGAGACATACGAGGCATGATACTCCTCGACGGCTTGCAAAAATCCCAAGCCATCGCCCCAGACGCCGCGGTCTCGCGACAAACCATAATGCTCCGATTCCATCACAATCGGCAAACGCGGCCAGACGGATGCCGCGTGCTCGGGGTGATAGAGCTCTGGCGGGGGCAGCACCAGGATCGAGTCGGTCCGCATCGTCATATTGCGAGAGAGGGCATAATCATACGCCGCAGGGTCGCGGCCATGTTCGGTCCAGGTCCAGTTAGCCACTATCAACGTATTTGTGAAATGCTTCAGATGCCAGATGCAGGTCAATATGCGGGATGATCGCCTTTGAGGAATAATCCCGCTTGGTGGACCAGAAGTTGTGGCCTTCGCCCCAGACACCGAACGAGCCGACGTCAATGTACGCGACATTGGGATCCCCATCATATCGGTGGGCGAGCGCCGCCAGAAACCGATCGAGCTTGGCCAGGAAGATCGGATCCTCATAGTCAGGCTCCCAACGGTCCGATTCGCCCTCGGCGACGACGCCTGTGCCGGGCTTGAAGAAATAGCCCTTGGCTCCGGCGGCCCTTACCCACGCGGGGGTGGCCCAGGGAATCTCCGACTCGCTGCAGGAGACGCGAATCGCGATCTTCTTTCCCTTGTCAATCCATCGCTGATCTCGCCGGACTCGTCCAGCGAGCGGGCCTCAAAGCAAAGAATCAGACGTTCGCCCTTGTGTACCGGCTGGTCGGCCAGCATCATCAGGTAAGGATCGGCGCATCAATAACTGCCAGGAATGGCGCGATGATCTTTTCTGACTCCTCCCCCTGGGGGAGGCTGGGAGGGGGTTGGCCTTTTTGAACCGGACTGTTATTGATGCGCCGGTCCCAAGTCTGATTCACATCCGTGGAAGGCCCCTTAACCTCAACTGCGAGAGTTCCGGGGAGACTGACCGCTCGTGTAATAGTGCCAGTCTTTGCCGCTTCAATGGCTTTGGCGGAGCTGATCAGTTCGTGTTGCTGCGCCACCGCAACCTCAGGCGACTTCCACGTGCTGGTGACTCGTGAAGTGGCTTGCGTCGGCCGAACCGCAGCCACCTTCTCCGTCGACTGCGAAGCAGGGGCCAGAAGGGGCGGAAGCGCGCCGCAAGACGCCGTGGCAAACAATGTCACACTTTGGCCCCAGCGCCAGCACCAAATGGGTCGCGATCGAGACGAGGCGCATTGATTTCCCCTTTTTTGTTTTGCAGGAGGCGATTGAACGCCTGGACGCGAATGCGGCCGGTTCAACGCCCTATAAAAACAGGCCAGCGGCGATCGGTTGAGACCCGCCGCTGGCTCGCTTGTGTATCCAGACTTCTCAACTCATCACTAACCAGTGAGGAACTCCAGCAAAGCGTCATGGCCGTTGCTCTCAGGCGGTCCCTAGCTGGGGGCGGCCGATGCTAAGACGCTGGACTGAGACGTGGCCATGAGACGGTGGCGTCGCCGGCGGCGGCGAGCATGCAGGATTCTCTGCTACATGGGGCCGCTTGTGTTTGACGCCAAGCCTTGTTTGCTGATATCTTTGTGAACCATAACCGAGGAGAAATGCCTGTGAGGAAGACACTGCTTAGCTGCATGATCGTATCGGCCGCCCTTGTCGGGGGCTGTCATTCCGGGTCTGGCAACAACTCCACCGCCCACGCGATTGGGGAAATGCCGTCGCAGTCGTTCCGCCAACAGTGGTCTCGTGATCTCCGGCTGGAGAGCGGCGAACGCAGCAAGGCCCTGTTCCTTCGGGGCGATCAGCTCTTCGTGCAGACATCCCACAATAAGTTCTATTCATTGGACCGCCGCAGTGGCGACGTGCAGTACGTCAGCGACGTGGCCGCCCCCGCCACAGACGTCAAGCCTCCGTTTATCCTGAAGGATTGTGTTGTCTACGCTGCAGGCCCGGCGCTGCGGTTCTATGACAAGCAGGGGCGCCTTGAGCGAACGCTCGAGATGGACAGCCCGTTCCGCAGTACCCTGGCTGGCAGCGACCGCATGCTCTATGCCGGTGTCGATAATCTGGGCGGCGGGCGGCTGGTGGCGATTGACCCCGCGTTTGACAACAAGCCGATTCGCTGGCAACTCGACACCGGTGGCGGCGTCTACGGTGCTCCGGTGGCGGTTGGGCCAAATCAAACACAAGTTTTCGCCGGCGGCATTGATGGCAAGGTTTATGGCGTGACCGCCGACCGTGCGGCCGTCTGGCCCAATCTGCCTGGCGGTATCTTCTCTACGGACGGGCCGATTTTCGCGGACCTCAAGGCTTCGGGTAACGACCTCCTGGTCGCGTCGACGGACTCCAAGCTCTACTGCCTGGACGTTCGCACGGGCCGGATCCGCTGGACCTATTTTGCGGGCGTCGCGCTTCACAAGGGACCAGAGGTGACGGCGGGCTTCGTCTACATTATGGTTCCGGGCAAAGGCATCTGTGCGATCAACCGGCTCGAAGGGCAGCTCGATCGCGCGGCGAGTTGGTCCGTCGCCAATGCGGATCAGTTTCTCGCCGAGGACGACAAGTACGCGTATCTGAAGTCCACCGAGAACCGCATCCTGGCGGTCGAGAAGGCCACCGGGCAGGTGAAATTCGAGTCGCATCGGACGGACCTGACGACCTTCGTCAGCAACCCGGTCAATGATCCGAAGGGAGCGATGATCTACGCCTCGACCAAGAAGGGGCTGGTCATGGCGATTGCCCCGGTGCTTCGGCCGGGAGTCGTCGGCGAACTGGTCCTGGACATGCGTCCTGCCGCCGCCTACGTGGCGATGGCGCAATAGCCCGGGATGCCTCTAAAACATGAACCTGATCGCCGCGTCCAATCTGCCGATGGTCGTTAGCCCGGTGTTGATCCTGGTGTTGGCTATCGTAGCTGGCATCGGCACACTGATGCTCCTTCCTTCGCGGCGCGAGGCCGCCACCCGCGCCATCGGTGGGGTTGTCGTCCTCACGGGCCTGCTCATCCTCGCGGCGACGCTCGTGCGATACGTTGCCTCGCAGAGTGAGTCGATGGGCGTTTACTTCTGGATATTCGCCGCCATTGCCATCATCAGCGCGCTGCGCGTTGCCACTCACCGCCGGCCGGTCTATTCGGCTCTCTATTTCATGCTCGCCACCTTCGCGTCGGCCGGCCTGTTTGTGCTGCTCTGGGCGGATTTCATGGCCGCGGCGCTGCTGCTGATCTACGGCGGCGCGATTCTGGTGACCTACGTCTTTGTGATCATGCTGGCCGCCCAGGCCGGCGGACGGGGCGAGCTGACCGAGGCTGATACCGTTGCCCGCGAACCGCTGGCAGCCGTGTCGCTTGGCTTTGGCATGATGGCGCTGCTGCTGATTGTCATCTTCGACAAGGGTCAGGTGATTGTCGCGTCGAGCCCGATCATGCCCGAGGGCGATACCTCGGTGCGGGCGCTGGCGAAATATCTGTTTGCGAACCAATTGGTGAACCTCGAACTTTCCGGGCTGATTCTGACGCTGGCAATGGTGGGAGCAATCGTGATTTCGCGGCGGCGTGTGCCGAGCGAAATCGGCGTTGTGGCCAGCCCGTTCATCGGCGATGACAATCCTCATGACATCGCCGTGACGGGCACAACCGATCCGCGGCAGAAGGCCTACCCGGAAACGTAGGAATATGACTGATCTGGCACTACAACATTACCTTGCCGTCGGCGCGATCCTCTTTGCGATCGGGCTGATGGGTTTTGTCACGCGCCGCAATCTGATCATCATGTTCCTCTGCACCGAACTGATGTTCCAGGGCATCGCTGTCACGCTTATTGCCTTTGGGCGGTATCATTTTGCCACCAGACCTGAAGCGTTCTTTGCGTCTCAGGCGTTTGTGCTTTTCGTTCTGGTGATCGCCGCGGCCGAGGCCGCGCTGGCATTGGGTCTGATCGTGCTGCTGTTCCGACGCAAACAGACCTTGGACGCTGAGGCATGGCACGAACTCAATGGATAGCTGGCACTGATTAACATGGAACACCTGTTTGCCATCAAGCACTCCTACCTGATCCCGCTGCTGCCCCTGCTGGGAGCGGCGATTGCGGGCTTCCTCTGCACCGGCAAACGCAAGACGCTGGCACACTGGCCGATCTGGATATCGGTCGGCATCAGTGCGATCCTTTCGATCACGCTGCTGCTGGGCATGCTCGCTGAGCACGAGGCTCCCAAGGCGGGCCTGTACCATGTGCAGAACTGGTATCACTGGATTTCGGCGGGCAGTTTTGACGCGTCGGTGGGGTTCCTCTTTGACCCGCTGACAGCGGTCATGCTCTGTGTCGTGACGGGGATCGGTTTTCTGATCACCGTATTTGCTGCCGGATACATGAAGGGCGAGGAGGGATACTCCCGTTTTTTCGCCTACCTGGGCCTGTTCATCTTCATGATGACCATGCTGGTGATGGGCAATAACTTCCTCATGCTCTACCTGGGCTGGGAAGGTGTGGGCCTCTGCTCGTATCTGCTGATTGGTTACTACTATGAAAGGCCCGCGGCCCGGGAGGCGGCCAAGAAGGCATTTCTGGTCAATCGCGTCGGCGACTTCGGCTTTGGCCTGGGCGTCATGCTCATGTTCGCGGCGTTTGGCACGGTCAGTTATTTCGGTGACGGCAGTGGCGTGCTTGAACTGGCGACGTCCGGGAGCCTCACGGGCTTTCAGAGCCAGGCGCTTCAGTGGCTGCCGTTCCTCCTGATGCTGGGCGCGTTCGGCAAGAGTGCCCAGTTTCCCCTGTATGTCTGGCTGCCCGATGCGATGGAAGGCCCAACACCGGTGTCAGCCCTGATCCACGCGGCCACCATGGTGACCGCCGGCGTTTACATGATCGTGCGTTGCGGCACGCTGTTCGTCGGCAATGACGCTGCGATGATCACCATCACGCTGATCGGGGCATTCACCGCGATCTTCGCCGCGTCGATCGCGATGCGCCAATTTGATCTCAAGAAGGTCTTTGCGTATTCGACCATCAGCCAGCTTGGCTTCATGTTCGTCGGCGTCGGTGTCCTGGCGCCGGTGGCGGGCGTGTTTCACCTGGTCACGCACGCGTTCTTCAAGGCGCTGCTGTTCCTCTCTTGCGGCGTGGTCATGCATGCGATGCTGGGCGAACTGGATATGCGGAAGATGAGCGGCCTGAAGCACGTGCTACCCAAGACCCGGTGGCTGATCCTCTGCGGCAGCCTGGCGCTGGCGGGCTTTCCGTTTGTGTCGGGGTTCTTCTCCAAGGACGAGATTGTTGCCGCGGCGTGGCATCGCTATCCCGTGATCGGGGTTGTGCTGCTGATCACGGCATTCATGACCGCCTACTATACGTTCCGGCTTTACTTCCGCGTTTTTGAGGGCCCGCTCGTCTTGCCGACAGGGGTGTCGGCCGGCCATCAGCCATCTCCCCAGCCGTCGCCTGCAGGCGCAGATAGCCATGCAGTCCACGGTGCGGATTCGCACGACGCGCCGGCCGGCCATGGGACCGATCACGGCCACACCGCTCATCACAATCACGAGCCGTCGCTCATGATCGTCCCGTTGATCGTGCTGGCGATTGGTGCGTTGCTCGCAGGCTACCTGAACTACCCTGCCGAACGCCTTGGCGACTTCCTTGGCAAGAGCCCCTCGCTGGTTGCCAGCTTTGACATTGCACGCCAACGTGCGGCCGCCGAGGGCGTGACATTGGCGCCCGCTCCGTTTGGCCAGGAAGAATACCGTCAGCTCACGAAGCAGGAGCGAAGCGCCGAAGACGTTGTTCACCTGAGGATGATGGTCGTCAGTGGCCTGATCTCTGCCGCTGCGATCTACCTTGCCTATGTGGTGCACCGCCAGCGTCGCGATGTGGCCGATCTGCTGTATGTGCGAGTTCGGCGGATTGCCCGCGTGCTGGATGCGAAGTACTGGGTCGATGAGATCTACCAGGCCTGTATCGTCGAGTCGTTGCGGAAATTGGGCCGTCTGCTGTTCGTCATCGACCAGGTGGTGGTCGATGGGCTGGTGTGGCTGGCCGGGTTTACGCCCCAGGGCGCTGGTTTTGTTGTGAAGGTGACCAGCCAGCGTGGCTACCTGCAGGGCTATGCTTCTGCGATGGTGCTTGGCGTGCTGATTATCCTGCTGATCGTGGTGCTGTAAGAGGAAACATGATGCTCGTCTGGCTTCTGGTGATTCCGCTGATCGGCGCTGTTGTCGGCGCGTTCATGCGCGGCGAGAAGGCGCCAAAGGTCTGGGCGCTGCTGGTCAGTCTGGCGACCGCTGCCGTCGGCGCCGGACTGCTGGCGACGTTTGACTTTGCCAGGCCCGGCTACCAGTTCGTCACCAGCAGCACGCTGCTTGCCTCGACCGACATCGGCGTCAGTTTCTCCGTTGGCATCGACTCGGTCAGCCTGTGGCTGATCATTCTGACGGTCGTCCTGATGCCGCTGTCGATCGCCGCCAGTTGGCTGAATATCACCCAGCGCCGCACTGAGTATTTCGCGTGGATGCAGGCGCTGCTGTTTGCCATGCTGGGCGTGTTTGTCGCTCGCGACCTGCTGCTGTTCTACGTGTTTTTTGAACTCACCCTGGTCCCGATGTTCTTCATCATCGGCATCTGGGGCGGCCCGCAGCGGCGCTTCGCCGCGATCAAGTTCTTCCTGTTCACCTTTGCCGGCTCGGTGCTCACACTGGCGGGCATCATCTATCTCAGCCTTCACGCAGGCTCTGGTGGCACTGCCTCCTTCGCCTTGGACGATGTGATCAAGTATGCCCAGAGCGGCGTCAGCCCCGAGGTTCGCCTGTGGGTATTCCTGGCGATGCTGGCGGGCTTTGCGGTGAAGGTGCCGCTGTTTCCGCTGCATACGTGGTTGCCGCTGGCCCACACTGAAGCTCCCACGGCCGGCTCAGTGATCCTCGCCGGCGTGCTGCTGAAACTGGGTGTCTACGGTCTGTTCCGCATCGCCATCCCGGCCGGCCTGCCGGCGGTAGCGATGGTGCAGTTCATCGGCGTGCTGTGCCTCTGCGGCATCGTCTACGGCGCGCTGGTCGCCTGGGTGCAGCAGGACATCAAGAAACTCGTCGCCTACTCTTCGGTTTCCCACATGGGCTTCTGTGTCCTGGGGCTGTTTGCCCTCAACGTCCACGGCGTGAGCGGTTCGATCATGTACATGATCAACCATGGCATCAGCACCGGGGCGCTGTTCCTGGTGGTCGGCATGATCTACGACCGTTATCACACCCGCGACATCGACCAGCTTTCGGGGCTGGCTAAGCGAATGCCCATCCTTGCGTTCTTCTTCGTCCTGTTCACCCTGTCGAGCATTGGCCTGCCCGGCACCAACGGCTTCCCCAGCGAATTCCTGACGATCCTGGGTGCGTTCACCTCCACCCGCATGGGCATCGGCTTTGGCGTGGTCGCGTCGCTGGGCATCATCCTGGGCGCTGTCTATATGCTGCACATGGTCGCCAAGGTGATCTTCGGGCCGCTCAAGACGCCACTGGATGTCCAAGGGCAGGCTGACGCCGGTCATGGCCATGCCGCTCACGAGATCCCCGGTGACATCAGCGGCCGCGAGATCGGCATCCTGCTGCCTCTGGCGGTCTGCGTCATCCTGCTGGGCGTTGTCCCGAACATCATTCTCACAACTGTCCGCGGTCCGGTCGATAACCTGCTGTCGCAGACGAACGCAGTGAGCGCGACTCGCATCGTCCCAACCGCTGTGCCGCCCGTGCAAGCTAGTCTCTCGAACTGAAAAAACCGCTATGAAAGAGCTTCTGACAGCACTGCTTCCCGAGATCATCCTGGCCGGCGCGGCCTGCCTGCTCTTCCTGTTTGGCATCAAGGCATCCCGCACGCTGCGTCAGGCCGCTCCAGTCGTGGCGCTTCTCGCCCTGGCCGCCTCCGTCCTGTGCGTGATCTATGGCCCGCAGCCCAATCCGGTCATCGCCGAATCCACCGGCACGGTGCGCCTGACCGACTTCGCCCTTTACATCAAGCTTCTTTCCGGCTTGATTGCCGCCATTCTGCTCCTGTTGCAGTGGCCGACCGATAAAGAGGTCACCGGCAACCGTTCTCTCTCGCTGGGCGTTGACCTGCCCGAATACTTCGCTCTCTTCCTGCTCTCCATCGCAGGCATCTTTCTCGTCGCCGGCGCCAACGACATCATCCTGCTCTTCCTGGGCATCGAACTCGCCGCCATCCCGACTTACGTGATGGTCTCGATCTCCCGGCCACTTCCTGTGGCGCAGGAAGCGGGCCTGAAGTATTTCTTCCTCGGCGCGATGGCCGCCGCCATTCTCCTGTTCGGCCTGGCCTACCTCTTTGGCACCACCGGGACGCTCTCTCTGAACGAGATGGCTGGTGAGTTTCACTCCACGGGCGGCGTTGTCACCCTGACGACCTGGCAACTGCTGGCGGCCGTCATGATCTTCCTGGGCATCGCGTTCAAGCTGGCCGCGTTTCCACTGCACTTCTACGCTGGTGACGTTTACACCGGGGCCGCCACGCCGCTGACGGCGATGCTCTCGTTCGTTCCCAAGATTGCCGGTATCGCCGCTCTGGTGAAGATCCTCTACGTGCTGGGCGGTGGGCAGTGGCTGGTCCCGCACAACCTGGTCACGCTGCTCTGGATCATGGCCATCCTGACGATGACCATCGGTAACGTGCTGGGCCTGATGCAGGCCAACATCAAGCGCGTCATGGCCTGCAGTTCGATCGCCCACAGCGGGTATATGCTGGCTGGTCTGGCCGTCCTGGCGGGCGCGGGGGAGTCGCTCTATCGCACTGAGGCCCTTCAAGGCGTGATGTTCTACATTGCCGCCTATGGCGTCATGAATGCAGGGCTCTTCGGCGTGCTGATGATGCTGCCGGCCAAGCCGGACCCATTCGCCCCGCGCGTTTCCCCCGGCGGCGCAGGTCTGTCGCCCGCTGTCCCGCCGGCCACCACGGCCGAGACCTTTGAAGACATCGCAGGTCTTGGCCGCGACCGCCCGGCCATGGGTCTGGCGATGACTGCCTGCTGCTTCAGCCTGATCGGTCTGCCGCTGACCGTTGGCTTCTTCGGGAAGTATTACCTGATCCGCCCGGCCCTCGAAGCGGGATGGTATGGCCTGGTGATCGTACTGGTGCTCAACGCCGCGGTGTCGGCCGGCTACTATCTGCGCATCGTCGGCGCCATGTTCCTCCGCACCAGCAATGGTCAGCCCCAGCCGGCTGCCTGTGAGGTCCCCGCCGGTGAATGCCTCAAGACGGTCCCCCTCGTTCTGGCCGTCATCATCTCCGCTCTGGGCAGCCTGATTCTGGGCAGCTACCTTCCGGCAACCAGCGCCCTCAGCGACGCCGCCCGCAGGGCCACAACCGTGGACGTTCCCTCGACAGCCTCTGCAATGGCACCCACAGACCGCCCATAACGCCATCGATCCTGTGGCCTTCATGAACTCATCAACAAAAGAAGCCGCCGGTATTATCCCGGCGGCTTCTTTTGTTGATGCGGCAGTACCTCAGGCCTGTGCCGCCTTCAGCGCCTGGTCAAAGTCGGCGATGATGTCCTTCACATCCTCGATGCCAACCGACACGCGCACGAAGTCCGCCGTCACGCCAGCCTTCGCCTGTTCCGCCGGCGAGAGCTGCTGGTGGGTTGTGCTGGCCGGATGGATCACCAGCGTCTTGGTGTCCAGCACGTTCGCCAGGTGGCTCGCCAGCTTCACGCTGTTGATGAACTTCTTGCCCGCCTCGAGTCCGCCCTTGATGCCGAAGCCCAGGATCGCGCCGGGTCCTTCGGGCATGTACTTCTTCGCCCGGGCATGGTCCGGGTGGGATGGCAGCCCGGGGTAGTTCACCCACGAGACGGCCGGGTGTTTCTCCAGCCACTGTGCGACCTTCAGGGCGTTGCTGACATGAGCGCGAGCCCTCAGCGGCAGTGTCTCAATTCCCTGGATAATCTGCCAGGCGTTGAACGGGGAAATGCATGCGCCCGTGTCGCGCAGCAGACCCGTGCGGATCTTCAGCACATAGGCCAGTCCCGGGGCGACGGCCTTGGGGTGGCCTCCGAAGGCGTCCCAGAAGTTCACGCCGTGATAGGAGGGATCGGGCTCGGTGATCTCGGGGAATTTGCCTTGGGCTTTCCAGTCGAAATCGCCCTTTTCCACGATCGCGCCGCCCATGCTGGTGCCGTGCCCGCCAATGATCTTGGTCAGCGAGTAGACGACGATGTCGGCCCCGTGGTCGAACGGACGGAACAGCGGCGGGGCGGC
>JBBQTU010000075.1:0-16325 GCA_038213005.1 Tepidisphaerales bacterium | reverse complement strand
TTCGCATCGAGACGCAGGTGGCGGGGCAGCCCTTTAAGCTCACCGGCGAAGTGCAGCAGCATTTGGGCGGCAACAAGGTCCGCGCCGTCGCCCTGGGCGGCACGGACGGACTACGCCGCGGCATGGAAGTGATCGACACTGGCAGCCCCGTCAAGGTGCCGGTGGGCAAGGAAACCCTTGGGCGTGTTTTCAACCTGCTGGGCGAGCCCGTCGATGGCAAAGGTCCTGTCGCCGCTACCGAGTTTCGGCCCATTCACCGCGATCCGCCCGCCTTTGACGAGTTGACCCCCAAGAGCGAGGTTTTTGAAACCGGCATCAAGGTTATCGACCTGCTGACGCCGTTCATCCGCGGCGGCAAGGCCGGCCTGTTCGGCGGAGCTGGTCTGGGCAAGACGGTCGTCATTCAGGAACTCATCGCCCGTATCGCCCAGCAGCACGGCGGCTATTCCGTGTTTGCTGGCGTGGGCGAACGCACCCGCGAAGGCAACGATCTCTGGCTGGAAATGCAGCATGCCAAGATCGGCAACACCGGCAAGAGCGTCATCGACCAGACGGTCATGGTGTTCGGCCAGATGAACGAGCCCCCCGGCGCCCGTCTTCGCGTGGCGCTTTCGGCCCTGACCATGGCGGAGTATTTCCGCGACGAGAGCGGCGCGGACACACTGCTGTTTATCGATAACATCTTCCGCTTCACGCAGGCCGGCTCCGAAGTGTCGGCGCTGCTGGGGCGCATGCCCAGCGCCGTGGGTTACCAGCCCACGCTCGCCACTGAAATGGGCCAGCTCCAGGAACGCATCACCTCCACCAAGAAAGGCGCTATCACCTCGGTGCAGGCGGTGTACGTGCCGGCCGATGATCCCACCGACCCCGCCCCCGCCAATGCCTTCCAGCACCTGGACGCCTTTATTTACCTCGAGCGTAATATCGCCTCCAAGGGCATCTATCCGGCGGTGGATCCGCTGGCCTCTTCCAGCCGCGCCTTGGACCCGCAGATCGTGGGTGTGGAGCATTACCTCATCGCCCGCAAGGTGCAGGGCATGCTGCAGCGTTACCGCGATCTGCAGGACATCATAGCCATCCTGTGAATCGACGAGCTTTCCGAAGAGGATAAGCTCACCGTCGGCCGCGCCCGCAAACTGGAGCGTTTCTTCAGCCAGCCTTTCTTCGTCGCCGAGCAGTTCACCGGCCGCAAGGGCAACTACACCAAGGTGCCCGACATGCTCCGCAGCTTCGACGAGATCTGCGAAGGCAAGGCCGACGACCTGCCCGAGCAGGCGTTCCTGTACGTCGGCACGATCGACGAAGTCCGAGAACGCGCCAAGCAGATGGCATAGTTTTTTGAGACATCGCCGACCCACTGCTGATGGGGAAGCGAACATACGCCTGGCGGCATTGCAGCGGGCAGCGGCGCGTTTCCAGTGCCGCTACCCGCTGTGATTTGACGTAGTGATCGGATGGCCTCCGGTTGACTTGCTGCCATGTGGGGTTTTAACATCAAGCTGTCCGCGAAGGACAGGGCCTCAAAATTGCAGCAAGCACCCCACAAGATCCTCGTGCTCACCGGCCACGCGGGCAACCAGGGCCATGCGGTTGAGTCCTTGCGCCACGCCTGCGAAGTCGTCCAGGTTGACACCATCGACCGCGCCATCGAGCTGCTTCGCACCGATCAGTTCGCTTCAATCTTCGCCGATGCCGGCGATTTCCTCCCGCTGGAGCGCGCCTTGGTCTCGCAGCAGGCAGCCCTGATCCTCAACACCATTGGCGAAGGCGTGTGCATCGTTGATTCGGCCGGTCGGGTTTCCTGGGCCAACAAGCGGATGCAGGGCTGGCCGGCCAAGCTCCACTCGCAGATCAGCGCCGCCGCCCGTGAAGCCTTCGAGCTGTTCTGTCGGCCGGTGGCGGATGATCCCAACCACTTGCCGCCCCAGCAGCGGTCCAAGCGCCATGCGCTCTCGATCGACGATCAGCAGTTCTGGGACATCGTCATTTCCCCGGTGATCAGCCCGTCCGGCCAGGTGGTGCAGGTGGTGGCGGTGGCCTGGGAATCCACCGCGAGTCGGCGCACACAGCAGAAGCTCGACGCCATCGACAAGGCCGGGCGCGAACTGGTCCGCATCGAGTCCGATGCGATGTCGACGATGAACGTATCCCAGCGATTGAAGGTGCTGGAGGACAAGATTGTCCGCTATGTCCGGCACCTGATGCACTATGACCACTTCGCCGTGCGCATTCTTGATCGCCGGACCAACAAGCTTGAGGTCGTGATCAGCAGCGGCATGTCGGCCGAGGCCCTGTCGGTCGAACTGTTTGCCCTGCCCGAGGGAAATGGCATCAGCGGATACGTGGCGGCCACCGGCCGGTCCTACATCTGCCACGACGTGGAGCGCGACCCACGCTATGTGGAGGGGCTCGACAACGCTCACAGCAGCCTCACCGTCCCGCTTCAGCTCTATGATAAGGTCATCGGCGTCTTCAATATCGAGAGCCACAAGGTCGGCTCGTTCACCGAGGACGATCGGCAGTTTGCCGAGATCTTCGCCCGCTATGTCGCCATCGCCCTGAACATCCTGGACCTGCTGGTCGTCGAGCGATTCAGCACGCGCAGCAAGGTCGCCGATGCCCTGTGCTCAGAAGTGGCCGGCCCGCTGAATGACATCGGATCGGACGCCGCCGGCCTGATCGAGGACTTCATCGGCCATGATGATCTGCGATCCAAGCTCCAGCAGATCCTGGACAACGTGGCCCTGATCCGCAAGGGACTCAACCAGGCTGCCCAGGGTCCCCGGACGCTCCTGGGCACCGACGAGGTGGTGCCCACCGAAGACCCCGTGCTCAAGGGCGCGCGCATTCTCGTGGCCGACGACGAGCAGAACATCCGCGACACGATCCAGGACGTGCTGCGCAAGTTCCAGGCGACCGTGACCCTCGCCAGTGGTGGTGCTGATGCAATTCGGCTGGTTGAGCAGAACGACTATGACCTGATCGTCAGCGACATCCGCATGCCCGACAAGAGCGGCTACGACATCTTCGCCGCCGCCCGTCGCAAGAGCCAGACTCTGCCGGTCATCCTCATGACCGGCTTCGGCTACGACCCCAATCACAGCGTCGTCCGCGCCAGCCAGGAAGGACTGCACGCCGTGCTCTTCAAGCCCTTCAAGGTCGCCCAGCTCGTTAGCGAAGTGCGCAAAGCCCTCCAACCACAACCCGCCCCGGCCAGTACCTGAAGCGAGCCTCAAAGTGGGGCGGGCCGCCTCGGCCGCCCATTCCGTACCCAGCCGGCGACACTCGGCACTCCGCCAAGCCAAGCCCACGCCAGACCGTCTCCGCGTCGCCCCCAACGCCGCACCCGCCCATCGCGTCCTACAATCACCCGTCAGCAGTGTTGTTCCGCTGCCGCCTGCGCCCGCGGGTGATTGATTGGAGAAACTCATGCGAAACCATTTGTGGAAAGGGGCACTGGTCATGGCGATCATCTTCGGGGCAAGCTGCGGAACCTCCGCCGGCGCCGGGCATCTGCCCGCTCCGGCCGCCGACATCCCTCTGGGCAAGCCCGGCGAACTGCGCACGGCCGTCTTCGCCAGCGGCTGCTTCTGGTGTACCGAAGCCGTCTTCCAGCAGATCCCCGGCGTCGTCAAAGTCGTCTCCGGATATGCCGGCGGCACCCGGGAAACCGCCGACTATGAAACCGTCTGCACCGGCCGCACCGACCATGCCGAGTCCATCCAGATCACCTACGACGCCGACAAGGTCACCTATGGCCGGCTCCTTCAGGTCTTCTTCAGCACCCACGACCCGATGACGCTCAATCGCCAGGGCCCCGATTCCGGCCGCCAGTATCGCTCCGCCGTCTTCTATGCCGACGACGATCAGAAACGCGTCGCCGAGGCCTATGTGCACCAGCTCACCGAAGCCAAGGCCTTTGCCAAACCGATCGTCACCACCTTCGAGCCGCTCAAGGAGTTCTACCCCGCCGAAGCCTATCACCAAGACTACGCGCGACTGAACCCGTTCCAACCGTACATCCAGCGCTACGCAATCCCCAAGGCCCAGAAGGCCAAGGCCGAATTCGGCGCAGATGCGGCCGCCCCGACCACGCGGCCATAGAGCCTTGGCCGCGGCCAACTGATTCTCGCCGTCAATCTCTTTCCCCAACGCCGCAAACGCCTCCCAGTGCGCGACGTCCTCGTTCGCATATGACCGGGCGCAAGTATGCGGGCCGCCCCGGCCCGATCCTATAAGGCATCAAAGACGGACTTGGCGCCTCCGCCGCGACGCCCACCCCGCCAGCTCCCGTCCCGGCCCTCTCGCCCTCACGATGCCCTATCCGCTATCCGCAATCCGATATCCGATATTGCGTCTTTCCCTTGTCCTGCCGAGCCCGCCGGTTATCCTCGCCAGTTGAAATGTTGCGGCAGCAATCCGGCTTCCCGTCAAGAACTAATCGCTGCTCACCGGAACCGCAAAGCTCAACTGAATTACTATGAACTGGATCGCCCCAACCGAGAAAGACACCGACAACGCCGCCCTGGAGAAACGCCTCTGGGATGCCGCTGATCAGTTCCGCGCCAATTCCGGGCTGAAGGCACAGGAATACTCCGGGCCGATCCTGGGGTTGATCTTTCTGCGCTTTGCCGAGGTACGCTTTGTCGCCCAGCGGGCCAAACTCGAAAAAACCGTGGCGTCTTCTCGCCGCGGCAGCCGGGTGGACGAACCGGCTGCCTACCAGGCTGAGGGCATTCTCTATCTACCGGCCGATGCGCGGTATGACTACCTGCTGAATCAGCCCGAGGCCAAGGATATCGGCGGCAAGGTCAATGCCGCCATGCGCGAGATCGAAAAGGCCAATCCGCAACTGGCCGGGGTTCTACCCAAGACCTACAACCTCTTCACCAGCACGCTGCTGAAGGAACTGCTCAAGACCATTTCCGAAATCCCCGCCTCGCTGGGTTACGATGCCATCGGGCGCATCTACGAAGGCCGCGGGGTTCTTCTTATGCTCGGCCACAAACCGGGCCGTGGGACCGGCTCGACGCTATCCCTTCGGCCTGCCCAGGTCCGATATCGCTGGAACAGACTCGCTATTGGATTCTTCTCTTTTCGCACAACAGGCAGGGAGTGTGGAAGGGAATGCTGAGAGTGGAACTTGATACGCCGGCCGAGGACGCAGCGGCGAGGGCAGAGCTTGTGAGGCAACAGCCATGAGTACACGCACACAACGAGAGCACCTGAAAGTTCAGTTGCTGGAAACGCAACGACTGAAGGGAATGGCTGCTGCGCATCCGCTCATGTCCGTGGCATTTGCTGAACGCGAGCAGGAGCTTCAGGAGATGATTGCGGCGCTGCCCTTGGGAGGCAAGGAGGCCCGAACGGTCTTGTTCTTCTCCGGCGGGCCCGTGCATGGCTCGTTCGGCATCGACGCGGGGTTCGCAGGTCGAGTGCTTGACCCGTTCCAGAACATGGTGAAGGCCGACTACGCCGACCGATGGCACGGGGTCCTGGGCAGTCGTGGACGGAGATCTGGGGAAACCGAATCGCGTCTGCTGTTGACGGGATTGCCTCGTGGCTCGTTCGGGTTGGAACTTACCCGCGCGGATAACGACCAGCTCTTCGAGGAAGGGCAACTGGCCGATACCTTGGCGCATGTCACGCGCTTGGTGGAAGCGGCGGCAAGAAGTGATGAGGATTTCGCGGCGCAGTTGGACGAGACTGCCCCGCGCGTGGTTCAGAACCTGCGCAGTTTTCTGGAGGTCGTCGCGAAGGGTAAGGCCGGACTGCGCCTTGAGAGTGGGGACTTTCGTTGCGAGATGAACCCGGTTCAGGCGATGGAAGCCTTTAACCGGGTGGCCGACACTATCTCTACTGAGGAGGAAGTCGAGATCGTCGGTGTGCTCAAGGGTGTATTGCTGGAGTCGTGGCGCTACGACTTCGTCTCCCTGGACGGCCATGCAGTAGGCGGCAAGATTGACCAGAGTCTTTCCGAAGATCAGGTCATTGGGCTGAGCAAGCAGTTCTTCAACGAACAGTGCGTGGCGGTCCTTCTAAAGACCACAGTCCTGTTTAAGAATGGAAGAGTGCGCACCACGTATACCCTGAAGGATTTGAAGGCATTGTCCCCCGCGCAAACCAACCCAGCCTGAATGCCCCACCCCTACACCGAATCTCATCTTGTCGAGCAACCCGCCATCGGGTTGTTTGCCGCAATTGGCTGGCAGACGGTGTCGGCCATGGAGGAGACGTTTGACGCCGGTGGAACACTCGGCCGCGAGACGCCGGGTGAGGTGGTGCTGGTATCGCGCCTGCGTGAGGTGCTGGTTCGCCTCAACCCTACTTTGCCTGCTGAGGCCATCACTGCCGCCGTGGACGAACTGACCCGCGACCGCTCGGCGATGAGTCTGGAGTCGGCGAATCGCGAGGTCTATCTGCTGCTGAAGGAGGGACTCAAGGTCTCGCTTCCCAACCGCCAGCACGGCGGGCAGAAGAGCGAGCGGGTGCGGGTGGTGGACTGGGAGCGGCCGGAGAACAACGACTTCCTGCTGGTCAGCCAGTTCAGCGTGACCGTCTCCTCGACGAAATGGATTCTGGGCGATGGGGTCGGCCGTCGAGCTTTTCCGGGTCCATGCCGACGCCGTTCGACGGGATAGACCGGGTGTTCGCCGTGATGTCGTTGTGCCCGGGCCGGGGCAGTCGGGAAAAACACTCAAGGCGCTGTACACCTGCCGCCCGGACCTGGTGGGGTTCGTCAACGGCCTGCCGCTGGTGGTGATTGAAGTTAAAAAGCCGGGCGCACCGGCGCGGGCAGCGTTTGATGAGAACCTGACCCACTACAAGGCCGAGATTCCCTCCCTGTTCTGGTACAACGCGCTACTGATCGCCTCCAACGGCACCGAAAGCAGGGTGGGGTCGCTGACGGCCGACTGGGAGCGGTTCTTTGAGTGGAAACGCATCGAGCGCGAGGATGAGCCGCGGCGGGTGTCGCTGGAAGTGATGCTGCGGGGAACGTGCGACAGGACACGCCTGCTGGACATCGTTGAAGCGCTGCGGATGTATGACAAGGTCAAGAAGTACTGGGCCGCCGAGACGCAGCGGATAACGAAGGACCTGAGCTGGAGCGGCCTGGCTACCGATAAGAGGGAGGAGGTGTTGCGGCGGCTGGAGGTGCTGACGACCACCGATATGGCGGTGATCGTCTCGCCGGGGCAGAACGAAGTGGCGCAAATGAAGAAGCTGGGGCTGGACATCGAGCCGCACCGCCGGCGGATGAACGAGTCGCAGCCGCCGCTGGATGAGAAGTTTAAGGATAGCGCCGACCCGCTGCGGCTGGTGTTTGTCTGTGCCATGTGGCTGACGGGGTTTGATGCGCCAAGCTGCTCCACGGTCTATCTCGACAAGCCGATGCGCAATCACACGCTGATGCAGGCCATTGCGCGGGCCAACCGCGTCTTCCCCGGCAAGCACAGCGGCGTGATTGTGGACTATGCCAATGTGTTCGCGTCGCTGGAGAAGGCGCTGGCGATCTATGGAGCGGGCACGGGCGGCGCGAACCCGGTAAGGGACAAGGCGAAGCTGGTGGAGGATTTGCGCCAGGCGGTGGCCGAGGCGACGTCGTTACCCAATCCGCTCCCCGCTATCCGAAATCCGAAATTCCCCTTGACCGCCCATCCTCCGCCCCCTATACTTCTCCGAATACAGCCGCGCCACAGGTGCGCGATCCGGTGCTCTTTGAAAAGTGAATAGCTCTGTAATGTGGCCGATAATCGCACCTCTCAGGTCCGAATTGGCTATCCACCGTTCAACCTAACAGGTAGGATTCAATGCCATCGCGTCTCCCCGTCCTGCGGCCGGAATTCCCCGTTTCCGCTATCCGCAATCCGCACTCCGATATTGCCGCGAGAAACTTGATCATCTTGCCCCCCGAATCGCACGTAACTCATTGTCCAATAAGGCCCCACGCTACCCCCCCACCCCCTCCCACAACAACTTGCGCATCTGGGCCTCCGCCGGCCTGAATTCCGTGTTTCCGCTGATCCGATATCCGATATCCGCTCGCCCGGCGAATCCCAATCGTCCCCGCCCGATTTCCCCCATAGCCCTCCATCGGGTAAGATGTTGCTCGAGAGTCCGGTTGAACACTGGCCCCGATAGGCCGCTCCTTGCACAAACCTGCCGTTCGTGTCTGGTGCCATCCACTGCTCGTCCGCCTCTCATTTGTGCTGTCGCCGTGGTCCCTTGGGTCCGCGCGAAAGGACGCTTTTGAGCCTTACGCTGTGCCAATCCGCTGATGTCGGACAAGAACCTGTCTTCCCCCTGGGCTCGCGTGCCCGGGTCCTGCTCAGCAGCGTGTTTGGCCCCTATGCGCAAGATGACGAGTACGGCAGCCGCCTGGTCAACCCCATGGAACTGCATCACAACCAGGTCACCCGCGTCCAGGGACCGTTCTCCTTGCGCATGTGCCATCGATCCTGGGGATTGCTCCTGATCCAGGCCAACATCGCCGCCCCCTGCACCTGCCTCGATTTCCCCACCCTCGAGCGTTTCATCGAGGAGATCAAGACCAACCCTTACGACGTCATCGGCGTCAGCTCGATCATCTGCAATATCGGCAAAGTGAAGAAGATGTGTGAGCTCATCCGCGAGCATCAGCCCAAGGCCCGCATCGTCATCGGCGGCCACATCGCCAACATGCCCGACCTGGGCGACCTCATTGATGCCGACTATCTCGTCCAAGGCGAAGGCATCCGCTGGTTCCGCCATTTCCTGGGCGAGGATGAATCGCAGCCCATCCGCCATCCGCTGATCCACAGCGGTTCGCATCGCCGCACCATGGGCATCTCGCTGCCGGGCAACGTCGACAGCGACGCCGCCGCCCTGATCCCGTCCGTCGGCTGCCCCATGGGCTGCAACTTCTGCTCCACCAGCCACATGTTCGGTGGCAAGGGCAAGTTCGTGAACTTCTACGAGACCGGCGACGAGCTGTTTGACGTCATGTGCCAGCTTGAGTCGGCCATGAAGATCCAGTCGTTCTTCATCATGGATGAAAACTTTCTGCTCTATCGCAAGCGCGCCCTGCGCCTGCTCGAGTTGATGGAACAGAACAACAAGAGCTGGGCCCTGGCCGTCTTCAGTTCCGCCAACGCCCTGAAGACCTACACCATGGAACAGCTCGCGAGCCTCGGCATCGAATGGGTCTGGATGGGCCTGGAAGGCGCCAGCAGCCAGTATTCCAAGCTGGACGACACCGACACACACGCCCTGGTCCGCAAACTCCAGTCCCACGGCATCCACATCCTGGGCTCCAGCATCATCGGCCTGGAAGAACACACCCCGCAGAATATCGACGTCGCCATCGAGCATGCCATCACCCACGAGACCGAGTTCCACCAGTTCATGCTCTACACCCCGACCCCCGGCACGCCCCTGCACAAGGAGCTATCCGCCAAGGGCTTGATCATGGGCAGGGACGAATTTGCCGACGCCGACACGCACGGGCAGAGCCGCTTCAACTATCGTCATCCGAATATTCCGGCCGGGCAGGAAGGTGAAATGCTGCTGCGGGCCTTTAATCGTGATTTCGATGTCAACGGTCCCAGCGTTCTGCGCCTCGTTCGCACCACGCTCGCCGGCTGGAAGCGATACAAGAACCATCCCGACCGTCGCATTCACGACCGTTTCGCCCGCGAAGTTGCCACCTATCCCACCGTCATCGCCGGCGCCCTCTGGGCCGCACGCCGCTGGTTTAAGAGCAATCCCGTGGTGGCCGGAAAGCTCGACGCGATGTTGCAGGATGTCTACCGCGAGTTCGGCATTCGCGCCCGCATCTGTGCGCCGGTGGTGGGGCGGGTGCTCAGCATCTCCATTAATCGCGAAGCCAAGCGCCTCAAGGCCGGCTGGACCCGCGAGCCGATCACCTATTACGACCGCAACGAGGCGGCCGCCGCCCTGGCAGGGCCGGATAGCGCCAAGGTGTCTCAGATGCGTTCGGTTGCATCGCGAGTTGTGCTCGCGACGGCCGACCGCCCCGAGTCCGTGGTCGTCGCCGCCTGAAGCGGGCGCGGGATGGCTGACGCGGGACGCGGATACACGAAGGACCATGACCCTTCCGCGCAGCGTATATTCCGAGCGGTTTCAGAATTGCGCCGACTTCACCTTCGGCGACCAGGCCGCGTTTGGGCATCGTGCCCAGTGGCGCAACTTCTTCGCCGAGCGAATCGGCCCGACCTTCGACGGCCGGGTCATTCTCGAAGTCGGCTGCTTTGACGCCGCCTATCTCAGCAGCATCGCGGCCAGGTTTCCCAATACTGCGTTCATCGGCCTGGACTGGAAGTGCAAAGCCCTCTACGACGGCGCGCAGCGCCTCGCCACCCTCGGCCTCCGCAATATCGCTCTACTGCGCAGCCGCGCCCAAGATGTCCTGCGTGTCTTCGCGCCGCTTGAAGTCGATGAGATATGGGTCTTTCACCCCGACCCGTGCGCCCGCGATGCCGAGCTAAAAAACCGCCTGATCGCCGAGCCCTATTTCACCGCTGTCCATCAGGTCTTGCGCGACCGCACCTCAACGCTCTCGCTCAAGACCGATCATCCCGGCTATTACCAGTGGGTGCTGGGCCTGCTCGGCCTGCCCGAGCCGCAGTGGTTCGGCGCGGCGACCGATGCCGCCAAAGTCCCAACCCCGCGCGTCCGACGACGCGACCTGATGCCCCCGCACCAGATCCCGAGCCCCAGCGAAGCTGTCCGATCGCGCTTCGATGTCACCATGAACTCCGCCAACTACTGGCAGGACCCCGCAGCCCTCGCGCACACGCAGGGCCGATGTTTCTCAGCCCAAGTGACTCTGTTCGAAAGCCGCTTCGTCACCAAACGCCTCCCCATCTATTATCTTGAGTTACGAAAGAAGTAGCGCCCCATGCTCATGTTGATGGACTTTGGGGGCGTGCCCGCTTTTCCGGGAATTCTCGTTTTACAGCCCCGTGCAGAGGCGGCAGAGCGTAGCCTGTGGCGTAAGCCAGACTCCCCTTCCATTCCTGGATGGACCTGCCCCCACCACATTCGTGCGCATAACGCACCTGACAGATGCGTTATTGAATCCACATAGAGGAATATTTTGTTCTTGACATAGATGAGTCCGCTTTGTAATGTGCCCCACATGGTCTGATATCGCGAATCGTCCATTCAAACGGGAAGGGAAGAAGGCCATAAGCAAGCGTACGCGCATGACATTAATGGCGGCTATTGAGGGTGTGGCACGTTCAATCTGGGGTGGAACAAGGCGACGGCGCGCGTTACGAACTGTCTTCCAGACAATCCAGCCTGAGTTGTTGGAGAGCCGGCAGTTGCTCAGCGCCGTGCTGGTGACCGACATTAACACCACAGAGACGCCGCTCAGCACTCCGCCAGTCGCCATTGGGTCGACCCTCTATTTCGCGAGCGGCGATGACGCTCACGGCCGGGAGTTATGGAAGACTGACGGGACAGCCCAAGGCACGACGCGCCTGACCGACATCGTGCCCGGGCCCGGCAGTTCCAGCCCCGCGTACCTGACGAACATGGGTGGGATACTCTACTTCCAGGCTGCCAGCAGCTCTGGGGGCAACGAATTGTGGAAGTACGACCCTGCCACCGGGGTTGTATCGCAGGCGGCGGACATCGTGCCGGGCGCGGGCAGTTCCAGTCCATCGGGCCTGGCGAGCATGGGCGGAAAGCTATACTTCTTTGCCTCCACCAGCACCGGCGCAAACCAGTTGTGGAAGTACGATCCGGCCACCGGGGTCGCATCGCAGGCGGCACCCGGGTCAGTCAACGCATATCAGCCGTACCTGACGGAACTGGACGGGAAGTTGTACTTCCAGGCCTATACCAGTGCCGCGGGTTCCGAACTGTGGAAGTACGACCCAGGAACCGGGGTTTCATCGCAAGCCGCGGACATCTCGCCCGGCGCTGCCAGTTCCAGTCCGTCGTACCTGACGAGCGTGGGCGGGAAGCTGTACTTCCAGGCCTATACCAGCGGTGCGGGCTCCGAGCTGTGGAAGTACGACCCAGGAACCGGCGTTGCGTCGCAGGCCGCGGACATTGTGCCGGGGACAGGCAGCTCCAGTCCATCGTACCTGACGAACCTGGGCGGAAAGCTTTACTTCCGGGCCTCCACGAGTGCCGCGGGCAACGAGCTCTGGAAGTATGACCCCGATACCGGCGTTGCGGCGCAGGCGGCCGACATCGTGCCAGGAACAAGCAGCTCCAGTCCTTCGAACCTGACGAGCGTGGCCGGGAAGCTGTACTTCTCGGCCTCCACGAGTGCCGCGGGCAACGAGCTCTGGAAGTATGACCCGGCTACCGGCGTTGCGGCGCAGGCGGCGGACATTGTGCCGGGAACCGGCAGTTCCAGTCCCGCGTACCTCGCCGACGTGGCCGGGACGGTCTATTTCCAGGCCGCCAGCAGTGCTGGGAGCAACGACCTCTGGAAGTACGATCCTGGTACCCAGGCCGCCGCGCAGGTGGCGGACATCGTGCCGGGGACCGGCAGCTCCAATCCGTGGTGCATTACGAACGTGGGGGGAAAGCTCTACTTCTCGAACTATACCAGTGCCGCGGGCTATGAACTGTGGAAGTACGACCCGGCTACCGGCGTTGCATCGCAGGCGGCGGACATCGTGCCGGGAACGGGCAGCTCTAGTCCGTCGAACCTGACCAACATGGGTGGAAAGCTCTATTTCTCGGCCTCCACTAGCGCCGGAGGCTACGAACTGTGGAAGTACGACCCTGCCACCGGGATTGCGTCGCAGGCGGCGGACATCGTGCCGGGCACGGGCAGTTCCAGTCCGTCATACCTGACGAATGTGGGCGGAAAGCTCTACTTCTCCGCCTATACCAGCGCCGGGGGTAACGAACTGTGGAAGTACGACCCGGACACCGGTGTTGCATCGCTGGCGGCGGACATCATGCCGGGGACAGGCAGCTCTTCTCCGTCGAACCTCCTGAACGTGGATGGGAAGCTGTACTTCGGGGCCTCTACCAATGCCGGCGGCTATGAGTTGTGGAAGTACGACCCGGGCACGGGGATTGCATCGCAGGCGGCGGACATCGTGCCGGGGACCGGTAGCTCCTACCCTTGGTATCTGACGAACGTCGGCGGGAAGCTCTACTTCCGAGCCTACACAAGTGCCGCTGGCTACGAGCTATGGAACTACGACCCGAATACCGGCGTCGCAGTGCAGGTGGTAGACATCGTGCCGGGAACGGGCAGCTCCTATCCGTGGAATCTCACGAACGTGGGCGGTAGGCTGTACTTCACAGCAACTGGCCTCAGTGGCTACACAAGCCTGTGGACGACTGATGGAACGGCTGCGGGCACTGTTGAGGTCAAGCCGGGCACGCCGGCAAGCAGCGGTTCGGGCCTCTGGAATATGGCGGCGATAGACGACCTGGATTTCTTCGTGACGGCTGACGAGATAGCCGGCGCGGAGTTGTGGCGGACCGATGGCACGACGGCCGGAACGACGCTGGTTAAAGACATCAATCCCGGTATTAAGCCCTCGTCCCCGTACGCCCTCACGAACGTTGACGGAACACTGTACTTTGTGGCCGATGATGGCTTCCACGGCTACGAACTCTGGGCCATTCGGCCACCTACCGCTGTCGCCGGCAACTATAGCGTCAGCGAAGGTGGCAGTGTTCAACTTTCCGCGGGTGCAAGTTCAGATCCCGACCCCACCGAAACGCTGACCTATGCCTGGGACCTCAACAACGACGGCACCTACGAAACAGCGGGCATGACTCCCACGTTTTCCGCCGCGGGCATCGATGGCCTCACCACGCGCACCGTCGGGCTCAAAGTCACCAACTCCGCCGGTCTCTCTTCGACCGGCACCAGTACCATCACCATCACCAACGTCGCGCCTGTCCTGAGCATCGGCGGAGATGCGAACCTCAGCGAAGGTTCGCCCTATGCGCTTGCCTTGTCGTCGTTCGACGTCGGCCCGGACACCGTCAGCTCATGGACCGTTGACTGGGGCGACGGGCCTGGCGGCCACAACTATATGACGTATCCCGCCGATCCCCTGCCGGGCGGCCATACGACGACGGTCTATCACACCTACCAGGACGGCCCATCCGCCCACGCGATCACCGCCACCGCCACAGACGAAGACGGCAGCGGTTATCAGGCTTCGCCCATCGTTCTTTCAGGGTTGACCGGCATCCTCGGCATTTCCCCTGTGGATGTGGCCGATGGCACGCTGATCATCGACTACAGCGGTTCACCCAGCCCGGTAGGATTGGTCGCCCAGTGGATTGCCGACGGCTACCACGATGGTGCCTGGGACGGCCCCGGCTTGATTAGTAGTGCAGCCTCGGGCGACAGCACCGGCCAGATGACCCTGAGCTACGCCGGCGGAGCTGATGGCATGGTGGCGGGCCTGTCGGCGGAGCTCGTCACGGTGCCGTATACGCTTCTTGGTGATGCCAACTTGGATGGCCAAGTCGATTTGACGGATTTGTCGATCATCGCCGACGACTTCGGCCTGACTGTTGGTGTCGAAGCATCGGCCCGAGGCTTTGTCAGCAGTATGGCCTTGGGCAATAGCACCGGCCAGACGACCCTAGGCTACGCCGACGGCGCCGATGGCACCGTGGCTGGCCTGCTCGCGGGCCAAGTCTTGGTGCGGTACACGCTTCGTGGTGATGCCAACTTGGACGGCCAAGTCGATTTGACGGACTTGTCAATCCTGGCCGGCCACTGGGGCCAAACGGTCGGCATCGGAGGGTGGAGCCGAGGCGACTTTACCGGCGACGGCCAGGTAGACTCCACCGACTTGACTGTCCTGTCAAGCAACTGGCAGCAGATGCTGGCCACAGCAGGACCTGCGTCGACGGCTCGCTTTGGCTCGCAAGGACAGGGCCTGGCCATCACGGTCGACAACGTTGCCCCGACGGTGTCCATTCTCCCCAATCCCTCCAATGTCTCCCAGGAGGGCTCACCCCTGCAATTCACCGCCAGTGTGACCGATCCGGGAGTGAACGACAGCATCACCTACGCTTGGAGCGTCAGCCGCGATGGTCTGCCTTTTGATCTGCCTTCCCAGACCGTGACCGACACCGCGGCCTTCACGTTCACCCCGCAGGATAGCCATACATACAGCGTGATGCTGACCGTATCGGATGGAGTTGACGGCGTGCCGATCCAAAGCACTGACTACGCCGTTGCTCCGCTTGCGCCCACGGCTGTGTCAGTGGCTTCCGTCTCCGGTACGCAAGCCACGCTCACCTGGTCCAACCAGTCAAGCTCGGCCACCGACATCTACATTTACCAGCAGGCCCAAGGCGAGACCGAATATACGCTGGTAGACGTGCTCGGGGCTGATCAGACCAGCTACACCGCTCAGGGCCTCATGCCCGAGACGTTGTATGGCTTCGCCATTGTCGCGATCAACTTCAGCGGCGGCTCCAGTTCGATCTCGGCCGCTACTGGCTCAGTGACCATGCCGGCGATGGGCATCACGGTTACGGTCTCTCCCACGCCGGCCACCGGAAGTTCACTGGTGACAGTCGACGAGGGCTCGGCAGTCAGTCTCTCGCTTCAAACCACTACGCCCGTGCGGGTCTGGATCGTCAACTGGGGGGATGGCACAACGCAGCGTTTCGCGCCCGGGGTAGGCTCCACGCCGGCATCGCACATCTATGACGTGCCTCCCACCGGCCCCATCGTCGTGACCGCCAAAGACGATTTCCGCACCTACCCCGCCGGGCAGTTTCCCGTGACGGTAACCAATGTTGCTCCGACCATCTCCTCGCTTCAGGTACTCGGACCCAGCAACCCAACGATCCAAGATTCTCCCTGCACGATCACATTTGAAGGCCACGATGCCGGTTCACAGCCGCTGCTAAACTGGATCGTCAACTGGGGCGATGGAAACACCGATACGCTGCCGGGCGATGCATGGTACGCCACGCACACCTATGCGGCCGACAATGCCGATCGCACGGTCAGCGTCGCCGCCGTGGACAACAATGGTTTGCCATCGTCGGCCGTAACGCGGCCAGTTCATACGGCGACTCCGGGACCCTTGACCGCGCCAGGAAATGTCATGTTCACCAGAACCGGCCGAGATTCGGTCGAACTGACCTGGACGGAGACCTGTCTCAATGAAGAGGGCTTCAAGATACAACAGTCGGCCAATGGTTTTCAGACATACACTGAGTACACCGTTCCTGCCAACGTCAACTCATATCAGATCACCGGGCTCCCGACATCCAGCGATCTACAGTGGCGAGTGAAAGCCTACGCCGGACAGCAATCGTCAACGGACGCCTATTCAGGCACGTGGCCGGCTCTCACC
>JBBQTU010000074.1:0-16366 GCA_038213005.1 Tepidisphaerales bacterium | reverse complement strand
CTCAACGCCTCGCGTGAGCTTTGGGGCCAGTTCCACTGCCCAGTGTTGCTTGTGGTGACATCTGCCGAAGCGCTGCAACTGGCACGTCAGGCAACGGATCTGTGGAGGTATCGCCGGCACCGCTTTGAACTTCCAGCCGGCCTGCCCGCCTCCAGCAGCCCCCAGATGCTCGATCAGGTTGATCGCCTGTCCATGGAACGAACCACCCGTGGCGATGCCGAGGCGCGGATTGCCGACCTTCAGAGACGTCTGGCCAGCATGGGCGACACGTCCAACGCGCAACTGCTGGCCAGCGCCCTGGCCTGGCGGTTAGAGATTGCCGCATTGCACCTGCAGGCCAATCACCATAAGGATGCCTTTAGTGCTTACCAGGATGCCCTGCACATCGCCGTGCAACTGGGCGACCGGGAGGCGCAGTTTCAAGCCCTGATGGGTTTCGGCCTAGCAAGTCTCTATGACTGGCATCTGGCGACAGCGGAGGAGTCATTTCGAACTGGGCAGCAACTGGCGATGGACGCGGGACTCGGGTTGGCGGCACAGGCGTCATCTTTAGGATACCTGTCACAGGTGGTGGGCCAGAGCGGCCGACACAATGAGGCTTTGGTTCCGGCACAGGAGGCGGTGGACATCCGCCGCAAACTCGCACAGGCGAACCCCGACGCCTTCCTGCCGGATCTGGCCATGTCGTGTGGTGCGATGGGCCAGGTGCTGGCCGGGGCCGAGGAACATGCCAAAGCCGCCGCCTCGTTTGCCGAGGGGATTGCCGCCATCACACCGCGACTACGAGCCATCCCGCAGGCATTCGCGGGAATCGCTCAGGCATTGCACCGCGATTACCTTGAATCGATGGAGAAAACCGGGCAGGAGCCGGACAGGCAGTTGCTGGCACCGGTGGCTGAAGTGTTTCAGGCATTGCAGCAGAATGAATTGCAGCAGAATGAGCAGACGAATCAAAACGATCAGGACCAACCTTAAGGAGATGAACCGATGGACTACGCAACGATGGCACAAACAGCTACGACCATGCTCGTGACTCTATGGGCGACGCCGGGTGTGGCAAATGTCGCTCTGGGCGTGACGGCCAATGGGGTCTATGACCTGGTGAAGCGTGTCTTCACCGGAAAAAGCGTTCCGGCGGCTGTGCTGGAACAGACCAAAACGGATCCAAAGAACACCAGAAATCAGGAAGACCTGAAGCGTGAGATTGTTCGCATGCTGGAGGATGACAAGGCCTTCGGCGAGGAACTGGCCAAGCTGATGCCGGCGCAGGCGATGCAGGCATACAACGTGACGCAGCGCCAGAAGGTGGGCGACAACGCCGTTGGTGTGCAGAATGTGAGCGGGAAAGTGACCATCCAGCGTTAGGCCCTGCATTGGAAGAGTCTTATCCGCCCGTCCGTTCCGATGTAATCGGGACAAAGTCCCGGCCTCGATTGGCCCCGATGTAATCGGGACAAACTCCGATTGTCCCAGATTGAAGAAAGAGGAAACAGCCAATGGGTCTTCTTGGTCTTCTTCTCAATCTGTGCAAATCAAGGTTGTACTCAACCGGGCGTTAATCGAGGTTGTATTCAACCGGGCGGATAAAAAGTCTTCTGGGACAACAAAGGGGCCTGGGATCGATACGAGCCCATTCCGCCGCTGATCCCATCTGACAGACGCCAGGTGAGTCTCAGCCCACAAGTCGAAAGACAGGATTAGCCGCCCAAAGCTCAACAACCTCAAAAAAAACCGAAGGACAACACACACGCCGGCTCTGTTTTTTTTGTGCTTTTTGTGCTTTTTGTGGCAACTCTTCTTCGCGGTTTCGCCCGCAAGCCAAATTGACCTCACGCCGAGCCGCAGAGACGCAGAGAAATGCGGTACGTTTCTCCTCCTCTCTGCGCCTTGGCGGCTCTGCGTGAGCTATTCTTCGTCTGGCGTCATCGTCTATCTCGCGTTACAAGACAATGTAGCATACGTGATTCAGGTGCCCCGCGTATCGTCTTGCTCCCAGTCCTCAACCGCAACGCCCGGCAGCCCCCTGAAATGGCGAGCATTGAGCGTTACCACTGCCAGCGCGTGGTGTCGCGCTATCGCAGCTACGAGCAGGTCAAGGTCGGCGATGGGCCGCCCCACGCTCGTGCAATGAGCTTTGAGGTCGGCGAACGGTCTGGCAATGGAGTCGTCAACGGGAATGACCGCATAGCGACCCTTGAGCAGTTCCTCGTAGTGCCGCCACAGTCGCGCGGAGTTTTTCAGCACAAGACCATACAGCAGTTCAGCCTCGGCGATGACCGGAACGCAAATCGCCGACTCACCAGCGGAGATCCACCGCGCGACTACCTTCGGGTGCGGACGGGGCTTGAGCGGCTGACAATAGACGGAGGTATCAAGCAGGAAGCGATGCATGGTTAGTCCAGCGGGTTGGCAAGCTGCGCCTTGCTCAGTTTGCGCGGCGGCAATTCAAAGTCCTCGTCAAAGGCACCGTTTTGCCGTTCCAGTTGGGTGCGGCGGTCCCAGACGCTCGGCTTCGCCAGCAGCTCGGCCGGAGGCGAAAGCACCGCCACCGCCGTACCCCGCCGGGTAATGCAAAAGCTCTCGCCTGAACTGAAGACCTTTTCGCACAGAGCTGAGAGCTTCGTCTTGGCTTCAAATAGTCCAATGGCTTTCATGGTTTCAATCATACTAGTCAACTAGTCTGTTAGGCAAGGTTCTTACCCGTCATTCACGCGTCGCCGGCCGCGATGGCTTCATCACTCTGCATTCCTCGCCCGATTTTTTACTTGACACCCATCCCTCGCCTCAGCTATACTTTGCCAAACATCGACGTGCTATAGGTGCGCCGACAGGTGCTCTTTGACAAGTGAATCACCCAATTAACCGGCCAATAACCGCACCACCCAGGTCCGACATGGCCCGTCGGACAACATACCTAACAGGTGCGAGTTTGGCCTTGGCCATGCTCCGCCTCTTTCTGCTTTCTGCTTTTCCCCCGGTTGCCTCGGATTTCGAGCTTCGAGTTTCGAGCTTCCGCCCCAAGGCACCGAAACCTGCGCACCTTGACCCCCGTTTCGCGCCTAACTCCTTGTCCCACAAGGCCCCGCGCTACCCCCCACCCCCTCCTGCGATAACTCGCGATTCTTGCCGGGTAGCCCCCTTCCGCCAACACCGACGTCCTCAACCCTCCAGTTCCGATTTACCCATTCGCCCGGAAGACTGCCTACAGCCTCTCTATTTCAGGAGATCGCGTAAACCTTTGTCCGCGAGTTTCTTGACGGCATCGGCAGAAGGAGCGGCCGCATTGACCTCGGAAGCGCTGTTCTGGAACAGGGCGCCGGCACCCATCGGCAACTTGCCCGACTCGCCGGCCTTTTGCAGGATGGCGCTCAGGACGAGTTTCAGGACGTCTTTAATCGCAGCACCGCCACCCATCCCGTCGGCGTTGCCGATGTCCTGTAAGGCGATGGTCGGCAGCACGAAGATGTATTCCGGCTTCAGGAGCGGTATCCCCGGGCGGAAGACCACCGTCGTTTCCTTGATCTCCATCGCGTCGATGATGAGCCGGAGCTTGGAGCTGTCGGAGCTCTCGCTCTTGGGCATGCCCTGGAAGGCGGCCATGACGTTCATCCGCCCATTGCGGTGTTCGACCACGAGTTTGGGGTTCTGCAAGACAATCTGGTTGATATGAATCGGCTGGCTGGCGAGCTGCGCGTAGGAGACGGTTACGGCGATATTCTTGAGGGCGAACATCTCCGTCGCGCCGAAACCCGCAGGGGCAGCAATCGACAGGCCGTTAAGCGACAACTCACCGCCCCGGATCGACAGGTTCGCACTATCCAGGCGGGTCTGGAGATTCAGGGACGCCGTGGACTGGGATGCCACCGTTCGGCGGATAATGCCATCCACCGACAGGAGCACGACGACCACGACGACGAGGGCCAGGCCAAGGGCGCCGAGGCACGACCGCTTCACGATTCGCTTCATGCGAGGACTCATGGGGCGGGCATTGTACCCGAAAGCGACGGAAATCGGCTTGAGGTTCCGGCCGGCTGGTCTTACAGTCGTATTCAGGACCCATTACAGAGAAGGAGCCTGCGATGCTGCTGACCAAGCACGAGAACGAGACGTTCACGAATCAGACTGTCTACATCAGTGGACAGGCGTTTCTCCGCTGTAACTTCGTCGCATGCACGCTGGTGCTGCGCGAGACTGTCTATCACCTGGAAGGCTGCACGTTTGAGCGCTGCAACTGGCACGTGGACTGGGTGCTGCTGTGGGGCAGCCCGCAGTCGATCCGCGACATCAAGGCGCTGGTCAACATGATCGAAGAGGCGCAGAAGAAGCACCTGCCTCCTGAAGAGCAGGCCACCACCGGGCCTAAGATGGCTCAGTAAGAGTAAGCCCATGCATGCCGTGCCTGGCTCAGCCATGAATCGTTTGTGGCCAGTGCTGGCGTACCTCGCCGTCCTGGTGCTGGGGCGGTCTGCGCTGGCGCTGGCGCCGGATGAAATCGTGCTGATCACCAACAGCGCTGTGCCCCAGAGCATTGAACTGGCCCGGCTGTATGCAGCCCAGCGCGGCATTCCGGACGGCCACATTATCGAGCTCAGCCTGCCCACCACCGAAGAGATGGGCATGGAGCACTTCGACGCGGGCGTGGTCATGCCGATCCGGCAATACCTCACCGTCAACGGCATGCGGGAGAAGACGCGCTGCCTGGTGACTTTCTATGGGGTGCCCCTTCACCTGATGCCCCGCAAGAATAGCGCCCAGGACAGCGAAGAGCTGCGCCGTATCCAGGAGGAGCTCACCAAGACGATGACGCGCATGGACAACTGCGTCACATCGCTGGAGCGAGCGGTGGTTGCCCGCGACGCGACGTTCAAACCCAAGACCGGCAACGATCTGGGCTCGATCGAGCAGCGCGCCGACGAGGCGATGAGTCAGATCAATGTGCTCAGTCCGACCCTTGAGCCCGAAACGCGCAGGGCGCTGACATCGCAGGCGTGGGCGGCGCTGGGGCTACTGGGCGGATCGGCCGACACGCTCAGGCGGGAGCAGGCCGGTGAGTCGCCGGAGACCGCAACCGTCCCGGCGGACTCGCCCGAGGCGGCCGCCCGCCTCGATGCGCGCGAGCAATTGCAGGCACAGGTCGCTGCGGCCACCAGGGAGATGCCAGAACTGCGGGCCCGGCGCATGGACTCGGCGGCCCGAGAGAAACTGCGCCGCAATACCGAAGCCTGGATGGGGCTGCTCGAACTGGCACGACTTCTGCACTGGCAGATCGACTACCTCGAACCGGATGCGCAAACGGCGCTGGACAGCGAATTGCCGCTGCTCTGGTACGACCAATACACGCACAAGGGAATGCTGCCTAGCCCGCTGGCGTACCAGAATCGATCGCTCAACACCGGGACGCAGACGCTGATGGTCATGCGCCTGGATGCCCCGCAGGCGGGGCAGGTGCGCGAGATGATCATGGGATCGAAGATGGCCCAGCGTAAGGGGCTCACCGGCAGGGTCGTCATCGACAGTCGCGGGCTGAATCCGCGAACCGCCAAGCCCGCGGATCAGGGCTATGCCCCTTATGATGAGAAACTGCGCCGCCTGGCCGACCTGGTCCGGGCCAAGACGAAACTGTCGCTCGTCCATGACGATGGACCCGAGACGCTGGGCCCCGGTGCGGTCAGGGATGTGGCGTTGTATTGCGGCTGGTATCGCCTGCGCAACTATGTCGCCTCATGCACGTTCGTTCCCGGGGCGGTGGCGTTTCATGTGGCCAGTTACGAAATGGTCAGCCTGCGGAACCCCGGTGAAAAGGGTTGGTGCCGCGGACTGCTCAATGACGGGGTTGCCGCCACGCTGGGCGCAGTGGACGAGCCGACGCTGGGAGCATTTCCCGATCCCGAGGCCTTCTTCGGCGTGCTCATGACCGGCCGGCTCACGCTGGCCGAGACGTACTGGCTGACCAATCCGCTGGTGAGCTGGAAGATGGTCATGATCGGCGATCCGCTATACCGGCCATTCGCGGCCAGACCGGCGCTGCGCGTGGAGGATCTCCCGCCGAAGATACGCGAGATACTGGAACCGCCGGCCGAACCGGCGAACTGATACGCTGCTACGATAGAGACTCAACTGGGACGGTAGCGCTCGCGGAACGCCCCCGGTGTCAGCCCCATCTCCTGGCGAAACACACGGTTGAGATACGAAGCCGATCGCAGCCCGGCTCCCCTGGCAACGCGTTGGGTCGGCCAGTCGGTCTCCAGCAGGTAGCGCCGGGACAGTTCCATGCGAGCGCGGCGGATCTCATCATTTGGAGAACGCGACAACGCCCGCTGAAAATGCCGCTCCAGCCAGCGTCGCGACACCTGCAGATGCTGCGCCACCTGCGAGACGTCGATCGCCTCCGCGGCATGGTCGCGGATGAACTGCACGGCCAGATGGACATCCCGGTCGGCCAGACTGGCGGCGTCGGAAGACTGTCGGACGGTGATGATCCCCGACGCCGCGACGATCAGATGCGGCTGCGTGATCTTCGCGCCGGACATGAGGCCATCCAGCAGAGCAGCGGCCTCGTAGCCGATCTGCTTCGCGGGGAACTCGATGGCCGAGACGGTCGGGTCGCACAGCTCGCACTTCATCCTGTCATCGTCGCCGGCAACGATGGCGACTGCGTCGGGCACTTTCACCCTGGCAAGGTTGCAGGCTTCGACCAGTTGGCAGGCTGTGTCGGCGTTCCACGCCAGGATGCCGATGGGCTTGGTGAGTTGCCTGATCCAGCGGACCAGTTCTCTCTGTCGCCGCTGCCACTCGACGTCATCACTCAAGCGGGTGAAATGGCGGTAGTCGGCGCATTCATAGCGCAGGGCCTTGACCTGCTGGCTGAACGCGCGGCTTCGCTGCTCGGCGGCCGCGGAGAAACCGCAGTATGCGAAGCGGCGAAAGCCGCCGCTGAGCAGGTGCTGGAGGGCCAACTGGGTGTGTCCGAACTCATCCACCCCTACGCGCGGCAGGTCGACGCCCGCGATGTGAAGCTGGGAGAGGTTGACGGCAGGGACGCCCAGCGTCTGAATCGCCTTTGCTAGACGGCGACTGGCAACCCGGGCGATGACGCCATCCCACTGGTAGCCTTTGCTGAAGAAGAGGGTGTCCTCAAACCCCTCAGGGGCAGTGTAAACATGCCACGGCCCCTGTTCATGGGCATAACCGGCGATGCCTTCCATGACCTGTTCGCGCCAGGCCATGGAAGAACCCATCAGGGTGACGATCCTCCGCAGTCGTGTCCGGGCCATCAGGCTCTCCTGTTGTCGCAATACGACAATACAATGACTCTTTTGGCGTGGAAAGGCAATTGCACGTGAAGAGGCATCGCCGTAGGTTCTGGTCATGCACAAGGTAATCGAGCCTGGTGAGTTGTCGTCTGTGGTCGCGGCCGCTGTCGCGGCCCAGCCGGTGGTTGATCTGCATACCCACCTCTACTCCCCCGCCTTTGGCACGCCCGTGGCCAGCGCGTCGGCCCAGACCGACCCCAAGGGGCTGCTGCTGTGGGGCGTGGATGAGCTGGTGACCTACCACTATCTGGTGGCAGAGGTGTTCCGGGTCGTTCCGGCGTCGCAGATGCCTTACGAACAGTTCTGGAAGATGAGCAAGCGCCAGCAGGCCGACCACATCTGGAAACACCTGTTTGTCCAGCGCAGCCCGGTGTCCGAAGCATGCCGCGGCGTGCTGACCGTCCTGCAGCGGCTGGGGTTTGACCTGTCGTCGCGCACGCTGGATGAGCCGCGGCGATATTTCGCGGCGCAGGATGTCAGCCGGCATATCGACAGGGTGATGCAGGTTGCCGGGGTCGAGCGACTGACGATGACCAACGAAGTGTTCGACGAGAACGAGCGAAGTCGCTGGCTGGCGAACCCGAGCCTCGGGTCGGACGACCGCTTCCGCGCCGTGGTGCGGATCGACCTGATGCTGCGGGACTGGCCCGCGGCCGCGAAGAAGCTGACGCAGTGGGGCTATCCGGCGGCCGCGGTGCCGGATGACGCGTCGATCCAGCAGGCCCGGCGATTCCTGGCCGATTGGATCGACCGGACCAACGCGATTTACCTGGCCGTCAGCCTGCCGCCGGAGTTCCGCTATCCGGCCGGCGATGCGGCGACGGATCGGGCAGGTCAGACCCTGCTGGAGAAGGCGGTACTGCCGGTGTGCAGCGAGCGCGGGCTGCCACTGGCGATGATGATCGGGGCACGACGCGGGGCGAACAAGGCCCTGGGCGACGCCGGCGACATGGTCGGCCGGGCCGATGTCACCAGCGTGACAAACCTGTGCAGCCAGTTCCCGCAGAACAAGTTTCTGGTGACAATGCTGAGCCGCGAGAACCAGCATGAACTGTGCATCGCGGCCAGGAAGTTCGGTAACCTGATGCTGTTCGGGTGCTGGTGGTTCCTGAACAATCCCAGCATGATCGAAGAAATGACGCGGATGCGCATGGAGACCCTGGGGACCAGCTTTATCCCACAGCATTCCGATGCCCGAATCCTCGAGCAGATCATCTACAAATGGCACCACAGCCGCATCGTGATCGGGAAGGTCCTGGTGGATAAGTATGCCGACCTGCTGGCCACGGGATGGAAGCTGACCGAAGATGAGGTGAAGAAGGATGTGGATCGGCTGCTGAGGAGCAACTTCCTCGGCTTTCTAAAACAATAGTGAACAGGAGACGCGACTATGGAGCTTCGGGATCCAAAGAGTTGTAAGTATGACCTGGTGAGCCTGGGCGAGTGCATGATTCGGCTGTCGCCGCCGCAGCATGGGCGGCTTGAGTTTGCCCCGATGCTGGAGGTCTGGGTTGGCGGCGGGGAATACAACGTGTCTTACGCCCTGTCGCGGCTGGGGCTGCGAACCGGCTGGATTGGCGGGCTGAATAGTTCGCCGATGGGGGCGATCGTCCGCAACCATGCCCGTGCGGTGGGGATGGATGTGTCGTATGTCGTGGAGCGCAAGTACGACGGCGTCGGCAAGAACGACCGCATCGGGCTGAATTTCACCGAGGTCGGCGTCTCCAAGCGCGGCAGCGTCACCCTGTATGACCGCGGCCACACCGCGACCAGTGGGATGAAGCCGGGGGATGTGAACTGGAAGAAGCTGTTCCAGGAAGACGGCGTCCGCTGGCTGCACACCGGCGGCATCTTCGCAGCGCTGTCGGACTCGACGCGCCAGGTGGTGGCCGAGGCCGTGAAGGCCGCCCACGAGGCCGGGACGATCGTCAGCTATGACCTGAACTTCCGCTCCAAGCTGTGGAAGAGTGAGCAAGCGATTGCGACCACCAAGCCGCTGGTGCCCTACATCGACTGCCTGATCGGTAACGAAGAGGATTTCCAGAAGGTTCTGGGCTACGCGGTGGAAGGCGTGGACGTGGAGAAGGGCGAACTGGACACGACGGCGTTTAAGCAGATGGTCACGCGCGTGACCAGGGACTTCCCCAATATCAAGGTGGTCGGGACAACCCTTCGCGGCGTGAAGACGGCGACGGTCAATGACTGGTCGGCGATCATGTGGAACCAAGGGACGTTCTATGACGGGCTGAGTTTCCCGAGCCTGGAGATCGAAGACCGCGTGGGCGGCGGGGACGGCTTCGCGTCGGGATTCACCTACGGATTCCTGACCGGCAAGACGCCGCAGCAGTGCGTGGACCTGGGCGTTGCCCACGGGGCGATGCTGATGAGCACGATGGGCGACACCAGCCAGATCACGCTGGAAGAGTTGACGCATGTCGCCGCCGGCGGCAGCGCACGCATCAAGAGGTGAGAGACGACTATGAAGATCCTTCTGACAACGACGAGCTTGCAGGATACGCCGGGGAAGCATCATGGATACCTGGCAAAGAGCGGCTTGGAGATCGTTCGGGCCCGCGGGCCGCTGGGCGAGCAGCAGATGCTCGACCTGATCGCAAGGGAAGGCCGCTTTGACGGACTGCTCAATGGCGATGATGAGATCACCGCCAGGGTGATCGATGCCCTGCTGCCCCGGCTGAAGGTTATCGCCAAGTACGGCATCGGGCTGGATTCGATCGATGTGAAGTACGCCACGAGCAAGAAGATCGCCGTGCTGTTCACGCCGGGGGTGAACCACACGACCGTGGCCGAGCATACGTTTGGGCTGATGATTGCACTGGCCAAGGGGTTTGGCGTGCATCTCGCCAGCACCCGCTCCGGCGGCTGGAAGCGTGTGACCGGCACAGAACTGGCGGACAAGACCATCGGCGTGATCGGGATGGGCCGGGTCGGCAAGGAAGTCATCAAGCGGGCGGTGGCGTTTGACATGCACCCGGTGGCCTTTGACGTGTATTGGGACGAGCAGTTCGCGAAGCAATACAACGTCCGGCGCGTGACGTCCGCCGACGACATTCTCAGAGAGTGCGACATCGTCAGCCTGCATATGAACCTGACGGACGAGAATCGCCAGTACATCAACCAGGCTCGCATCGCGACCATGAAGAACGGCGCGATGCTGATCAACACCGCCCGCGGCGGACTGGTCAATGAGCAGGATGTCGCCGATGCGTGCAAGAGCGGGCAGTTGGGCGGCTACGCAGCCGACGTCGTCGCCAAGGAGCCAATGACCCGGCCACACCCGTTCGACGGGATCGACAATATCATCATCACGCCGCACATCGCCAGCCGGACATTCGAGTCGGTGGAGCGACAAGCGATGCGCGCATCGACTAACATTGTTGAGTTCCTGAACGGCGGCAAGGACTTCATTCAGGCGAATAAGTTCTAGGTGGCCGCAATCTGACTAAGAGACATGCAACCGCGAAGGCGCGAAGAGCGCGAAGGAGAACGCGAAGAGCAGAGACTGCGAGATTCAGCATGTCTGGAATTCCTTCGCGTCTGTCTTCGCGCTCTTCGCACCTTCGCGGTTGTCTTTTGCTGTGACCTGAAAAGAGAGTGAGACATTATGGCTGCAAATACTGCTGACATTGGTTTGATCGGCCTGGCTGTCATGGGCGAGAACCTCGCTCTGAACATCGCCGATCATGGGTTTAAGGTTGCGGTCTTCAATCGCACGACCGACATCATGAAGAAGTTCATCGCCCGCGAGAATCCTCCGGGCGGGCTGGTGGGTTGCGAGACACTGAAGGACCTCGTGGCGGCACTGAAGAAGCCGCGCAAAGTCATCATCATGGTCAAGGCCGGGGCGGCGGTCGACACCGTGACGCAGCAGCTTCTTGAAGCCGGGATTGAGGCCGATGACATCGTCGTCGACTGCGGAAACAGCCTTTGGACCGACACCATCCGCCGCGAGAAACAGTACGCCGGCAAGTGCAAGTTCTTCGGGTCGGGCGTCTCTGGCGGCGAATTGGGTGCTCGCTTTGGCCCATCGGTCATGCCCGGCGGCGACCCGGATTCATGGAAACACCTCAAGCCTGTCTGGGATGCGATCGCGGCTAAGGTGGATGCCAGCACCGGTCAACCGATTGAGACAGGGCAGCCCGGGAAGCCCGTCGTGGGCGGCGTGCCGTGCTCGGCCTATATCGGGCCCAATGGCGCGGGGCACTATGTGAAGATGATCCACAACGGAATCGAATACATCGACATGCAGCTCATCGGCGAAGCCTACTGGTTGATGAGCCAACTCCTGGGCATGAAGGCCAATGAGATTGGCCTGGTCTTTGAGAAGTGGAATCAGGGCGATCTCGATTCGTACCTGATCCAGATCACGGCGGAGATCCTCCAGCAGCCGGATCCGCTGCACAAGGGCGAGTATCTGGTGGATTACATCCTCGACACGGCCGGGCAAAAGGGCACCGGCAAGTGGACCGGCGTCAACGCGCTGGACATGGGGATCCCGGCCAATGCAATCGCCGAAGCCGTTTTCGCCCGCTGCCTGTCGGCACTGAAAGATGAGCGAGTCATCGCCAGCCAGCAACTGACCGGCCCCAAACCCGCATACACCGGCGACAAACAGGAACTGATTAGCGCGATCCGCGACGCCCTCTACAGCTCGAAGATCTGCGCCTACGCCCAAGGCTTCCAACTCATGCGAGAAGCTCAGAAGGAGTACAACTGGACGCTGAACTTCGCCGAGATCGCCAGCATCTGGCGCGGCGGCTGCATCATCAGGGCGAGGTTCCTGCAGAAGATCACCGATGCGTATACGAAGAATGCGGGCATGGTGAATCTCCTGCTGGATCCTTACTTCAACCAGCAGGTCCAGCAGGCGCAGACGAACTGGCGAAAGATCGTCGGCCTGGCCGCGGCCAATGGCATCGCAGCCCCGGCCTTCATGGCGGCACTGGCCTACTACGACGGATACCGCTCGCCTCGTCTGCCGGCCAATCTGCTGCAGGGGCAGCGCGACTACTTCGGGGCGCACACGTATGAGCGCACCGATCAGCCGCGCGGCAAGTTCTTTCATCTGGACTGGCCGGAAAAGGGCCGGCCGCAGATTGCCATCGTCCCCGGCTCCGGCGGCGGACACTAGGTTTCTTCCTTTTCACCACGAAGCAACGAAGAAACGAAGAACCACGAAGAAAACCTGAGCAGAGAGAACAGAGAACGGACCAGATGAACCGCGAAGCCGCGAAGGAACAGACAATTTATTTCCCCCTTCGCGTTTTCTTTCGCGTCCTTCGCGCCTTCGCGGTTGTATGCCCTTCGCCTTCGTTGCTTCGTCGCTTCCCGCCGCGGCGGGCAAACTGTGGTGAAAATGGAATGTGAGGGACACAGATATGAGCAGCACGAATTACATCGTTCCCGTAAAAGTTCACAATGACCTGGTCGCCGCCGCCTATCGCCATCGCGGCTTCACCGCCGACGAGGCCGACGCCGGCGCCCGCTTCAGCGAGCTGACCGCGTGGCACGGCATCAAGACGCACAATGCCATCAAGGCCCTGCACCTCGATGAGCTCTTCGGCTCCAAGGCCGGCGGGTGCAAGCCCGGGGCGACGATCCAGAAGATTCCCAGCCCGTTCAAGGCGGTCCAGCGTTGGAACGCTAACCGCAAGCTCGGCCAGGCCGTGGCCTTTGAAGCCATGGCCACCGCCATGAAGCTGGCCGACGAATACGGCATCGGCGCCGTCACCGTCGACAACGCCTTCCACTACCTCTGGGGCGGCGGCTATGTGATCGAGGCCGCGAAGAAGGGCTACATCGCCTACACCTGCTGCACGGCGGCCCTGGCGGAGGTCGTTCCCTTCGGCGGTAAGTTCTCCACGCTGGGGACCAATCCGCATAGCTGGGGATTCCCGACGACCAACGTCATCGGCTACCCCATCTGCATCGACTGGGCCACCAGTACCGTCGCCATGGGCCGCGTCCAGCAGTTCGCCCGCGAAGGCAAGCAGCTCCCCCCCGGCTGCGCGGTCGACGACCACGGTAAGGAGACGACCGACCCGGCCAAGGTGAAGTCACTTCTCCCTTTCGGAGCACACAAGGGATACGGCCTCTCTCTGATCGACGAACTCATGGCCGCCTACACCGGCGGCTCGCTCCCGACCCTCCGCAGCCGCTGGGGCTCTGGCGCCAAGGACGAGAAGCACACCCCCAACTTCTTCTTCCAGTGCATCCGCCCTGAAGCCTTGGGATGCGACGACTTCGCCCTCGGCCGGTCACAGGACCAGAACGTCAAGGCCGTCCTCGACGACATCCTCGGCCACGGCAACGACGCCTGCATGCTCCCCGGCCAGCTTGAAGCCCGCGGTGCCGCACTGAGCGCCAAGCACAACGGCCTGCTCTTCACAGAGGTCGAGGTCCAGGCCCTGGAACACATCGCCAAGGAAGCCGGCGTCGCACTGGATCGGTCGGCACTAAAGACAGTGGAACTGTGAGCGGGAGTTCTTGAGATTTGAGATTTGAGATCCCCGGCTCCGCGTTTCGGATTTGGTACTTCGTATTTCGACTTTTCTTATTCAAGGACACGCATGGCATACACAGGCTTCGATATCGCGGGCAAGGTTTGCATCATTACCGGCGGCACCAGCGGCATCGGCCGGGCCATCGCCCTGGGCCTCGTGCAGGCCGGGGCCAAGGTGGTGGCCGGCTCCAGCAGTCCGGACAAGGTCGCCAACATCAAGAAGGAACTCGGTGCCGGCCATGAAGCCGTCACCCTCAACGTCACCGACGAAGCCAGCGTCAAGGCCGCCTTTGACCTCGCCGTGCAGAAGTTCGGCCGGGTCGATGCCGTCATCAACGCCGCCGGCGTCATCAAGCGTCAGGCGTCGCTGGAGATGCCCGTCGCCGAGTTCGAGCGCATCGTCCGCGTGAACCTGATCGGCAATTTCATCGTCTGCCAGGCCGCCGGCCGAGTCATGAAGGACCAGACCCCCGGCGCGGACGGCCAGCGCGGCTGCATCGTCAACATCGCCTCGCTCAACTCCTTCATCTCCCTGACCGAAGTGCTCGCCTACGCCTGCTCCAAGAGCGGCGTCATGGGCCTCACCCGCGGCCTGGCCAACGAATGGGCCCAATACGGCATCCGCGTCAACGGCATCGCCCCCGGCGTCTTCCCCACCGAACTGAATCGCAAGCTGATCGAAGGCACCCCCCGCGGCGAATTCCTCAAGCAGCACACCCCCATGGCCCGCTTCGGCAAAGCCGAGGAACTGGTGGGCGCGGCCATCTACCTGATCTCCCCCGCCGCCAGCTACACCAGCGGCGAAACGATCATCGTCGACGGCGGCTTCCTCACCCGCGGCGTGGGCGTCTAACGCTGCAGGTTCCCCCGCCCTGCGGCAACCCCGCAAAGTAGACCGACCCGCCTGTACTCGGCCCCGGGCCCACGTTTGAAGCGATGATCCATACGTTTCAAATGACCAATGACACCGATGCACGAGGCTACATCATCCTGCGGAATCACGTCTTGGTTCACCTTCGGTTTGCGGAGGTGTACGACTTCAAATGTGACTCGTTTTACAGCAAGTACAAACTATTCGAGCGATGCATTGCGGAAGTCGGCGGTGATGAATCAAAGAGCCTGCTATTTCAGGTCGATTTCGGCTCCGTGTTCGGAACGGAAGGAATCTTCTTCAAATGCCGCCGAATGGAGTTAGTAGCTGTCCGGCCCTGTGACGCGGCGGGCGAAGCGATTGCGTCCTGAACGTCCCGCGTTTCAGTGTTTGCCCTGCCAACTTAGGCCACCTTGAGCGCCACAACCCGGTAGTGACAACAGGCGATCACGTCCAATTCACCGCCCAGGGCATGAATCAGCGGCAGAGCGTGGCCAACTGAAAGTCTTCGCGGTTTTCCATCGCCGACACAACCGGCTGGCTGACCTGGCTCCCGATCTTCGTGGCGACCGTGGCGTCGTGAGTCGTCCGCACGAGCGTGAAGCAAGTCTTACCTTTTGCTGGCTGCCGCAGATGAATCACTCGTCATTCATGCCGCAGGATATGACGCCACCAGTTTGCCTGTGCGCCGGATCTTCTTCAGGAAGCCCGCGGGATCGTGTTTCCTCTCAACCAGAAGCGGCTCAATGCGCACATCGATCTGCCTGCGAAGCCGGAACAGTCTCGCTTTGAACCCGAACAGATCGTGACCCCGCCGCGGGGGCGGTGTATCCTTACAGTTATGGCAGATCCGACACCCCAGCCACCCCAACTCGGGCTGCGGCCCGAAGATGAGACATCCGCCGATGTCCCGGCGCTGTCGGGCCCGGCGCCGTCGGGCAGGAAGGCGCTGATCAAGATTGCTCTGTTCTGCATCGTTCTGGCAACCGTGATCGGGGTGGTCGCTCTCTCGCCCGTCGGGGCATGGCTGAAGGACCGGGATGGGATCCGCCAGACGCTGGGGACGCTGGGTATCTGGGCGTATCCGCTATTCATTCTGGCAGTGGCCGCCCTGGTGGCCGGTGGCATGCCGCGCCTGCTGTTCTGCGGGCTGGGCGGATGGCTGTTTGGATTCTGGATCGCCCTGCTGCTGAACGAACTGGCGACGCTCCTGGCATACTACGGCGTGTTTCTGTTTGTGCGATGGGGCGGGCGCGACTGGGTGCTGCACAAGTGGCCCAAGCTCCAGCGATGGGCGGACACGATCCAGAAACAGGGCATGCTGGGAGTGATCCTGGCCCGCCAGGTGCCCGTCCACGGGACGCTGATCAACCTGTGCCTGGGGCTATCGCGGGTGAGGCATCGTGATTTTCTGCTGGGCACGGCGATCGGGTTGATCCCTGAGGCGATTCCCGCAACGCTGATCGGAGCGGGACTGAAGAACGCCGACAACATCAAACGCAGCATCACATTGATCGTGCTGGCGATTGTGTGCTTCGTCGTCGTCGCCTTGGGGTGCCGATGGCTGGCGCGCAGGCGGGCCAAAGCCGGACTCGAGTCGCTCTCGGCCTCCGCTGCGCGCACGGGCGACCAGGGGCCCAGCGCCGAGTGATCAGGTATGCC
>JBBQTU010000073.1:0-16522 GCA_038213005.1 Tepidisphaerales bacterium | reverse complement strand
ATGGGCGCACCGCTGACTCCGCATGGAGTAGGCTCTCAATCGGCCAGGCCAGCCGGCCGGCTGCGCGTCATCGCCTCACCGTCCGGCCCGCGCGAAGCAGCACGTCGCAGACGTGCTCCACGTGGCGCACGTCTGTGACGTGCGATGGGCGCACCGCTGACTCCGCATGGAGTAGGCTCTCAATCGGCCAGGCCAGCCGGCCGGCTGCGCGTCATCGCCTCACCGTCCGGCCCGCGCGAAGCAGCACGTCGCAGACGTGCTCCACGTGGCGCACATGTCTGACGTGCGAAGGGGAGCCCGAGCGGTGCGGCGGTGCGTCGTGCGGCAGAGGCTTCTGCTCATCCTTTTAATGTTCACGCGTCCACAGCTTGGCGATCAGGCGTATCGGGTTGGGTCGGCGACGCCCGCTTCCTCAAACCCGCGTCGGCGGAGCAGGCATGAGTCGCAGTGCCCGCAGGCGAGGCCCGCAGGCGAGGGGTCGTAGCAGGAGTGGGTCAGCGAATAGTCCACGCCCAACTCCACGCCTTTGCGGATGATCTGGGCCTTGGTCAGGTGCAGCAGCGGGGCGTGGATGCGGAAGGGACGCACGCTTGCCTGGGTTGTCATCCGCGTTGCCAGGTTGGCCAGTTGCTCGAACGCCTGGATGAACTCCGGCCGGCAATCGGGATAGCCGCTGTAGTCCACGGCGTTGACGCCGATGAATACATCCCGCACCTCCAGCACCTCGGCCCATGCCAGGGCATAGGAGAGGAAGATGGTATTGCGAGCCGGGACATAGGTGATCGGCACATCGGCGCCCATCGCCCGCTCATCACGGTCCTTGGGCACCGCGATGTCGGCCGTCAGGGCACTGGCGCCAAACTGGCGCAGGTCGATGCGGATCACGCGATGCTCGCGGGTGTGCATGAGCCTTGAGATCGCCGCCGAGGCGACCAGTTCGTTGCGATGTCGCTGGCCGTAGTCGAACGCCACCGTGTAAAGCGGGGAGAAACCTGAATCGCGGGCGATGGCCAGACAGGTGGCCGAGTCGAGGCCGCCGGACAGAAGGATGATGGAACTGCTGCTGCTCATGGCGCGGAGTATAGCATCGGAGGGCTACTTCTTTTCAGGCACCTTATTTTGGCACCTTATTTTGTGGCGATGCCTTCGTCGCGGCCTTTGGCTTTGCCCTGGCCGGCGGGGCGGGAGCAGCGGCGGGGCGTTTGGCCGCCTCCAGCAGTTCCTGCACCTGGGCCAGCGTGGTCGCGGTGATGTGGTGTCCGCCGATCATCTCGGCCAGCTCGTGCAGGCGTTCTTCGCCTTCCATCGCGCGGACGCTGGTGATCGTCTGCTGGCCGTCGACTTCTTTGCGGACGGTCAGGTGGCGGTCGGCATAGGCGGCGATCTGGGGCAGATGTGTGATGCAGAGCACCTGGTGATGCTCGCCGAGGTCGCGGAGTTTGGAGCCGATGACCGCACCGAGCCGGCCGCCGACGTTGGAATCGATCTCGTCGAAGACCAGGACGCTGACGCGGTCGCTCTGGGCCAGGATGCCCTTGAGGGCGAGCATGATGCGCGACAGTTCGCCGCCGGACGCGATCTTGCGCAGAGGCTGCGCGAGCTGGCCGGGGTTGGTCTGGGCCAGAAATTCCATCTGGTCAAACCCGCTGGCGCCGGCGGGGAGGTCGCAGCCGGGGATGGTCCTCTCGGCCGGGTCGAAGGTGACGCTGAACCGGGCCTTTTCCATGCCCAGTTCGGCGAGCTGTTTTTCGATCTGCGGGATCAGCTTTCTGGCCGCATCCTTGCGTTTGCCGGTGAGCTGGTCGCCCAGTTCCTTGAGCTTTTTCGCCAGCGGGTCGATCTGTTTCTGGAGGACGGAGAGGTCGCCGGTTTCGCCTTCGAGGGCAGCGAGCTTCTGGCCGATCTCTTCTCTCATCGCCAGCGTTGCCTCGACCGTGTCGCCGTATTTGTCCAGGATGCGGTTGATGGTGTTGAGGCGATCCTCGGCCTCGACCAGTTCGCCGGGATTGATGTCCAGGCGGTCGATATAACGGGACAGGTCAAAGGCCGACTCTTCGAGCTGGATGGTCGCATCCTTCACGCTCTGGGCGGTGGGCTTGAGCGACTCGTCCAGTTCGGCCGACTCGGCCAGCACGGCGGCGACCATCTTGAGCCGTTCAAGGATTGCGCCATCGCTTTCGTAAAGCGCCGAGTGAGCTGAAGAGGCATCCTTCTTGAGCTTCTCCAGGTTTCGCAGCACGCGGACGCGGGCCTCGAGTTCCTGCACCTCGGCGGCATCCAGTTCGGCGCCGTCGATCTCGTTAGCCTGGAAGTGATACAGGTCCAACTGCTGCCGTCGCAGTTCCTGGCCGGTGGAGAGGTCCTGCAGGCGCCGTCGGGCCTCGCTGAGCTGGGTGTAGATGTTGTGATACTGGTCGCGCAGGGGCGACAAGTCGCCGAACTGGTCGAGCACCTCAAGCTGATTTGAAGGCTTGAGGAGGAACTGATGGTCGTGCTGGCCGTGCACATCCACCAGTGTCTCGGCGATGTCTTTCAGCATCGCCAGCGTGATGGGCTGCCCATTGAGCGAGACGCTGGACCGCCCGGAGTTGTACAGGCGTCGGGTGAGCAGCAGTTCTCCGCCCTCGCCGTCGAGCTGCACATCGGCGATCTTCTCAAGCTGGCGGAGGATCGACGCATCATGCACGGCAAAGAGGCCCGAGACGCGGCCCTCGGCCGCGCCGGGCCGGAGCATTTCCGACGGGCTGCGCAGTCCTAGCAGGACCTCCAAGGCGCCGATGACCAGGCTCTTGCCGGCGCCGGTGGCGCCGGTAAAGCAGTTGAGCGCCGCGTGCAGTTCAATCCGCGCGTCGGTGATCACGGCGAGATTGGAGATGTGCAGTTCTCGGAGCATCGGATGGGTCTGCGTTAGCTCACCTTGCTGCCGGGCGAGACGCTCTCGCTGGGCGTGATGAAGATAACCTTGCCGGTGGCGGGGTCGCTGGCGGCCAGCAACATGCCGGCGCTGACCTGCCCGCGCATTGTTCGCGGCGCGAGGTTGGCGACCACGATCACTTCCTTGCCGATGAACTGCTCGGGCTGATAGTGCGCCCGCAGGCCGGCGCAGATCTGTCGTCGCTCGCCGCCGGCCAGTTCGACCTGCAGCACCAGCAGCTTGTCGGCATTGGGGTGGGCGATGCATTCCAGCACCTTGCCCACGCGAAGTTCGAGCTTGGCGAAGTCGTCAAATGTAATCATGGCCGGGCCGGCCGGTGCTGGCGCCGCGGCGGGGGCGACAGGGGCCGCCGGCGCTGCGGGAACCGCGGGAATCGCGGGCGTCGAAGGGGTCAGGGGAGTCACTGGGGTCGTCGGCGCGTTGGTCGGTGTATCCATGTTCTAGTCCTTTGCTTGCCAGGGTAAAGCTCAGAGTTTACTCGACGTCGCGAAATATCAAAGGACTCGGCATGACCGCCAGGCGCGGGGCGGGGTGCAGGACAGTCAGGGCGATTTGGGAGTGCTGCGAGCTTCTCGCAGCTTTGACGAGCCGACCTTGTCGGCGGCAGGAGTACATCGGCGCCTTGTGGGACGCAGTTGGTGACAATGCATGTCCTACTCTGCTGCACCGCGCTCCCGGCGAGAAGCTCGCCTCGGTAAAGCGGTAAGAAGCTTACCGCACTCCAGGGATCCTCCGCCGAAGGTGTCCTAAGTGAGGAAGTTAGAAGAAGCAAACGCGGAGGGGCGAGGCACGCCCGACAGCAATCGACCTTCGGGCGGTCTTTCCGGCCGCATGGGTTTGCCGTAAGATCCCCGCCCTTCAAGGAAGATCTGATGCCTGATGTTGCCACGGACAAGGATGTGTCGCTCCGCTGCCTCGCCCAACCCGGCATCGACGCCGCCCGTCTCTACTGGCGGGCGATCATCGTCTTGCAGGCGATGGCGCTGCTTCTATTGATCGGCTATTTCAATGTGCCGGGCATCAAGGGCTTCTGCGCCGAGCTTGCCGCCATCCGGGCGCAGTGGGGCGTGGTGGTTGCCATGCTGGGCAGTGTTGTCGCCGGGACGATCCTGCCGGAGATCGCCAAGCTGCTGCTGCCTCGGACCGGCCGGCAGCCCATCACCCTCCGCGATGTTCTGATCAATGCCGCGTTCTTCGCCGGCGCCGGGGCACTGGTGGACACGCAATACCGTTTTCTCGCCATGATCCTGGGCAGCGACACGGGCATGGGCACCGTCATCCGCAAGATGCTCATCGACCAGTTCATCCTGACCCCGATCTGGGGCGTGCCGTACTGGATTCTCGCCTATGCATGGAAGGCCAACGGCTTCCGTATCATTCCCACGCTTCGCGGCATCAACAGGCGATGGTACCTCACGAGCGTGCTGCCGCTGCTGATCCCCGCCTGGGTCTACTGGATCCCCATGACCCTCATGATCTACTCACTGCCGGGCAACCTGCAATTCGCCCTGTTCATCCTCGCCATGGCCGCCTGGAGCCTGGTGATGGTCTTCATCGCCCGCGGTCAGGCCGAACCGGCCGGCGTTTCTCCTGCGGTCCCATCCGAACCGGCCGAGGTGGTTGCCGCGGCGGCGTCTGCCTCCGTTGATGCTTCGTGCTGAAGATCACCCGGAACCCTTGGCATGACCTACTTAAGTGCGGCCGGACTCGCTTTTTCGGATGGGCTTTCCAGTCGGCGCTGTTCGGCGGCGGCGTTGGGATGCCCCAGATTGTCGTAGACGCCGGCAAGCGCCGTGTGCAGTGTCCTGTCGGCAGGCCTGGCCTTGAGCGCTGCGGTGAGGTAGTAGACGGCCCGATACCACTGCTCCTGCCTCGCCAGCACCAAGCCATGGGCACCCTGGGCCAGCGGATCGCCCGGCCGCAGTTCCACCAAGGCCGTGGACAGCAGCAGCGCTGCCTCGGCGTCGGGCTCCTGGCTCTGTCCCCAGAAGCCTGCGACATTGGCGGCAACGACCGCCATCGGCACATTGCCCGCAGTATCCAGGGCGATCGCCCGCTCCAGTTGGGCGCGCACCTCGGCGGGCTGATTGCTGCGACAGGCCGCTACCGCCTGGCAAAGACCAAGGACCGCCGTGCCCGCAATGGTAGAGGTCGCGGGCGCTTCTGCGGGGGCCACCTGGAGCATCCCGGGGTCGAGCACCTGTCGCAGCAGGGCTGCATTCTGTGCGTCCCAGGTGAGTCCCTGCTGCAGCATCGCGCGTCGCTGCGACGGCGAGCGCGAATTGGCTGACTTAATCCACTCGGCGACGACCGCCGCCATCGCTGGGGGGAAGACCGGACCCCGCGTTTCTTTCCAAGCCGTTTCCAGCATTTCGATGGCCGCAGCAAAGTCGCGCAGTCGAGCCATGGCCTGGGCAAGTTTCACCCTGGCGGCATGGTCCTTAGGGTCTGCCAACAGGCGTGCCCGGTAGAAGCGGGCAGCGCGTCTGGCCCATGCTTCGGCCTCGATCGTTTCACCGTGGGCTGCGAACAGGTCGCTGGCGAGCAATCCGAGGCGGTCGACGCCGGGGCCACCCTGCGCCAGGTGTTCCTTGAACTGATTCCAGTGTTCTCCCCTGGCATAAACGGTAGCCAGCAAGGCGTGCGCTCGGGCGTTGCCGGGCTGCAATTGAATGACATGAAGGAGATGGCCCTCGGCCGCTGCCATGGCACTGTCGGTTGGAGCCTTGGCACTGAGCAACTGCTCGGCCACAGCAAGGTGAGCCGGAGGATAGCCGGCGGCGTCAGCGGGAGCCAGGCGGCTGATCAATACCACGGCCTCGGCGGTGCGCCCCAAGGCGGCCAGGCTTCGCGCCAGGCCGAACTCGTGGGCTGGATTCGCCGGATCATCCTCAAGCAAGCCGGTATAACAGATGCGAGCCGTGCTGTAGTCCCGGCTTGCCATGGCCAGCTCCGCATGCTGCTTATACCAGTTCGCCTTCTGACTATTGATCCCTATCATTTGTATCGCCGCGAACGCCAGGGAGATGATCACCAAAACCGCAGGGAGGACCACCAGAGTCGCGAGAAACCGCTGCGCTCGCGGAGCCGACCAGAACGCAGCGGCCGAGCCGGGCTCATGGCCGGCCAGCCTGCGAAGATGAAATAGGAACAAACTCAAAGGCATGACCAGCCACCTGCCGACCCACAACTTTGGGCAAACCTCGATGCCCCCGAACCCTGAGCCCGTCCAACGGGCTCTGCCACATCGCAGTACCCGCGCGTCCGCAGCCCGCTAGGACGGCAAGGGATCACGCCGAAAACGCGTGCATTGCCTGGATGACCCCGACATACTCTCCGAAGCGAAGGCCCGGCTCAAGACCCGGCGCTCCAGTTTCTCTCAGGTTGTCCGAAAATCTCAGCAGGCGCGCCACCAAAGGGGGGGATTGCGAAAAAAAAAAGACGCCCAGAGGGCTTGACCCGGTTGCAAGCAGACGCTAAATTGACGGAGCAGTTATTTCATTCTCGGAGGCATTGTGCGGAAAATTGCAGTTCTTGGAGCGGTTGCGGTGGTCGGTCTTCCGGTTTGCCTTTGGGCAGATACCCCATCTTCGACGGTAAGGCTGAAGATCGATGATTAGGGCAAGACTGAATTCACCCTGCCCAACGCTCTTCCGTACCGTAGCGTGCAGTTGATCTCCTCCAACTCGATGTTCGGAAACGGCACGCCCAAGACGGAATATGCGGGTGTTTTTGAGGGCTCCATATCTCCTGCCACAACGCAAGCGGTAGACTACAACTTTTTTTGCTCTGAGTTGAACCACAACATAAACATTGGGAGTATCTACGACTTTAATGTTTACAACAGCTATCTCGCCGCCCCTATTCAGGATGGTCGTGTAAGCACACGAGACAACCCCATCTCCATCGAGCAAAAGGCAATGGTCGATCGCCTGCTCACTCACTGTGTGGGTCTCTCGGCAGTCCAGGGCTATGTTGTCACGCCGGCAACCGCTCAGGATCTTGTAGGCAATCTTCATGATTACAAGATGCATCTCTATGATGCGACTCAGAATCCAATCGGTATGACTCACGACCATGCGGCTGCGGTGCAGATCCTCATCTGGGAAATCATCCACGAACCATGGAGCGGCGTATCGGGGCTCAGCCTCGACAGTGGCGACCTCAAATGGAAGCAGGAGAACGGCACCGAGTTCGGCTCGGCGTTCAAGCAGGACTTTCAAAGCCTCGCGTACTGCGCTGTGCCTGAGGCCTCCACCCTCGCCTTCGGTCTGCTGGGCGTCGCCCCAATGCTGATGGTGCGGCGGCGCGCACGCATCGGCGCGTAAGCCGAACGCCAACAAGGGAGATTGTCGCGGGAATGCCGCGGGAGCCGGCCGTGCTGCTCTTGTTCATCCTGTTTGTCATGCCAGCCGCTTTCTTCAGTGGCTGTATGGGTAAGGCCGAGTTTCCGCACCCGTCTGGTTCGTCCAATCGTGATCACCGGCGAATGAACCGGGGCGAATGAATTTCTTCGGAACCGGCCGACTGCGATCAAGACTCGCACGCCATGCCGCCCGCTCCCTGGTGGTGATCGTTATTCACCTGCGCCACCCAGAAGCCTCAAGTAGCAGACGGTGGAACGCCTCGAAATCCTTGCCATGACATGAACAGCTTGATCTTCCCCGTAGAAAGATTCAGCACAGGATACACCCCTCCTCCCGGCGCTACGCGAGGTCGTCTTGGCATGGGGGAAGAGTGTGCTAAGCCACGGCGGCAATGTCAACTAGCTACGTCCCGGTTCATTCTCCTCCCGGTTCATTCTCCCCCGGCCGGCACGGATAACGGAGCGGGACTATGATTGCTGCCCTGGCATCTGGCGAGCGTCCAAGCACCAGAGAGAATGAACCGGGCCGGACTTGGTTGTTCTGCGCTGGCCGAGCTTCAGCCCCGCCCCAAGAGTTGCAGCGACGCCGCAAAGCGATCCCCGCTGGATGCCCCAGCCCCGGCCGTCAGAGCCACGCTGCTATCGATCTCAAGCCTCGCCCTGTCTTGGCCGGTGTGTCAGGCTCAGCATTTGTGTAGAATGTGATACCTATGGCCGAAGAAAATCAGAAATCGTGGCAGGCGCGGATTGGCGAGGCGACCGATAAGCTGGCGCAGGACTTCGTGGAGTCCATCTCGTACGACAACCGTCTTTATCCGCAGGATATCGCCGGGTCGATGGCCCAGGCTTCGATGCTGGCGAAGGTGGGGCTGATTACCGCGGCCGACCTTGAAGCCATCGCCGGTGGCTTGAAGTCCATCGAGAAGGACTTTGAGGCCGGGACGATCGTCCTGGACAAGTCTAAGGAAGACATTCACATGGTCATTGAGGCCGAGCTGATCAAGCGGATCGGCAAGCCGGGGGAGCGGCTGCATACTGGGCGGAGCCGCAATGATCAGGTGGCGCTGGACCTGGCACTGTGGATTCACGAGCACGCCATCGAGGCCGGCAAACGGCTGCATGATCTTTGCCGGGCGTTTGTGGTGATGGCCGACCGCAGCCGGGATATCGTGATGCCATCGTACACGCATATGCAGCGTGCCCAGCCGATCTATGCGGCGGCCGAGTGCCTGGCGTGGTGCCAGATGTTCAGCCGGGACGCCGACCGCTGCGCCACCGCGTATCAGTTCACTGGAATCAACGACATTCCGCTGGGCAGCGGGGCGATTGCGGGAACTTCGCTACCCATCGACGCGTGCGAGACATCGCACGAGCTGGGGTTTGACGGTCCGCCGATCAGCAGCATCGAGCAGACGGCCAGCCGCGACCAGGCGCTTGAGTTCCTGTTCTCGCTGGCGATGGCGTCGATGCACCTGTCACGCTGGGCCGAGCAGTGGGTTATCTACAGCACAACCGAGTTCTCGTTCATCAAGATCGCAGACAAGTACACCACCGGCTCGTCGATGATGCCGCAGAAAAGGAACCCGGACATGCTGGAACTGATCCGCGGCCGGTGCGGGTGCGTCTACGGCGACCTGATGGCGCTGCTGACGATCTGCAAGGGCCTGCCGATCGGCTACAACCGTGATCTGCAGGAGGACAAGCGCATCCTCTTCCGGGCCTATGACACGATGATGAGCTGCGCGACGATGGCGGCCGCCATTGTAAGCACAGCCAACTTCATGCGCGAGAAGATCGAGCCGACGCTGGATCGAGGATTCCTCGACGCCACGAGTCTGGCTGAATATCTCGTGACCAAGGGCGTGCCCTTCCGCACGGCTCACCAAGTGGTGGGAACGCTGGTGCTCCAGTGCGAGAAGCAGGGCAAGTGGGCGCTGGGGCAACTGAAAGTCGATGACTTCAAGGCAGCCACGGTTGCCCAAGGCGGCGACGCTTCGAACATCGGCCAGGACATTTATGAGTGCCTGGGAGCGGCCAACGTCGCCCGGCGATATCGCAGCGCCGGGGCCGGGGGCGGGCAGCCGCTGACCGACAACATCCTGGCTTGGCAGGGCAAGCTCGGTCTCAAGTAGTCACTGGCGGAGACCAATCTCGGCGAGCGGTTCGCCTGCCCCCAATGCCATCATGGCTTGCGGTAGCAGGTTCCTGAGCAATAGTCGCAGTGAGGCATTGGAGGTATTGCCGCAAGTCAACCAGATAACCTGCGGCGGAGGGCCAAGCCGCGAGACGAGCTCGACGAAGTCCGAGTCTTTGGTCATCACGACGGCCTTCATACTGCGTGCCCTGGCGAAGACGGTTTCGTCCTCCGCATCCCGCAGGCCCAGATCCCGCAGATGAATGCACTCGATGCGCAGTTGCGTGGCAATCCACGGTGCCAGTTCGGGCGAGAGGTGAGCATCCAGCAGAATCATGCCACGAACACCGGGTGGTCGAAGCGGTTGGAAGCCAGAGTCAGACAGGCGCGGACGTCGTCCGTTTCGAGGTCTGGCAGTTCCTTGACGACTTGTTCAGTAGTCAGGCCGGCTGCCAGAAGGTCAAGCACATCGCTTACGCGGATTCGCATACCACGAATGCACGGCCGCCCGCCGCACTGGCGTGGGTTCACGGTCACGCGTTTCAGTAGCTCCGTTTGCATGAAAGAATCATATCGCCTCGTGCCGACATTGTCATGATGACGGCCTTCATGCGTACTTGTAGACGGGCGTTTCAATGACCCTGATGGGTTTCTGGCGGCTCTTGATTACCGCATGAATATGCTCCACCGTCTCGGGGGCGAAGAACTGCTCTCCCGTCTCGCGACACACCCGCGCCGGCACGTGCTCGATGAGGAAGAACTTGCCGTCATGTTCGACGGTGTAGGTCACTTGGGTGTCAATCATCGTTTCTTGCATCATCGCACCTCTTTAATCCTTCCTGCGAATCCGCAGGTCGATCCAGAGTTCCGCATCCGGCTCGTACACCGTGATGATCTTAACCAGGGGCCGCGTCGGGTGGCTGCACTGCAAATGCAGCGGACGCCCCCTCCTCGTAAGACCGAGGATCAGGCAACTCGGCCCATACTTGTCCTCGGGATAATCCTCGATCACTTCGCTGCGGGTTGCCAGAGCCTCTTCCAGTTCGGCAACGCTGATGCTCCGCATGATCGTTTGATCTACGGCGTGCTTTGAGAACTCATACTGCCGCCGCGCGATCTTGTCTCGAATGTCATCCAGCAACGCCATGACCTATGCTATCTAGTTGATTCCCAAGGATCAATCAGCGGGCTGGCAGCGGGCTGGCAGCCTACAGATGGACGCGGCGCGTATAGACCCACCACTCGATCATCAGCAGGGGGACTGCGCCGCAGGCGATGAGCCACCACCACAGGTCCAGCCGCGAATCCGAGGCGCCGACGGCCAGCATGGTGCCGATGTGGCCGGGGGGAACATCAACCGGCATCGTGTTGCTCTCGTTCTCGTCCAGGAGGTTGACGGCGATCTTTTCAAACGGCGGGATAGGCGGATTGGTCTGGTAGACGCCAACGCGGTCCAGGGCGGGTAGTGTGACATCGCCGGCCGGCGGTATCGCAACGGTGGCGTTGATGGGACCGAGGAGCGATATCGGTTGCAGCTTGGGGTCGGCCTGCATGATGGATGCGCGCTCCAGTGTCGGCGCGGTGCCTGGCGCAACCGACTCTCTCGCGTTGGATTGAGACGTCAGGGCGAGGAACTGCATCGCGGAATTGAGGAATACGGGGAAACTCGGCCGGGTGGGCCAGTCGCTCTGCAGCAGGTCAAAGGCGACCACCAGGTGCGTGCGCTGCGGTTCGCGGTAGAGCACCATGAGCGGGCCTTCGCTGCCGTCGATGAGCACCTGGGCGTCCAGAGGCACAATCAGCTTGAGCGATTCGGCGATCGCGCGCTTGGACAATGAGAGGTAACGGAGCACCGGATGGTCCCGCCGCCAGTCCAGGATCTGCGGGTTGTTGACGGTGACAACGCGTCCGTTTTTGGTCTCGGCCGACAGTTTTGAGTTGGGCGGGACCGAGCCGAAGTAGATGAACGCGCCGGCCTGCGGCATCACCTTGGGCATCCAGCGGTCGAAGATGATCACATCGGCGTCTTCCGGCGGCTTGGCCTCATACTCGGCGGGATTCAGCGTGCCGGGCTCCTTGAGCGGCAGAGTCTGAAGCGCCTTTTCGAGGAAGTAGTTGCCGTCTGAGACCAGCACGACCTTAAGCGACTTGGCCGGCGGGACGACTACGCTTGCCATGTCATCGGCCGGCATCGCATCATCGTTGTTGAGCTGCTGCACCGAGAGCAGGGCGGCATCGGCCAATTCGACGGTGAACTCCACGCTGTCCTGCGCGGCGAACCCGTCGGCCTTCTTGCCCGGGTTCTTCTGGAGCCACTTGGCGTCGTTCCATCGCTCGGGGGCAAGATTGACGCTGCCGACCCGCGAAGGCTTGCCATCGATGCTCAGACGCACATCCGCCTTGGCTGGGGCCGGGCCGAAGTTGGCCAGCCGGGCGAAGACCTGAACCTCGGTCGGCCGCTCGTAGTTGCGGCGGGCGCTGAGCGAGACCACGCCGATATTGGGGGTGTCACCCTGGCCGATGCGGATGTACTTCAACATGCCTTTGAGCGACAGCTCATCGGCGTCGGCCACCCGGCCATCGGAGAACAGCATCACGTCTGGGGGTTCTTTGTTCGGGCGGTTCTGCTCGGGCAGGAAGGCCATCTGAGCGTCGGCCAGTTGGAAGGCCAGTTTCAGTCGCGATCGCCGATCGGTCGGCTGGATCGCCTCTACGGCCCGCTTGAGGGCAACCCGATCGCTGGTGAATGACTGAACCGTCTGGGCGGCATCGTCAAACGCGATGACCATCGCTTTGGCATCGCGTCCCATCGAGTCGACGATCTCGCCGGCCAGGCGTTTGGCCTCTTCCAGGCGGGTGCGGCCCTGATTGGCATCCTTCGTGGACATCGAGGCTGAGCGGTCGATCAGGATGACGGTGGTCTTCCCGGCTGAGCCGAGGTAGCTGATCATCGGGCGAGCCAGGGCGAGGCAGAGCAGAATGAGAACCAGGAGTTGCAGGAGCAGCAGGAGGTTCTTCCGGAGCCGCTGGAACGGCGCATTGACCTGCAGGTCCTGAATCGCCTTCTTCCACAGCAAGGTGGAAGATATGACCTTCTCCTCGCGGCGGAGCTTGAGGAAATAGAGAAGCAGCAGCAGTGGGATTGCCACGGCGGCGGCGATGGCGGCGGTGAAGAGATTGAGGAAGGAAGGCCAATTCATCCCAGCAGCCCTCGTTCCCGCAGGTAATTCAGGACGAGCGTGTCAAAGGGCACCGCCGTGCTTGTGAACAGGTAGGCCCCGCCACGGCGAGTTACGTATTCCTTGAGGCCCAGGCAATAGGCGTTCAGATTGGCCTTGTAGCGTTTGATCAGAGGCTGCGTGATTGAGACCTCGGCCAGGTCGCCGTCTTCGATGTCTTTCAGTTTCAGGTCGCCTTGCAGGTCGGGCTCAATCTCCTGCGGGGCGAGTACCTGGATGCAGAAAAGGTCGGTGTGGCCACCGGCCAAGTATCGCAGGCCGTTCTCATAGCCGCCTTTATCGAAGAAGTCGGACAGGACGATCGTCACACCCTTTTGCCGATGCGACAGGGCGAATCGCTTGCACGCCCCGGCCAGGTGGCTTGTGCCCTCGGGCTGCAATGACTGAAGGAACTCGATCATGTGCGGCACCTTCTGCCGGCCGCGCATGAAACCTGTCTCGCTCTCGACGCGGTCGTTGATCGCGGCGATCACCACGCGGTTGTAGTTGACCAGGCCGACATAGCCCAGGGCGGCCGCCACCCGCTTCATGAACATGAGTTTGCCCGGGTTGCCGAATTCGGTGCTGCGGCTGACATCGATCAGGATGCTCAGCGAGAGATCCTCCTCCTCAAGAAACAGCTTAAGGAAAAGTCGATCCAGCCGGGCGTAGATGTTCCAATCGATGAAACGAAGATCGTCGCCGACGACATAGTTACGGTAGTCGGCAAACTCGACAGACTGCCCACGTCGCTTGGATCGCCGTTCGCCCTTGAGCTTTCCGGCCAGCACTTTGCGCGACAGCAGATCAAGCTGGTCCAGCCGGGCCATGAACTCGGTGTCGAGGAGAGTTTGGGAGTCGGCGAGAGTCATTGGTCATCCGAAGAAGATGTTGCCACAGATGGGGCACAGATGGACACAGATGGTGCCTTCTTGAACGCGGCGCCGGCAAGGCGTTTGACCTCCACACGACCGGCGAAGTTAATCAGCAGACACAGGGGCATCGCTGTCGTAGCGAGGTAGTTGATGCACTGAGCAACATGGACTGGAATGAGATGCTCAACTGCCTTGATTTCGACGATGATGCTCCCCTGTACGATCAGGTCAGCGACAAACTCGCCCACAACGACTCCGTCGTACCACACCTTGAGCGGGACCTGCTGTTGTACGTTGAGTCCCAGCTTCCGCAGGTCGTGGGCCAGCGAGTTCTCATAGACCTTCTCAGCGAAGCCCGAACCTAAGGCATTGCCGACGCGAAATGATGCGCCGATAACCTTCTGGCTGAGCTCATTGAGTGTGTGCTGATCTGTGATCATCTGTGCCCCATCTGTGGCAAGCTTTCTTCGCTCACGCCACCGTTCCATCCCCAAGGACCTCAATCGTGCCGGTGTGCTCCCGGCGATTGAGCTTGTCGCACACGAGATCGGCCTGGGCCTTGGTGCGGACGGGGATTGTCACCTCGCCGCGCCCTTGTTTGCGATTCCAGACTGCGTAGTGGCCGCCCCGCGCGACCACTACGATGAATTTGCCGCTGTTCTGATGGATGGTGTATATCGCCATAATCTTTCCTATGGTCCTACCGAACGCACGTGCCCATAGGCAAGGACTCTTGCATCCTCTGTCAGGAGTGCGAGATCGTGCTCTCGGGCCGTAGCCACGATGATCCGGTCAGCGGGGTCTGGGTAAAAGAGACCGGGCAGGCGGGTCGACTCAATCAACACCTGTGGAGATGCCGGAACTACCTCCAGCGTGGGATCGGCCAGCACTCTGGCAGTCCATTCGCTGAGTGGCGCGTTCAGGTCCAACCGTCGCTTGGAGACCAGAAGGGCGACCTCCCAGAAAGAGATGGCACTGACTAGTATCCCCTCACGCTCGTGGTCGCGCAGCATCGCGAGGTGCCTCTCGGCAAGGCGCTCGCTAGAACACTGCCACCAGACCAAAACATGAGTATCCACGAGAATCACTGCGGATCCTCCCCGCGCAGAACTTCCCAGTCCTCCAAGCCCACCGGCTCAGTGGCATCGTCGTAACGCAAGACTGATCCTTTGAGGCTCTCACGGATATTCCGGGATTGTGCGAGTTCCTCGTCGGTGCGTTCGCGCGGTGCGACCAATGGCTGGCCCACCACGAATACACGTATTCGTTCGCCTGGGGCATAGGGTAGATCGGGCACGCGCACACTGCCATCGGCCCCGACAACCGCAGTCACTTCCACAGTCGGCATCGTCCTCATATGCATATTCTACACCCTTAGCCCTTCAGTAGCGGTGGATACTTCGGCGATAATCTTGTCGATGATCATGTCGGTGGTCATGCCTTCGGCTTCGCCTTCGAAGTTGAGGATCAGGCGGTGTCGCATGGCCGGCTTCAGCACCTCTTTGATGTCCTGGAAACTGACATGGAATCGCCCATCCAGCAGGGCGCGCACCTTGCCCGCGAGGCTGATCGCCTGAGCCGCGCGCGGGCTGGCACCGAATCGCAAGAACTGGTTGACGACGCCTACGGCAAACTCGCCTTTGGGGTGGGTCGCCAGCACACAGCGGATCGCGTAGTCCTGCACATGCGGCGCCACGTGCACGCGGCGCACCAGTTGCTGATGCTCCATGATCTTCGCGCCATCCAGCACGGGCTCGATCTCGATCTTTTGGTTCGTGGTCGTCTTCTCCAGGATCTGCCTGAGTTCGTCGCGGTTGGAATACTGGACGACCAGCTTGAAGAAAAAGCGGTCCAACTGCGCCTCGGGCAGAGGATAGGTGCCTTCCTGTTCGATGGGGTTCTGGGTCGCCATCACGAAGAAGGGGTCTTCGAGTTTGCGCACCTTTCCGCCGGCGGTGACCTGGTGTTCCTGCATCGCTTCCAGCAGGGCCGACTGCGTCTTGGGCGTGGCGCGGTTGATTTCGTCGGCCAGCACCATCTGCGAGAAGATTGGTCCGGGCATGAACGTGAACTCGCGCCGGCCGCTCTCGGCGTCCATGATCACGTTGGTGCCGATCACGTCGGCGGGCATCAGGTCGGGGGTGAACTGGATGCGGCTGAACTTCAACGTCAGCGCCTGCGATAGCGTGCGGATCAGGGCCGTCTTGCCCAATCCCGGCACACCCTCAAGCAGCGCGTGGCCGCTGACGAACAGGCAGGTCAATACACCGTCGACAATCTCATCGTGGCCGACAATTGCCCGGCCAATCTGATTCTTGACCGCTCTGAAGTCCTTGCGGAACTGCTCGCAAGCTGCCTCAACTTGCGGGTCGACGTTTGGGATGTTCTGCTGGGCCATAGCTTCTCCTGTTCTTGTACTTACTCGGTCATTTGGGTTTCGTCACTCACGGATCACTTCTCTTCGTCCTTCTTGTCCATCTGTTCCCGGGCTCGCCGTTTGGCCGCAAGCAGGCTGGTGGTGCGATCCTCACCGCTGCCGGCCGGCTGTTGCTGCGGCACTGGCTTCTTCTTGGGGACGGGCTGGTCGGTTGCGCCGCCGACCACCTTGGTCAGGTCGCCGTCCACGCCAGGGCCCCTGGCCTCAAACTTCGTGGATACCACGGGCGGGGCCTCGCCCGCATCGGCGGCGGGGGCCTTCTTCGGCTTCTCGGTGGGATCCTTGCCGCCTTCACGCAGACGCCGCAGGGCATCGACTGACTCACTCTTCTCGATCTTCCTGGCTGTGTCCAGGCCCAGTCGCTGCACCGCGACAGTCCTGAGCGTCTTCCAGTCCCAGGCGATGCGGCGAACCGCGACATCCACCAGGATCAGCCCCAGCAGGGCTAGGGTAAGGTAATCCCACACCGGCAGCGGCGATGCGGTCTGCTTCAGGCCCTTGCGAGTGAACAGGCTGGTGCCGGCCAGGTCAAATGCTGAGAGGACTCGCCCGCCGGT
>JBBQTU010000072.1:0-16522 GCA_038213005.1 Tepidisphaerales bacterium | reverse complement strand
CCACTATTCACAACGCCATTAAGAATATCTATGGCCGTACTGTCCCGACCGTCCACCATCGCCAAGTATGCCAACAGCAACTGGCCATCAAGCGACGCTTGAAATGTCTTCGACGTATCCCGCAGCACCTCGTCATATTCGACGAAGAAAAAGGGCCTGGATTGAATGGCACTTCCATAAGGATCGAAGAAAAAGGGCCTGGATTCGATTCGCCACATTCACACCTCATTTGTTGCTCCGCACGGCTTGGGTGGACGTCCTAATGGCCGCAGGGCCGATTCGACGCCTAATTGTACCACCATTTCATCCGTCCAGGCATCATCCCCGAACGGACAGCTACGGTTTACGCTACGGCGGATCGCCTCCAGTTCCGCCGGCGTCTGCGGTTCGTTCACAAACTCAACCCAATCCCTCGGACGCTGGACCGGCCAGTCGCTCAACATCCCCAGCCCACGCTTGTTCTCCCGCCGCCAAAGACTGCCGTAAGTCCACTGCTCGGATCGTTGCACCAGATTCGCCCGCAGGCCATTTCGTTCGACATAGCGAAGAACCAGCAAGAGATGCGAATCATCGCCTGGAAAGCATCCAGAGAACTGCCCCTCCGGAAAATCTCGCCAAACCTCTTGACCGGCCAATCCTCATAACCTACACTTACCCGAAATACATGGCGCGCAATCCCCGCGCCGCGTGGTGCTCTTTGACAAGTGAATACCCTGTTGTTCGGCCAAGAGCCGCACCCGCCAAGTCCACTACCGGATGTAGAATATCATACCTAACACATGCGATTTCATCCCGGGAGTCACGTATCACAGTTTACCCGCCGCGGCGGGCTCTACGTTTTACGTTTTGCGTTCTTCTCTTCCCGCGACTTATGTCAAATCGCCCCAGCGACACAAAACTCGCGCACCTTGACCCCCGTTTCGCACGTAAGTCCTTATGAACACTAATCTCCCGACCCCCTCCCCCCAACCCTGAAGATCATGCGCGCCTTGCCCTTCCACTCGCACGTAAGTTATCGAAGACCGGAGGGCGAAGAATGAGGGCGTGACGAGCAGCGGCCGAGGGACCAGATGAGTGGCCGACTGAAGTCGGCTCCACTTATTGGGGCCGTCGGCTCACTTGTCCACGAATCGTCGGGTCAGGTCGGCATAGGCGTCGATGCGGCGGTCGCGCAGGAATGGCCAGTGGGTACGGCTGAACTCGACTTGCTGCAGGTCCAGATCGGCGATCAAGACCTCGTCGGTGTCGGCCGATGCCTGGGCGACGATCTGGCCATCGGGGGCGGAGACGAAGGATTTCCCCCAGAATTCGATCCCTTCGGGACTGGCGACCGTGCCGTCGCTGGCGGTGATCTTCTCCAGGCCGACCCGATTGGCGGCACAGACGAAGCAGCCGTTGGCGAGGGCATGGGAGCGCTGGATAAGTTGCCATGCGTCGAGTTGGGCCTGGCCAAACTCCTCTTTCTCGGACGCATGCCAGCCTATGGCGGTGGGATAGAAGATGATCTGGGCTCCGTGCAGGGCCGTGAGGCGTGCCGCTTCGGGGAACCACTGGTCCCAGCAGATCAGCATGCCGATGCGGCCGAAGGTGGTATCCCAGGCGCGAAAGCCGGTGTCGCCGGGCGTGAAGTAAAATTTCTCGTAATAGAGCGGATCGTCGGGGATGTGCATCTTGCGGTAGATGCCGGCGATCGAGCCGTCGGTTTCGATCAGCACTGCGGTGTTGTGATAGACACCGGCCGATCGGCGTTCAAAGACGGAGGCGATGATCACGACCTTGTGCCGCCTGGCAACCGCCGCGAGGGCGCGGGTGGTGGGGCCGGGGATGGTCTCGGCGAGTTTGAAGAACTCGTGCTTCTCCATCTGGCAGAAGTACTGGGTGCCGAAGAGTTCCTGGGTGCAGAGGATCTTTGCCCCCTGGCGGGCGGCATCGTTCAGCAAGACAAGCTGTCTCTTGAGGTTGGCGGCCGGATCGCGGCCGCAGGCCATCTGCGTCAGGGCGATCCTGAGATGTTGTGCGGGCTTGGGCTTACTCATGCGTGATCATAGCGGCTCTGCAAGCCGCTGGGCCGCCGGGACATCTTTATCCCCGGCGGCTGATTCGGAGTGAGCACGAGATTGTGACGCCATGCGCTGCGTCGAATACACTACATCGCATGTCGTCCTCTGGACTGATAGTTCGGTTTCGCGTGGTGATGTCGCTGTTCATCCTCGGCGTGGTCGTCAGCGGCATAACGGCATTCCCGCTACGGTGGGAATTGGATTGCCTTGCCTCGTGGTTCGGCGTGGGCGGGAATCCTGATTTGGGGTCACTCAATGGGCTGCGATACTGGATCGCCTACGTGCACAAGGGACTGGAAGAGTCGTACGCCGCGTACCCATTTCTGGCCTACGGCACTGACTGGCTCGCATTCGCGCACATTGCCATCGCGGTGTTCTTCATTGGCCCGCTGCGCGAGCCGACGAAACACGATTGGGTGCTGGTGTCGGGGATTATCGCGTGTGTGTGTGTGATTCCATTGGCCCTGGTCTGCGGACCATTGCGGGGAGTTCCTCTATATTGGCGGTTTATCGACTGCTCATTTGGGGTTTTCGGAGTGATCCCGCTAATTTATTGTCTGCTGGTCAGCCGAAAGCTGAATCGTATGGCCAGCTCCGGCGGGTCTACGCCTTGATCGCTTGGCATGCGATCTCGGAGTCATGGCCTCGGTTCAGGTGGGTCGAGAGTACCGACCCACCCTACTGATTATGAATTGGAAAGGAAGATTTCAGATGTGCAACCGTATAGATATCGCTGGACCACGGGGGAGCACGCCCGCCGTTTCGCAACGGTTGCGCCTCCAGGCCATCGAGGTGCTTCAGATGATCGCTGCCGGCAACACCTATGAGCAGATTCTGGCGGCGTATCCCGACCTGACTTACTTGGACATCTTCGGTGCCGCTGGCGAAGCGGTGGAAGCACTAAGGAAACGGTCGATCACGTCGTCGGACGCAGTTGTGGACATTCACAAGACGTATCCCCGTGCCTACGAAAAATGGACCGAAGCAGAAGAACAGAGGCTGGCGGAGTTGATCGCCAGGGGGCTGACAGTGGCGCAGATGGCAATTCGCTTGCAGCGTCAGCGCAGCGCGATTCGGTCGCGAATCCTCCGGCTCCATCTGGTCAGTCGGCTGAGCTCGCAGGAGCAGTCGGAATTGGCCCGCATCAGCAAGCTCGATCCTGTCAATGCCGATCCTTCGGTTGACGAAAGCGAAGATGGTGCGGGCCGTGCATGAAGGCCGCCCTGGCGGGTTTCCCCGCCAGGGCGGTGAGCGTTAGTCACGTCGGATCGTCTGGACCACGGTGCCGGTGGCGTCGTGGAGGTCGATGATCAGAGGCATGCGGCCGGCTGCGTGGGTCGAGCAGGAGAGGCAGGGGTCGTAGGTGCGGATAACCGCTTCGACCCGATTCAGCATCCCCTCGGTGACCTTGGCGCCGCGCACATAGTGCTTGGCGACCTGAAGGACCGAGCGATTCATCGCCAGGTTGTTATGTCCGCTGGCGACGATCATGTTGGCCCAGGTGATCAGGCCTTCGTCGTTGATCTTGTAGTGATGGATCAACGTTCCGCGGGGGGCTTCGATCACACCGACGCCCTCGTGGGCGTTGGCGCCGGCAATGGCGCGCACGTGCGAGTCGAGGATGTCCTTCTCGCCCAGGAGCTGTTCGATGCGCTCCAGGGAGTATTGGATCTCGATCAGACGGGCGTAGTGATTGTGGAAGTTACTCAGGATAACCCCACGGCGCAGGGCGCGGAACTCGGCCCATTCGCGATCGGCCTTGGGCGTTCCGGCCTTGTCGATCACGTTCAGGCGAGCCAGCGGCCCGGTGCGGTACATCCCGTTCTCATAGCCGCGCGGGAGGTAGTAGGGGCTCTTGAGATAGCTGAAGTCTTCGGTCGCTTCGCCGAGGTAGTCGTAATACCTCGATGGATCGACGTTGTCCTTCACGATGTTGCCGGCTTCGTCGACGAAGCGGAAGACGCCGTCGTAGTGCTCAAGAGCGGCGTTGTGCTCGTCGGGGTCGTGCGGCGTTACCAGGGCCATGAACATTGAGGGGAAGTTGCCGAACGTGCGAATCTCGTCGCGGAACTTCTCCAGCACGCTCTTATACCAGTCCAGCGTGCGGCCGATGATCTGTCCGGCTTCGGGCAGGAGGCCCAGGATCTGCTCCCGGTGCTGTGCCGTCAGGGGGGCATTAACGCCGCCGGGGACGACCCATGCGGCGTGAATGCGCTTGCCACCAAGCCACTCAATGATCTGCTGCCCCATGGCGCGAAGACGGATGCCGTCCTTGGCCAGTTCGGGATGCTTCTCGATCACGCCGAAGATGTTGCGCTTGGCGGGATCCGAGTCCATCCCCAGGAGCAGATCGGGGCTGGAAAGGTGAAAGAACGACAGGGCATGGCTCTGCGTGTACTGGGCGAAGTTGAGGATCTTCCGCAACTTCACAGCAGTGGACGGCACCTTGACCGCCAGCAGAGCGTCGCACGCCTTGGCACTGGCGAGCATGTGGCTGACTGGGCAGATTCCGCAGATGCGCGCCGTGATGGACGGCATCTCGTGGAAGGGCCGGCCTTCGCAGAACTTCTCAAAACCGCGGATCTGCGTCACGTGGAACTGCGCGTCCCTGACGGCTCCCCGCTCATCGAGCTGGATCGTGATCCTCCCGTGTCCCTCGACGCGGGATACGGGATCGATCGTGATCGTCTGATTGATGCCGACGTCGCTCGCGCTTCTCGTCGGTTCAGTTGTTGTTGAACTCATAGTCACCTCAAAAAAAGCATTAGGCTCCGAAGCGGGTCTTGCCGGCCAGGTCGGGCAAACGCCCGGCCAGAAGCTCGCTGACCGCGAAGAAGATGGTGTCCGCCGACGGCGGGCAGCCGGGAATAAACACGTCCACCTTCACGATCTCGTGAAGCGGCCGCACCTGTGGCATGAGCGTAGGAACGCCCACCTTGGGGTATTGCGGATGTAGTGTGGCGTTTTCAACGTAAGCCCGCGTCAGGATATCTTCCGGCTTGAACAGGTTGCGCATGCCCGACACGTTGGCCGTCACGGCGCAATCGCCCAAGGCCACGACGATCTTGCTGTTCTTGCGGATCGTCTTGATCTTGTGCACATCCTCGTCGCTGGAAACGGCGCCTTCGACCAGGCAGACATCGACGTTCTCGGGGAACGTCTTGGGGTCCACCACGGGCGAATAGACCATGTCGATCAGCGAGGCGAGGGTGATCAGCTTCTCATCCATATCCAGCAGGCTCATATGGCAGCCGGAGCAGCCATCCAGCCAGACCGTTGCAATTCTTGCCTTACTCATCTGTGGGCCTCCCTCTTCTCAGCCAGTTGACTGACAAACGGACGCTTAATCATCTCGCCGACCGACTTGCCCTTCTCGAAGATCGCGCCGGTGGGACACACGTGCACGCACTTGCCGCAGCTTGTACAGCTTTCGGAGGTTCCCCATGACTGGGCCAGATCCGTGATGACGCGGGCTTCGATGCCGCGGGCCATCAGGTCCCATGTGTGGGCGCCTTCGATTTCATCGCACACGCGTACGCACCGCTGACACAGGATGCAGCGGTTGTCATCCTGCACAAAGCGCAGGTGAGTCGCATCGACACCGACCTTGGGGTAGAGGTAGGGCAGGTGTACGTGCGTGATGCCGAGCTTCACGGCCATTGCCTGCAGTTCGCAGTGGCCGTTGCTGACGCAGACCGCGCAGATGTGGTTTCGCTCGGTGAAGAGCAGTTCCACGACCTGTTTGCGGTAGCGCTGCAGACGCTCGGTGTTGGTCGAGACCTCCATGCCTTCCTGCACCAGCGTGCTGCACGCTGCGAAGAGGCGGGGCGATCCCTTGAGTTCCACGAGGCAGAGGCGGCAGGCGCCGATGTCGTTGAGGCCGTCAAAGTGGCACAACGTGGGGATGTCAATCCCGTTCTGCCGGGCTACTTCGAGGATGGTCTCATCGCTGCGGGCGCCGCAGTCCCGGCCGTCGATCGTGAGTGTTACAACTTGGGGTGTGCTATTCATGCGTGCACCTCTTCTTCCACTTCTACCTTCTTGATCGTGCACACGCCGGCCGGGCAGGTCTTCTGCTCGATATGGGCGGTGTACTCGTTTCGGAAGTATTTCAGGGTCGTCAGCACGGGGTTGGGCGCTGTCTGCCCCAGCCCGCAGAGGCTCGTGCTCTTAAGCAGGTCGCAGAGCTCTTCCATCGCCACGATGTCTTCCACCGTGCCGGTGCCGTCGCAGATGCGACTGAGCTGGCTGTACATGTGGCTCGTGCCGACGCGGCACGGGACGCACTTGCCGCAACTCTCGCTCTTGCAGAACTCCATGAAGAACTTGGCGACGTCGACCATGCACGAGGTTTCGTCCATGATGATCATGCCGCCGGAGCCCATGATGGATCCAACTTTTGCGATCGAGTCGTAGTCAACCTGCATGTCCAGGAACTGTTCAGGGATGCAACCGCCGGACGGACCGCCGGTCTGCACGGCTTTGAACTGTTTGCCATCGGGGATACCGCCGCCGAGATCGAAGATGATGTCGCGGAGCTTCATACCCATCGGCACTTCGATCAGGCCGGTGTTGTTCACGCGGCCAGCGAGCGCGAACACCTTGGTACCCTTGCTCTTTTCGGTGCCCATCGAGGCGAACCACTCGCCGCCCTTTCGCAGGATCGGCGCGATGTTGGCGAACGTCTCGACGTTGTTGATCAGCGTGGGGCAGTTCCACAGGCCGCTCATGGCCGGGAAGGGAGGACGCGGACGCGGAGCGCCGCGACGACCTTCCACGGAGTGGATCAGGGCTGTCTCTTCGCCGCAGACGAACGCGCCGGCGCCGAGTCGGACTTCCACCGTGAAGTTGAAGGTGGTGCCGAAGATGCCCTGGCCCAGCAGGCCATGCTTCTCGGCCTGCTTGATGGCGATCTTGAGCCGCTTGACCGCCAGCGGATATTCCGCGCGGCAGTAAACGTAACCCTGGCTGGCGCCGGTGGCATAGGCCGCGACGGCCATGCCTTCGAGCACCCGATGCGGGTCGGACTCAAGCACTGAGCGGTCCATGAACGCGCCTGGATCGCCTTCGTCGGCGTTGCAGATCACGTACTTCTTCTCGCCCTTGCTCTTGGCGACGGTGCTCCACTTCAGGCCCGTGGGGAATCCGGCGCCGCCACGGCCACGCAGGCCGCTCTTGGTCACCTGGTCGATCACCTCGGCTGAGGTCATCGACATCGCCTTGTGCAGGCCTTCGTAACCGCCGGCGGCGAGGTATTCCTCAACGCGCTCGGGGTCGATCAAGCCGCAGTTTTCCAGCACGACCTTCACCTGCCTGGCGAAGAACGGGATGCTGGTATCGCACACGAGGCGCTTGACCGGGGCCTTGCCCACATGATCCAGCACTTCGGCGGCGTCATCTGCCGTCACGCCCTGGTACATCACCTGGGCCTGCGCGGTCTGGTTATCACGAATTTCAACGAGCGGACCGGCGGCACAGAGACCCATGCAACCGACGCCCTTGACCTTGATCGTGCCGTCAACGCCCTTGACCTTGGCTGCCTTTTGCAGGGCATCCAGGGCCTGATCACTGCGGCTGGACATGCAGCCGGCGGCCACGCAGACGTTCACGGTGTGCGTGAAGACGCTGCTGGCTTCCTTCTCATCCTGCACGATTTTATTGAGTTCTTCGGCAGTCATGCGACCATCCATTTCTCGACGCGCTTGAGGACATCACTGCCACCGATTTTTCCGGCCACATCGCCATCAAAGACCACTGCGGGCGCCAGTCCGCAGGATCCCAGACAACGAGCCGTCAACACGCTGAGTCGGCCGTCGGCGGTCGTCTCGCCGGGCTTCGCGCCATACTTCTGTTCCAGGGCGGTCAGAATCTGCGGAGCGCCCTTGATGTAGCAGGCGGTACCCATGCACACGACACAGGTGTGCTCGCCTTGCGGCTTCAGGGTGAAAAGGTTGTAAAAGGTCGCGACGCCATACACTTTGGACAGCGGCAGTTGCAGCACTGTCGCGACATACTTCAGCCCCTGCTCGTCCAGATAACCGAAGCACTCCTGCATCGTGTGCAGGCATTCGATCAATGAATGCCCGGCCCGGCCGTGTCGGCGGATCGTTGCATCCACAATCTTCCAGCGCTTGTCGGTCGACGGAGGCGCTGGCAACGTAGTCATCGTGCTCATAGCTTCCTCACTCTTGAAAAAACTCCCTCCGGCCCCACGGCCGGAGGACTTACTTCCATCTGTTCAACACGCCATCGCTTGGTCTGCGTGGCACACATTCTCGCCTTCCCTGGCTCCTTTCCTTGCCTGTACCCTGTGATTAGCAGATCCGGGGCAACTGTTCTCCCAGTGGCTTCTGCACCACGCGTCGGCCACCCGACGTCGTGTGCAGTTCGCACAGTCCATCTGTCACGTCTGTCACTTCGCCGATGATGGCGGCGTCTTTTCCCAGCGGATGCGATCGCATCGCGGTGAGTGCCTTGCCGGCATCTTCGTCGGCGACCACCATGACGACCTTGCCTTCGTTGGCGACTTCCATCACGTCCAGTCCGAGCATCTCGGCGGCGTGTCGCGTTTCGCGCCGGACCGGCAGGCATTCCTCTTCGATCACAACCCGCCGGCGGCTGGCGCGGGCCAGGTCGGCAAGTAGCCCGGAGATGCCTGCACGTGTGGGGTCTCGCATGAAACGCACCTTGGCATGCGATTCCAGAACCTGCTCAATGAGCCCGTTCAACGGTGCGGCATCGGAGCGGATCGGCGTTGTCAGGTGCGGCATCTCGCGGGCGAGCATCACGGCCAGCCCATGGTCGGCGATAAAGCCGTTGATCAGGATCTTGTCGCCGGTGCGCACCTCGGCGTGTCCGAGTATCAGGCCGGCCGGTACCTCGCCGATTCCGGCGGTTGTCACGTAGAGGCCGTCGCACTGGCCGCGTCCGACGACCTTGGTGTCGCCGGTGACGACCTTCACATTTGCTTCTCGTGCGGTGGCCGCGATCGAATCCATCACGCGTTCGAGGATGGAGCGTTCCAGGCCCTCGGCCATGATCAGGCCAAGAGCGATTCCCAGCGGGCGGGCGCCGCAGACGGCCAGGTCGTTGACGGTGCCGGAGATCGCAAGGCGGCCGATGTCGCCGCCGGGGAAGAAGGGGGGCGTCACCACATAGCCGTCCAGCGTGATCGCCAGACGCCCGGCTGGTGTCTGGAGGATGCCGCTGTCCATGCCCTGGGCGAGAATCTCGTTGCCGACCCGGGCGCGCACCACTTCGTTCAGCAACTGATCCATCAGTTGGCCGCCGCCGCCGTGCGCCATCAAGATGTGGTCGAATGCCTTCATCGCATCGCCTCCTGGGCCGGCTGGACGGCTACTGAAGGGCCATACTTGAACCATGCGGCGCAGGAGCCCTCGCTGCTGACCATGCACGGGCCGACTGGGTCCATCGGCGTGCAGCGTGTCCCGAACAGTCCGCAGTCGGCCGGGGTACAGCGGCCGGTGATGACCTGCCCACATCGGCAGCCGGCGGGCTCGGGGGCATCTTTGGCTACCAACTCAAATCGCAACGTCGCATCGAACCGCGAGAACTGCGGGCGGATCGCCAGGCCGCTGCCGGGGATAACGCCAAGAGCCCGCCAGTTGGCGGGTGCAGGCTCGAAGACGTTGGCGATGATCCGGCGAGCCAGCGGGTTGCCCTCGGGCTTGACCACCTGTCGGTAGACGTTGTCCAGTTCAGGCCTGCCGGTCGCGACCATCTCGGTCAGGCGGGCGATTCCCGCGAGCATCTGCTCGGGCTCAAATCCCGCTACGACGCAGGGGAAACCGTAATCATCGACCAATGGCCGGAATGCTTCACTGCCCAGGATCACGCTGGCGTGGCCGGGGCAGAGCAGGCCGGCGATCTGGATCTGCCGGTCGTCGAGCAACGCGCGAAGGGCGGGCAGCAACACCTTGTGCGATGCCAGTACGCTGAAGTTGCTGAGGCGCCGGCGGTCGGCTTCAAGGATGGCGGCGGCCGTGGCGGGGGTGGTTGTCTCGAATCCTACGGCTCCCAGCACAACGTGCTGTTTGGGGTGATCGGCCGCCCATTTCACGGCATCGAGCGTGCTGTAGATGATCTTCACATCGGCGCCGCGGCCGCGGGCGGCATCCAGGGAGCCGTGGGTTCCGGGAACTTTCAGCATGTCGCCGTAGGTGCAGAACGTCACACCGGGCAGTTCCGCAGCCTGCACCATCAGGTCGATATCGCCCTGAGCGGTGACGCAGACAGGGCAGCCAGGACCGGAAAGGAGTTTCACGTTCGCGGGCAGCATCGAGTGCAGCCCGCAGCGGAACGCCGAGACGGTGTGTGTGCCGCAGACTTCCATGAATGCGGCAGGTGCGCGCAGGCGAACCGCGGCCGCCCCAAGGCGTCCGGTCACTTCGGAGATTGTCGTGCGGCCACTACTCATGTCGTTTCAAGCTCGCTCAGCAAGGCAAACGTCTCTCTCGCCGATTCTTCATCCAGCGTCTGGATCGCAAACCCGGCGTGGATCAGCACCCAGTCGCCTTCCTTTACCTCCGGGACCAGGACCGTGCTGACACGGAGCTGGTTGCCCTGAAGGTCGACGTCGGCGTCGTCGCCAACTTTGCGAATTACTTTTCCAGGCACTGCCAGACACATATTCTTACCTCAAAGCCGAAATCCGAAATACGAAATACGAAACGATTCAGGTGCCGCTCAGTGTTCTCCCATGGTCAGTGCTTGGAGTTTCATGCTTCGCGCGTCGATCTTTCCTCGGGCCACTGCGGCCTGCCCGAAGGAAATTCCGCCGTCATTGGGCGGCACCTGCTGATGTCGCAGGACGGTCAGACCTGCATCACTCAGCAGTTCGGTGAGCCGTCGGGTGAGCAGGGCATTACAGAAGACGCCGCCTGAAAGGCCGACAATTCGTCGCCCCGTCTGATTCGCGGCTTGCCGGACAGCGGCGGCCCACGCCTGAGCGAAGCCCTCGTGGAAATCGGCTGCTAACTGCTGCGGCGAATGGCCGCCCGACATCGTACGGACCAGTTCCAGCACGAGGGGGCTTAAGTCGATGACCAGGGAGCCCAGATTGCCGGTGATCATCTGTTCGGCCGCCACAGGGCATCGCGGGATGACACCGTCGGCGGCCGCCTCCAAAGCCATCGGCGCCTGAGCCTCATAATCGTTATGCATACAGATGCCGAGCAGGGCGGCGACGCCGTCGAAAATCCTGCCAGCGGCCGAACTGGCGATACACCCGGCTTTGGACTGAAGCATCGCCAGGAGCATGTCTCGCTCGAACCGGTCGGGGAACAGTAGATCTAGCTGCTGGTGAAATGCTTCACAATCTTTGGCCGGAGTTCTGTCATCAGCGGTGTGCGTCGCCATCCATAACAGGCCTGCGGCGCATCGTCGCGCATCGCGAGCTGCCGCATCACCGCCAGGCAACAACATTGGCCGCAGGTGGCCGAGTCTTAGGCAGTCTTCTTCTTCGCCTGGCCGGATGTCGAGCAGTTCGCCGCCCCAGATGGTGCCATCGGCGCCGTAGCCAACGCCGTCGCAGACCACGGCCAGTGCCGCATCCGTTACGCCGTGCTCGGCCAGCACGGCCGCAGCGTGGGCATGATGATGCTGCACCGGGATCAGCGGGACGTTCCATTGCTCGGCCAGTACCTGCGCGTGCTGGGTGCTGAGATAGGCCGGATGCAGGTCATGCGCGATCCATTGCGGCCTGACCTCAAACAGCCGGCACATGTCATCGATCGACTTGCGGAAGTAGTCGAATGCGAGCACATGCTTCAGATCACCCAGATGTTGGGCGACGATGACTTCATCATTGCGGACGATCGCGACGGTGCTCTTGAGTTCACCGCCGACGCAGAGCCCGGGCGCGGAAGTCAGCAACGCCCCGGCCGCTCCAGGGATCCGCGAAAGACGGATGACCTGTGGCACATACCCCCTGGCGCGGCGGATCGGCAGGGGTGACTGCCCATCGCCCATGTCCAGGAGAATCGAATCATCAACACAGCGCTGGATATCACGGTCGTGCCAGAGAATGGCGTCGGTAAGTCCGGCCAGTCGCTGCTCGGCCTCCTGGTTGTCTTTCACGAGTGGCTCGTCGCTGATGTTAGCGCTGGTCATCACCAGGGTGTTGATTGTTGATTGTTGATTGAGCTGCGCAAACAGCAGATGCTGAATCGGAGTGTAGGGAAGCATCACACCCAGCCGATCAGTGCCCCAGGCGACGTCTGCTGCGACGCCACGGTGCATCCAGGTTCGCTGCGCCGCCGCGTCGGGGTGAAGCGGCATCGCGATGGACTTTAACTTGGCAAGGATGATTGGGGCGGCCGACGAGGTCAGTTCCGCGATGGCCTGATCGCTCAGCTCAACCAGTTCCTTCGCCACATCTAGATTGGCGCACATCAGCGCCAGCGGCTTGGCATCTCGTCTCTTGCGACTGCGGAGCAACTTCACTGCGCCAGCATCATCGGCACGGACGGCCAGATGAAATCCGCCGATTCCCTTGATGGCAACGATCTTGCCGGACACCAGCAGTTCGGCCGCCCGCTCGATCGGCCGGTCTGCATCCACGGTGCCGGACTCAAGCTCGAGGATCGACACCTGGGGGCCGCATTTCGGGCAGGCAACCGGCTGGGCATGGAAGCGCCGGTCGGCCGGGCTGAGGTACTGCTGGTGACATTTTTCACAGAGTCCGAAGTGCGACATCGTTGTATTAGCGCGATCGTATGGCACGCGCTGGATGATCGAGAACCTCGGGCCGCAGTTGGTGCAGTTGATTAAGCCGTAGCCGAAACGCTGGTCAGCAGGCGTCCGCATCTCGTCGAGACAGTCCTGGCAGACTGCGAGGTCCGTGGTGACCACGGCCCGGTGCTCCTGATCCACCAGGCTTTTGGCGATCTCAAAGCCGACTTCATTGGCATGGCATGGCACCAGGTCGCGCTGGACATGCTCGATGCGAGCGGCCGCCGGAGCCGACGTTATCAACTGGTCCCAGAAGGCATTGACGGCGGTCTCGGGTCCTTGCGCTTCGATGACAACAGAGGATGACTCGTTGCGGACAAATCCGCTGATCCCGCTTTGGCACGCCAATCGCATGATGAAGGGTCGGAACCCAACGCCTTGTACCTGGCCACGGATGTGCCAGCGAAGGCGGGTCGTTACAGGAGATGGTTTTGGCGCACGCGTCACAATTCTCCTAACGGTCGATAGTCTAACGTATTGTTGACAGAGGGGTCAACAAGGGGACGAGCGGTGATTTTTGTGTTGAAGTGGAGCACTCTCTGCCGTAAACTGCGGTGCTTCATTTTCTTGCTTGTTCCGGTTGTTCAAAAGTTGTTGTGATGGGCTTTCCCGAGTGGCTATCCACTTAACAGGGGAAGCTATCTCCAGAATCCACCTGATTTAAGGAGAAATCGGGTGAGGACGGGCTGTCTTTGTGGACAGCCTGGACAGTTCTAACGGCTAGAAAGACCCCGTATGCGACAGATGAGCCTGCGCGACCGTTTTCTCTCGCACTGGAGGGGGCGTCTGTTCGTTGCCGCAGCGATTGCCGTTGTCGGCGGGGCGATGTTCGTGGGTGTTGGGCCCGACGCCATCGCGGCTCCTGCTCCCGTCGAGCCTCCCGTCCATGGCACTGTAGCGACTGTTCAGCACGCTCACCAAGCCTCTCCGCAATACATCTGGATGGAAGTTACAGCTTACTGTCCCTGCAAGGTCTGCTGCGGGCGGCGAGCCAATGGCGTGACCGCGAGCGGGAAGTCAGTGCGTCACAATGGAGGACGTTTTGTCGCGGCCGACACGGATGTCCTGCCTTTTGGAACGCGTGTCAGCGTTCCGGGGTATCACGATGGTAAGCCGGTTCCGGTGATCGACACCGGCGGCGCGATCAATGGCCATCATCTGGACGTCTTTTTCCGCAGCCACGCGACGGCCGAGGAGTGGGGTCGCAAGATGCTCCGCGTCCGGGTCGACCGCGCGGATTGACCGCTTCAATCACACCGAGGCATTGACACGATAAGGCGTGTCGATGGAAACTATCCGGCGATGCACTACGAAAAGCCACGCCGCCTCGCAATGACTTGCGAGGCGGCGCTGTTTGATGGATCTCTGAGATATCTCGCGATGGATCGCTACTTGCCTGCCAGCAGGCTTTTCAGCACGGTGTGCAGGATCCCGCCGTTGCGGTAGTAATCCACCTCAACAGGTGTATCGATCCGGCAGACGACGGTGAACTGCTTCACTCCGCCTGCGGCATCGATAGCCTTGACGGCGATCTCCTGCTTGGGGCTCAGCGAGTCGTTAACATCAATCGCGAAGGTCTCCTCGCCGCTGAGGCCCAGCGTCGTCCGCGTCTGGCCCGCCTTGAACTGCAGCGGCAGCACGCCCATCCCCACCAGGTTGGAGCGATGGATGCGCTCAAAGCTTTCGGCGATGACGGCCTTCACGCCCAGGAGGTAGACGCCCTTGGCCGCCCAGTCGCGGCTGGAACCCATGCCGTAGTCCTTGCCCGCCAAGACGATCAGCGGCGTGCCGCTGGCCTTGTACTTCACTGATGCCTCGTACACGCTGGTCACTTCGCCGGTTGGCAGATATTTAGTGACGCCACCCTCGGTTCCAGGAGCCAGCAGATTCCGCAGGCGGATGTTCGCAAACGTGCCGCGCGTCATGACGCGATCGTTGCCGCGACGCGCGCCGTACTGGTTGAAATCCGCGGGCGACACGCCACTATCCATGAGGAACTTGCCGGCCGGCGAGTCCTTCTTGATCGAGCCCGCGGGCGAGATGTGGTCGGTCGTCACGGAATCCTGCACCATGATCAGCGCCCTGGCGGCGTGGATCGGCGCCAGCACCGCCTTGTCCTTCCGCAATGTCGCGAAGAACGGCGGTTCCTGGATATAGGTGCTCTTCTCGTCCCAATGGAACAGATCGTCGCCGCCCACCTCGATTGCGTTCCAATGCGGATTCGCCTGCGCCACATCCGCGTACAGACGCTGGAACTGTTCGGCCGTCACCGCCTGCGCCACCGCCGCGCTAACTTCCTTCTGCGTAGGCCAGATGTCTTTCAGATACACGGGCTCACCGTCGCTCCCTGTCCCGATCGGGTCGGCGTCCAGGTTGATCGTCACCGTGCCTGCAAGCGCATAAGCCACCACCAGCGGCGGGCTGGCCAGGTAGTTCGCCTTCACGAGGGCATTGACGCGCCCCTCGAAATTCCGGTTGCCCGACAGTACCGACGCCACCACCATATCATCCTTCTCAACCGCCTTGGCGACCGCGTCCGGCAGCGGGCCGGAATTGCCGATGCAGGTCATGCATCCGTAGCCGGTGTTGTTGAACCCCAGTTGATCCAGGAAAGGGGTCAGACCCGATTTGTTCAGGTATTCGGTCACCACCCGGCTGCCTGGCGACAGGCTCGTCTTCACGAACGCCGGCACCCTCAGCCCCCTGGCCACCGCCTTCTTCGCCACCAGGCCGGCCGCCAGCATCACGCTGGGGTTGCTCGTATTGGTGCAACTGGTGATGGCGGCGATCACGACGCTGCCGTTGGCCAATTCACGTCCATTGTTCTTCTTGGCCGGCGCTTTCTTGAAAGACTCCATCGCCGAGTCCAGGCTGCGCGCCACCTGTGACAAGGTCACGCGATCCTGTGGCCGCTTCGGCCCGGCCAGGCAAGGCTGGATCGTCGAGAGATCCAGTTCCAGCGTCTGGCTGAAAACAGGATGCGCGTTGTTCTGCCGCCACAGTCCCTGCTCCTTGCAGTATCGCTCGACCATGTCGACCTGGGCCGCACTCCGGCCGGTCAGTTTCAGATACGTGATGGTCTGCTGATCCACAGGGAAGAACCCGATCGTCGCCCCATATTCCGGCGCCATGTTGGCCAGCGTCGCGCGGTCGGCGACGCTCATGCTATCCAGCCCGTCTCCGAAGAATTCAACGAATTTCTCGACCACCCCATGCTTGCGCAGAATCTGCGTGATCGTCAGTACCAGGTCCGTTGCCGTCGCGCCTTCGGGCAGTGCTCCGCTGAGGCGGAAGCCCACCACCTGTGGCGCCAGCATGTAGATCGGCTGCCCGAGCATGCAAGCCTCGGCTTCGATCCCGCCTACGCCCCAGCCCACTATCCCCAGTCCGTTGATCATCATCGTATAGCTGTCGATGCCCACCAGCGAATCCGGCATCGCCACGCCATCGCGAGCGACCACCACCTGTCCGAGGTATTCGAGGTTCACCTGGTGACAGATGCCGGTGGCGGGGGGGACGACCCGGAAATTATCGAATGCCTTCTGCCCCCACTTCAGGAACTCATATCGCTCGCGATTCCGCTCAAACTCCCGCTCGACGTTCTTGTCCAGCGCATCGGGGGCTCCGAAATAGTCTACCTGCACCGAGTGGTCGATCACCAGATCCACCGGCACCAAGGGGTTGATCTTCCTCGGATCGCCGCCGGCCCG
>JBBQTU010000071.1:0-17034 GCA_038213005.1 Tepidisphaerales bacterium | reverse complement strand
AACCGCCAAGCCCAACTCGCTGGCTATCTGCTTGTCCGGCTTACCCGCCAGAATCAGCCGGACGATCTCATTCTGGCGAGGAGCCAGTTTAAGTTCTCGCACCAAGTCCGCCCACTCCTGTTCAGAAAAGACGTTCTGCGGCGTCATGCACACTTCCCTTCGCCCTGGCTAATAGATCGTCTGACCTACGGAGAGGGGACTATTTCGCTCAGACCGTGTGCCTACCGGCGTATGAAAAGCCGCTAGCGTCTGGAAAGATGTGTCAACGAAAAAGGAGCGGAAACCGACACATCCGCTCCCGACTGAGGCACGACCAAGTGCCTTGCGCAGAAAACGGAGTAATCCGGTTCCGCCCCATACGGGGCGGCCCGAGATATCCGTGTTTCTGCGCTGTCGAAAATTGGTCGTTTTCAGTCGGGACAGCAGAACCCTAGACCGAGTTCAGAAGTTGTACTGCGTCAGTTTGTGCTTATTCGTTTTCTCCAAATGCCGTTCGAGGTCGGGGCAACATTGCACCGACGTTGAGTCAGGGTAACGCGTGCGGGGGCGGGCATCAATGGAGAAGTGACGGCAAAGCCGAGTTGGGCGTGCCCGTTTTTCCGGGCAGGCCTTGGGACTGCGGTGGCATGCCCCGTCTTAAGACTGGCGGTATGCCTCCGGCCCAGTAGGCAGGCCGCCTCGGCCTGCTCTGACAACTGGCAAACGGACTTGGTACGTCGCGTAGTTGTGCCGGACTCTCAGGCTCGCGAAGGCCCCCAGGGGCAGCATCGCCGGCGAAACTCCCAAATCGGTTCTCGATGCACAATCGCAGGCCGAGGCGGCCTGCCTACCTGACTCGCTCGCCAGAAGAGCCCACCTGCGCAAGCTGTGCCCTTCTCCTCCAGCCGGGCGTGCTCGGAAAAACGGGCACGCCCGCGCTGTTCTGGTCTGCCTCCGGGTTGCAAACGCGCCCTCTAGGCTGTAGATATGCAGTTCTGCGGCTGTGGTCGCTGCTATGTTTGTCGCCCTCTGAGGCGAGCATGGAAAGGAAATGATGCGGACGGAATTCCGTCGTCGATTCTGGGCATTCGTGCTGCTGGGTCTGTGCACAGTCCTCTGCGGGCTGGGTCAGGCTGGTGCCGCGTTTGATGACTACTCCATGTCGACCGTGCTGCAGTACGGGGCACTCTATGCGCCCGAGCAGCTCAACCCGGTCTCGGTGCAGTTCCGCAACAAGACGGACCGGCCGGTAATGGGCGAGTTGCGTGTGCCGCTGGGCCGCGAGCCGCTGCAGACGGAGGTTCGGTTGCCGGTGACGGTGCCGGCCCATTCGCGGGTCAAAGCGACGGCGCTGGCATACATGATGACTCCCTCTGAAGAGGTGGTCGCGGCGGGCAAGCTGCCGCCGCTGTCGCTGACGGCCTGGTATGACGAGCATCACGCCCGCATCGACCGCAGCGAGCTACTGGGCCAGGTGCTGATCCCCGAAGTCGCCACAGACCCCAGCGGCGTCCCGAGCACTGGCATCCTGCTGAGCATCGCCGGTGAAGGCGACGATGGCGCTGACAGTGCGACGCTGGAACAGCTTGGCGATCTGTATCTGTCGCTCAAGGGTTGGCGCTGCAGTCAGGCAACGCTGCCCGTCAACAATGCCCCGCGGCAGTGGATCGGGTTGTCATGCTGCCGGGCCATCGCACTGCGAGGGCTTGATCCTGACGATCTGGATCAGGCTCAGCGGACGGCGCTACTGGATTATGTTCGAGCCGGCGGAGTGCTCCTGATTGCCGCGCCGCGACCATCAGAACGCATGGGTGAGTCGTGGCTTGCCCCGTATCTGCCGGTCCGCCTGATCGGCGAGCGGCAGGCCCGCGAGATACGCCAGCCGTCGGGGCCGATGAAACTGGGAAACTGGCAGCCGTGCTCTGAGGCCGTCGACGGTGACGGGACCGTTGCGCTCCGCGACGGCGAGTACGTCCATGCCGCATGGAAGGGCCTGGGGCTGGGGCGGGTGGTCTATACGAGTTTTCCTGCCAGTTCGCTGGAACTGACCGATCCGCGTGCCAAGGCCCTGTGGCGAGACCTGCTGGCGATGGACCGGCTTCATACCGGCATTGGCGGAACGCAGTTGCAGCGGGATTACGGCCAGCTTCTGGAACCCATGCTCGGCAAGCCAACGGCACCGTGGTCGCTGGCCGCCCTCACGATCGGGCTGTACGCGGCGATCGTTCTTGCCGTTCAGTTCATCTGGCGAGGCCCGCAGCGGCCCAGGGCGTTCGCTGTCTCGCTGGCGATTGCGGTGGTGGTGGCGGGCGTCTTCGTCGTGATCACCAGCATGAAACGCCAGGGGCAATCGCTGCAGAGCGCACGGTTGGCGATCCTGGACATCGGCGCCGGGGGCGGGAAGATTCAAGAACTCTCCGCGTTTGGAGGCCAGGACGATCGGGAGATGAGCCTTGTCGGGACGGATCAGAACGTCGCGATCCGCCCGGTCTACAACCGCAGCGCGCCGGTGATGATCACCCAGTATCCTTTTGCGATATCCGACGCCGGAGTCACTGCCGAGAGGATCGGCCGCGTGTGGGAAGCACGCAACATCGTACCCAGCGGCTGGCAGGTCCCGGCCGTGGCGAGCTTTGGTCCCGACGGGCTGACGCTTCGGGCACATAATCAGAGCCCGCTGCAACTGGACGCCGCACAGTTCGTCTGGCGGCACCAGCGGTTCGCCGTGGGGAAGATCACGGACCAGGAGCAGGCGATCGCGATGAGCGAAGCCAATCACCGTCCGGCGAGCGAATACACCACCAGCGCCGGCATCACCAGCCAGGACGACCGGCTCAAAGGCGAGGTGCTGGCGGCGCTACTGAACCTCGCGGACCCGACGCTTTATAACGCGGGGATCGACAGCCCGTACCTGGTGGCATGGGCGACGGGTGTTCCCGAACTGCTTCGCGCCAGCGACGTGGTGAGTCGTCGTGGACAGCAGTCGGTGCTGCGGGTGCCAGTGCTGGTCCAGCCGCCGGCACGGGGCGATATCGTTCGCATCGATCCGTGGTTCTGCAGCATGGTCGTGCTCGGGCAGCGCGGATTGCCCTACGACTCATCGCGGGGCGAATGGCTTCAGTGCAACATGGCCGGGGCGTGGACCTTCGCGATGACTGCTCCGCCGCAGGTCGGCCGGCTGCTGCCACAGAAGGTGCGGTTGGATATCGATATTTCCGCGCCGCAGCATAAGGTGGTGATCCGGCGCGGGCAGGGGCGTAGTGGAAAAGGCGGAAACGAAAACCCCACGGGACCGATCGTCGGACAGTGGGATGGCCCGCTGGGCATGAAGACCGCGGAGTTCACCTGTGACAGTGCGGACTTTGACGAGCAGGGGCGGGTCTGGTTCCTGCTCCAGACCGAGGCCAGCGGCGCCGGCTCGATGGGCATACCGCCCAACTGGCGCATCCAGAGCCTTGCCGCGGGTATCGAGGGACAGGTCCAGGAGCTGCCGGCGGCGAGTGTGCCCGGCGTTTTGAGGTAAATACATGGCGATACAGTCAACAATGAACACTGCCCAGGTGAGCCGAAAACTCGGCAAGGTCCTGCTGCAGACCGAAGGCCTGACCAAGCGATACGGCGACTTCACCGCACTGGACAACCTGACGTTGTCGGTGCGCGAGGGCGAGGTCTTCGGCTACATCGGGCCAAACGGTTCGGGAAAAACGACGACGTTCCGCATCCTGTGCGGCCTCCTGGACCCCACCAGCGGCAAGGCCATGATCGACGGGCACGATGTCACCCATGACAAAGACCTGACCAAGCAGAAGGTCGGCTACCTGCCCGATAACTTCGGTGTGTACCCGACTCTGCGGGTGTGGGAATACATGGACTTCTTCTCGGCGGCCTACCGGATTCCGGTCAAGCAGCGCGCCGAGCGGATCGACACCTGCCTGACGATCTCCAACACGATGCAGTTCCGTGACAAGCTGATGGGCGAGCTGTCGCGCGGCATGAAGCAGCGCGTCGGCATCGCCAAGACGCTCTTGCACGACCCGCAGGTGCTGATCCTGGATGAACCGGCCGCCACCATCGACCCGCGGGCGCGCATCCAGATGCGGCAGTTGCTTCGCGAACTGGCCAATCTCGGCAAGGCCGTGCTGGTCAGCTCGCACATCCTGCCGGAACTGGCGGACGTGTGCGACTCGGTGGGCATCCTCAACAGCGGCAAGCTGATCGCTTACGGGCCCGTGCAGGAGATCATGCGGACAGTCCGCCAGAAGCGGCTGATCGAGCTGCAGATGACGGCGGGCGCCGATCGCGTGGCGGGGATTCTTGCCGGCGCGCCCGGGCAGTGGGACCTGGTCACCGAAGCCATTGAAGAGGGCAAGATACGCTTTGAGGTGCAGGCGGACGAGCAGCAACTGGGCCAGGCGCTGTCGATGCTGCTGGCCGGCGGGGTGCAGGTCTGCTCGTTTGCCGAAGTCCCGGCCGACCTTGAAGACGTCTTCATGAGCCTGACGAAGTAGTGTTGCGAAATCTGAAATCCGAGATTTGAAATCTCAATGCGAGTGACATGAACCCGGTACTGCGAAAAGATCTCATCGGTTTGCTCCGCCTCAAGCGGATCGCGGCGATCCAGGTGCTGTTCGTCGCCATGATCGGGCTGCTGGTCCTGCTCACGTGGCCACAGGGCGGCGTGCTGGCAGGCAGCGTCACCATCGGCGACCGCGCGACAGGGCCCGGATCCGACGACCTTCTGATGGGCCTGGTGATGGGGCAACTGGTGCTGCTGGTGCTGCTGATCCCCGGCATCGCCGCGGTGTCGCTGACCAGCGAACGCGAAGGCAACACCCTTGAGATGCTCTACGCCTCGCGCCTGAAGCCCACCTCCATCATCTGGGGCAAGATCGGCATTGCGATCATGTATCCCGTCATCCTGCTGGCCAGCGGCCTGCCCTTTGTGGCGCTGCTGAGCTGGCGAGGCGAAGTGCAGATGAGCGAACTGGCGGTGTCGTACGCCGTGCTGGTGACGGCGTCGGTCTACCTCAGCGTGCTGGCGCTGGCGATCTCGGCCTTCTGCCGGCAAAGCGCCACGTCGCTGGTCATTGCATACATCGTGGTGCTGATCACGTGCGGTGGCGTGCTGGTGCCCGCGGCGATCATGCTCGAATCCATGCAGGACCCGGGCTTGGCGGCCGGCCTGCACTACGTTCGCGCGCTGTCGCCGATCGCAGCGGCCCTCTCAGTGCTGCGTCCGACCCTGAACGACATGGGCGGGGTCAACCGGGAGATGGCACCACTGTGGAAGGCTTTCATCCCGGTGGCACTGGGCTCGATCGTCGTCTGCATCGCGCTGGTGGCGATCAAGCTGCGCAAGGCGCCATCGTCTTCAGAAGGGTTTGGGGCGCCCTCCGGCGGCACCCTCGAGGGACGATCGCTGGGACGCAAGGTGATGTTCCTGATCGACCCGAAGAAAAAGCGCAAGCCGCTGGGGCGACTGAATCCTCTGCTGGGCAAAGAGCGCCGGACCAGTAATCTGCGGTCTGGACGCTGGATGATCCGCATCTTTTACGCGTCCTTGTTCCTCTCGCTGGGCATGGCAGTCATGAGCCTTTACGGCGGGACCGAACATCAGGACCTTCTGCGCTACGTTGCCCAGGTGCTGATGGTGTTCCAGGTGGCGCTCGTGACGCTGGTGGTCCCGAGCCTGAGTTCGGCGACGATCAGCAGCGAGTTGGAAAACGGGACGTTTGAGCTGCTTCGCCTGACGCCGCTGCGGAGCGGGCAGATATTCTGGGGCAAGCTGTTTCCCTCGTTTCTGCCGGCTCTGCTGCCCATCGTGGCACTGATCCCGGCGTATGCGACGGTCTGTTACGTCGACCTGGGCTATCTGTCGCGCGTGCTCCAGATACTGCCTGTGATCATCATGTCGGTGCTGGTGTTCAGCGTGCTGGGGCTCACGTGCTCGGCATTCCTGGGCAACACGGCCCGCGCCACGGTCACGGCGTATCTTCTGGCAGCGTCGCTGGTGGTCGTGCCGGCGCTGATCTGGTGGGCTGGCGAGGCCGGACTTGTGTCGATGCGGGCATGCCGCTGGGTCGCCTATCTCAGCCCCCTGGTGATGTCCATGAATCTTCTGCCCGACTCCAGTGCCATGATCTACAGCCTGCGAGAGGCGCATCTGTGGACGATGGGCGGGCTCTGCCTGGCCATGTTGCTGCTCAGCCGGGCTCGCCTCAACGCATTGCTGAAGCAGGGGTGATCGCTCTCATGAAAAGCTCCCAAAAGAACAAATTCGCTTCGTCTGTGCTGCTGCGGTGTTGCATCGGCCTTGCCGCGACGGCGGTGAGTGGTCTTTGGACGCCGTCGCTGACTTCGATCGCATGGTGCGATGTCGTTCCTAACTCTGGCGGCAGGCTGGACTACGGGCTGGAAGGCCTGGACATTCCGCTGGCACCACTTCTCAACGACACGACGCCCCGCACGACGCAGCTCCTGGGCGAGGCCCTGCGCAGCGCAACCACCACCGCCGCCAAGGTTCAGTTCATCTGCGAAGTGGGCATGTGCCAGATGCCCGAGTCTGTGGTGATCATCAAGCCGCTGATCACCGATAGCGAGCCAATGGTTCGCGGCGCGGTTTGCGGCGCGATTGAGAATCTCGCCAGTTGCCCCGGAACGACGCGCGGGCTGAAAGACGCCATCCGCAAGGAAGCGGACCTCGTCACTGCGCTGGGGAAGGTGATGGCGGAGGACACCGACGCCCGCTGCCGGATTGCCGCCCTTGATGCGCTGGTCGCCCTGCAGGGGCCTGACAGTCCGGCGATTCTTGCGGCTGTCGCGCCTCGGACAGTGCCGGATGCGGGCTTGGTCGCGCGGGCCCTCGCTCACGCCAGTCGGCCTGCCCATCTTGAGATGATCCAGAAACTCTGGCCGTCCCTGCCGGAATCGAGCCGGGTGATTGCGACCGTGGCGCTGGGCCGCATCGGCGACCCCAGGGGAGCCGAACTGGTCTTGGCGCTGGCCAAAGGCGATGTGCCAGCCCGGCTTGCGATGCTCGATGCGCTGGGTGGCATGAAGGCGACGTCGCAGGTGGCGGTTGTGAAGTCGGGACTCGCCGATCCGCACGCATCGGTCCGGCGCGCGGCGGTGGGGGCGCTCCAGACGGTTGCTACGCCCCAGATGCGGCGCAGTCAGGGGCTCAGCAGGCTGAAAGATTCCGATTCGACGGTGCGTCAGGCCGCGGTCACGCTGCTGGGCGCCAACATTCTTCCCGAACTGGCCAAGCCCATTGCGAGTCAGCTTTCTGATCCATACCAGCCGCTCTACGCCGCTGCGCTCAAGGCGCTCTGGACATCGCCCGATCCCGCGGTGCGACAGGCGTGCATCGACGTGGCGGCGAGTCTGCTGGACAATCCCGACCCGCGACGTCAGCAGGATGGTTCGTATATCCTTGGCCGCTATCGTTCTGATGCCGCGCTGGAAAAGCACATCGAACTGGCCGCAACCTTTGAGACCCCCAAGCCCGACTGGGCCCTGGTGGCGCAGGCGGCCGAGTCGCTGGGCCGCATTGGTCGGCCGGAGGCAAAGCCGTGCGTGCTCAAACTGGCCGGCCTGGCGGTAGAGGCTGCTCATACCCCGCAGGGCGAGACGGCTCCGGCAATTGCCAACGGGATGATCGCCTGTGGCCGTCTGGGCGAGAAGGGCGTCCTGCCCGCGGCCCACAGGGCTTTGGGGGGCGATCCGCAAAAGATGGCGTCGATCCTGCGGACGGCGGCGGCCTTCGCCATTGGCGCCGTGGGCACGACCGCAGATACGGGAGCTTTTCCTGCCATCATCTCGGGAGGCAGTGCTCCGTTTGAGTCGCCTCAGACGCGGCTGGAAGTTCTCCGGGCGATCGGAAACCTGCAAGACAAGGTGAACCTGGGCGTGACCAAGGCCACCACGATCACCAGCGTGCCGGAGCGATGGATGGCTCACTGGGCCCACGACCGTATCACCGGCCAGACGACGCCCTTCACGCCGCCGCCCAGTATGTGGCAGGCCGACGTGTCGATCACCGATCTAACCGCACGGCCGTAAGGCCGAACCAGGACGCGGGTCCCCCGGGGATGGAGTCGTGGAGTGTCGCAAGGCTCAGTGAGCGCGCTGCTCTTGACGGGCGACTGGTTCGTGTGACATGCCGAGATTGCCGATGCCGCAGACCGAATCAGTCTCTCAGCCGCCAACGCCGCCAAGTCCGGCTCGCCCGGCCAGGCGTCCGCGCTGCCGCGCGTTCTTCGCCTGGAGTCTGGTGCTGGTCATCCTCGTGGCGGCCGTCCTGTGCGGGATCAATCTCCGCAAGTGGGCATGGGACCAGACCACCAATATCCGCTTCGTCAATTCCGTATCCAACGCTATCGAGTGGGGACGTTACGCCAACGAAGTGGGCGTGCTGAGGCTTTACGACAGCCTAATGGATGACCATGGCGACACGGGCGAGTACAACGGACCGGCCAGGTTTGCCCTGGACTATCCGCCGCTTCGCCTCTTCATCGCCTCGCAGTGGGCGGGATGGGCTCAGCGCACGTTTCCGCCGCTGCCTGGGCAGAAGATCACATGGAGACCTGATTACGAATTCACCCGTCCGATGCTGCAACTGAACATGGCGGCCGAGTTGCTCTCGGCGACCGGCATGTTCCTGCTGGTTCGTCGCTGGGTGCGCACGTGTAAAGCCCCTCGCCCGCCAATGGCGCCATGGTCGCAGCGCTGGCGGCTGTGGCGAAGGACGGCACCGAACTGGCAATGCGACGACCCGTCCAAGGCGCCGCCGCTGGTGGGGCTGGCGCCCGCCACCCTCGCATTCCTCCTGGTCTGGTTCAACCCTGCCTTGATCTGGAATGCCCAGGTTTATCCGCAGTGGGATGTCTGGCTGCTGCCGTCGTTCCTTTTTGCCGTCTACTTCACCTTGCGCAACTGGTGGGTACCGGCGGGGTTGGTACTGGGCATCGCAGCGATGGCGAAGGGGCAGATTTTGTTCGTGGTCCCGGTGCTGGTGGCCTGGCCGCTGCTGCGCGGTTGGGTGTGGGCGTCGGCGCGACTGGTGATCGGGTTTGCCGCAGGCGTGGGGCTGGTCGTCTGGCCGTGGCTGCTGATGACCGACCCGGCATACCAGTGGATTCTGCGGACGGCCCTGGGCATGGCGATCATGTTGCCGGCATTCTTTCTGCCGCGGCGCGGGCGGCTTTGGGTGGTGCTTCGCATAGTGCTGCCCTTGATCGGCGGCGCTGTCATCGCCTGGCCGTGGCTGCGACTGCAGCAGCTTGAGGGCAGCGGCTGGGTGCTGGGACTGGCGCTGCTGCTGGCGGCCGGGGCGGCTCTGCTGCCGTGGCGCTCGGTTGCCGCGTGGCTGGCGCTCGGCTGGGCCGGGGCGCTGGCTCTGACGGTGCCGCTATTTGGCGCGACGATGGCGTGGTACTGGATCGGCTTGATGTACGGCACACGGCACTGGAAGCAACTGTTCTGGTGCCAGGCCGCAAATCTGGGCGCGATCATGCAGCTTCGCTTCCAGTGGCAATACGACAGCACGATCAACCTTGCCGACTACCTGCCGTGGATCGGCCCGCAGGTCTATCTTGTGCGCGACGTCATGAAGGTTGGCTTTGCCCTTACGCTGATCCCGTGCGTCATCGGGCTGACGCTGCAGCATCGCCGTCGCGATTATGGGTTCTTCTACGCATTGGTCGCGCCTTGGCTGCTGGCCTATGCGATCCTTCCGCAGATGATCGAGCGATACCTGCTCTGGCCGGCGGTTGTCTGTGCGGCCGCGGCTTCGGTGCGCGTGGGAGGCTTCCTGATTTACCTGGCGATCACGATCCTGGGCTGGATCATGATGACGCAATACATGCTCAACCTGTCACCACGGTACGTCCCTGAACGGGAATACCTGCCATTGTTCGAAGCAGTGTTTCCCGACCTTGGCTGGGCTGTGCTGATGCTGGCTGGGGCTTGTCTCTACCTGGCGCTTCGCCCGACGCCCAGGTCCACAATCCAGGCATCTGGTACATAGTACTCCACGCAGTGCCGGGCCAAGTCGGCGACGGCCACTTAGGACCGACGCATCAATAACTGGCAGCAATGGCGCGATGATCTCTTCTTACTCCTCCACCTTCGGGGAGCCTGGGAGGGGGTTGGCCTCTCTCAGCCGGACGGTTGTTGATGCGCCGGTCCTTGAAGCGCGGGCATCTGGGACGGAGCAAAGAGCTGGGCGTCTTCGGGATGGGCGGCGCGATGGCAGCGGGTGTCGGCCATGGCACTATTGTATCTGGCCGACACACGCTACCCATCTCCATTGCTTCTACTTACTTATGAAACCGGCCGGCACTGCGGCCAGCGGACTTGGGGCCGTTCTGACGGACGCCGCCGCCGCCGGCGCGAGGCGAGCGGCTTGGGCCGCTGGCGTGGCTCGAGCCGCGGGCGCCGTTGGTGCCACGCTGCTGCGCGCCGTGGGCACCGGCCATCCGGTGTCCGCCCTGCGGATGCGGGCGGCCGGAGCGATTGGCTCCAGCGGGCTGCTGGGCGACTGGCGTGTAGTGCGGATGGCCGGTCACCGGGCGGGAGTAGGCGGTCGGCGCTTGCGGATGCGCCGTTGACGGATGGGATGGCGATGCGGGCGAAGTGGCGTGGGCCATCGGGCGTGAGTCGTTCACGTGGGGGAGACGTCGCTGACCTGAAGGACCCTGCGGAGCCCGCGCATCCACGCGATGGGTGTGGGCGTGGATCTGCGGATTGGGGCGGGGTTGCGGGAGTTCCTTGGGGGTCGGCTCCACCGGGATGGTCTTCTTGATCAGCCGCTCGATGTCGCGGAGATACGTGCGCTCATCATGATCGCAGAACGAAACCGCGATGCCCGAGGCGCCGGCGCGGGCAGTTCGGCCGATGCGATGGACATAAGTCTCCGCGACGTTGGGCAGGTCGTAGTTGAAGACGTGCGAGACGTCGTCGATATCGAGGCCGCGGGCGGCGATGTCGGTGGCGATGAGAAGCGGGGGCTTCTCACCCTTGAAGTGGTCCATCGCGCGTTTGCGGGCGTTCATGCTCTTGTTGCCGTGGATGGCGATGGCGGTCACGCCTTCGCGGGCGAGCTGCTTGACCACGCGGTCGGCGCCGTGCTTGGTGCGGGTGAAGACCAGAGCGCGCTGCGGGCTGTTGGCCCGGACGTAATGCAGCAGCATGGCCGGCTTATCTTCCTTGGCGACGTAGTACAGCGACTGGGTGACGGTGTCTACCGTCGACGAAATCCGGGCAACGTGCACGCTGACCGGATTAGTCAGGATGGTGTTGGCGAGTTCGCGAATCTCATTGGGCATCGTGGCCGAGAACAGGAGCGTCTGACGCTTGGCCGGGATCTTCGGGATGATCCTGCGGATGTCGTGGATAAAGCCCATGTCCAGCATGTTGTCGGCCTCATCGAGCACGAAGTGCGTCAGGTGAGAGAGGTCGACGAAACCCTGGTTCATCAGGTCCAGCAGGCGGCCGGGCGTGGCGATCAGGACGTCCACGCCGTTACGTAGTGCCGACACCTGCGAGTTCTGGTTCACGCCGCCGTAGATCACGGCATAACGCAGACGCGTGTGCTTGCCGTAAGTGTTGAAACTCTGCACGATCTGCCCGGCCAGTTCGCGGGTAGGGGCCAGGATCAGCGTGCGGATCGGGCGTTTGCCCTGGGGATTGAGTTGCGGCTGGGACCGCATCAACTGATGGAGGATGGGCAGAGCGAACGCGGCGGTCTTACCGGTGCCGGTCTGGGCGCAACCGAGCACATCGTGTCCGGCGAGGACCTGGGGAATGGCCGACATCTGAATCGGCGTGGGGATGGTGTAGCCCTCTTCCGCGACAGCGCGGAGCAGGGATTCATCCAAAAGTAGCTTTTCGAACGTCATGGAAAACCTCTCGCCCTAATTGGGCGGCAAAATAACGGTTTGCCAAGCTGAGGGGTGTTCCGTACGAGGGAGGCACAAACCAGCAAGGCTACAACTGAGCTTGATCAAGCGGATCAGCAGGCGTTGCCCTTGGAGAGAAAGAAGGCAGAATCCCGTGAAAGCTCAAAGAGAGCAACAGGCAGTTGTCAGGGGGTACTGTAACCGGGAACTGCGCGAATGTACAGGATCCGGAGGCGACGCGATATGCTGGGGCGTGCCCGACAATCCGGGCAAGCACGAAATACGAAGCACGAAATACGAAAATCCGCGTTCATCTGCGGATCATCCTCTTCAATTGCTTGAATTGAATTGCATCCTGTGTTCCGTGTCCGCGATAGGGCAATGGGCAGCCCATGCACGCTACGTATCCTTCGTGAGTAACTGGAGGTATTGATGATAGGTGTATACCCGGTCTCGCCGCTTGCCGGTGGTCTCCCGAAGGATGCCAAGCTTGCCCAGCATCGCCATCGCCCGGATGACGGTAGGTTTACTAACGCCCATCAGTTCGATCGCCCGCGGCAAATTGAAGACGGGGTTCCCCGGCAGGTTTCGTTACTAACGGTCAGGCTGCAAGAAACCCCAGCCGCCATCGCCAATGGTTGTCACGGCTACGACTTCCGTTTGGATTCTCACACGATAGGTGCCGACGTTGGAACCCCGATGTAATCGGGACTGCACGCGAATAACGGCCTTGGCCCAACGAATCGAATGCCCGTCCTCTTTGTGTTGTGGCACGAAATCCGATTTTCTATCCGTCCATCAGTAATCTAATCTGGCATAAGCCGTGGATGGCGAAACTCGAACCGGTTATAGTTCCCCTACAGCAGACTGGAACCCGGAAGGGGGACGTCCCAGTGTGCTGCGTCGCACTGATGCCAACTTAAAATCGGGGTGGCATGGCGATATCGGTACTCCGAGATGGCCATAATGTCCGCCCCATGCTCATTCCGGAGTACCGGCCTGAGCATGCCACCCATATTGATGGACTTCGGCCGCAGCACACTAGCTTATCATGGGTCATCTCTCCACTTTCTGCGACTTTCTCGGTTGCCAAAGGTCGCGTAAGGTCGATTCCAAGCCATGGCGTTTCGCCACGCGGGCCGTCCATCGATCATCGCCGTACGGGCGGCCGCGGGCAAATCGTAGTTGTCCAACAACTTGTCAGCCCACGACTCGTTGACACGCTGGGTCCAGCCTCCAGGTCTGTCGACCGGCCAGTTCGCCAGTTGCAGCCTGGTCGGGTCGCTCCCGGCCGCCCCGCCCAGACTGGACCAAGGCCAGGACTCTGCCTGCTCAACCATCCCGGCCCGCAGGGGATTGGCCTCTACATCAGGCAGTAGCCCAATATCCGCATGGAATGCCGTTGCCGGGCTTCGTCCAGCAACTTGATGAACGACTGGAAATCCCCTGCCTTCTCAAACAGATCCATGCGGAAGTTGCCACGGTTCAATACGTGGCAGATAGCCCCAGCAATCGGACGGCGCGGTTGTCTGGCCATGCGGATAGCCTGGCCAGGCAGCAACGTCGCTGTCAATAAACTCGGATGTCCCTCTTCGTATTTCTCCGCAGCATAATGGTCAGAGAGGCGGGGAAAGACAAGCCCGGCCGAGTCCGGTTGGTGGCGGCGACCGGGGCACGCCACTGCTGAGGCTGGTGTACCGTGAGATTTGACTTCGAAGGCCTTTGAGTTCACTCTCCACGTATGGCTACCAAAACAGCACAGCAGCCCCAGCCGGTTCCGGCAGTACAGGCACCGCAGGATCTGTCTCTGGCCATCGCACAGACGATGGAAAAGAAGGCGGACGAGCAGGTGAAGTGCGTGCGGGTGTTTGGCGATCGCTATCGCTGCAACTGGTGGGTGCAGGAGAGCCCGGACGACTGGCGGTCGTTTGGCAGCGGCCGGATCAGCCGAAGCCGTTTTGTGCGGGCGACCCTGATCGGCGAGAAACTGGTCATTGAGGATTTGAGCATCTCGTGATGAGATGCCTTGCGTCCTGGCGACACTCACAGATCGTCTGGCGGTGGCACCAGGCGGGGCGGCGGGGCGGTGCCGGTCATGTCGATGGCGTGAAACTCGGTCCAGAACCATCCACCGTCGGTGCGGTCTTCAAAGCCGCGTAGAAGCAGCCACTCACCTTCCTTGATCGCAGCGACTTCATAACATGTGCCGCGCTCGAGGTGCGTGTGCGCCGGCCGGCTTATTTCATAGCGATATCCGGAATCGCTGGGCCGATAGACCACACGATCGCCCGCTCGGAATGGACAGATAACTCTGGCCATAAGTGAGCCTCATGCAGATGGGCTGCGAATCATGCGCCCGCGCGTCACGCCATCCGGGCGGACGCAGCTTTTCGCTAGTGATCGCAAACAAACCGCAGTTTAGCATGCTCAAGGTCCGAGTTCATCTGAAATCTGAAGGAGGGGCAGAAGTCTTGGGCGCATCCATCCGATGCCAACTCCGTGGCGGCAGCGGCGGGCGCGGCGACGTTGCAGCCACGGCGGTATCTGGACAGATTCCTATGCCACCGGCCCGCCACGGCCCGGCGGCGGGGCGGCGGGCGTTGCGGGCGTTTCGGGTTCGGGCTCGACTTTCTTGTCGCGCAGGCCTCGGCCACTGAGTTCGCTGGCACCGAGATACATGGGGTTGGCCGGCATGACCAGATAGGTCGGCAGGCGAGTACCGGTGAAGATGCCCAGGTTGGGCTTGGCCAACTCGTCGACGGCCTGCTGCATGGTCTGGTCGCGTTTTCTTGAGAGCATGCCGCCGGGATCTCCCGCGACGGCGGAGACTTCCCAAGCGGTCTTGCCCTGATACACGATGCGCATGCGGCTGATTCTGGGCGTGATCGTCACCTTCTCGCCTCTGGCGAACGGGCCGAACGACGGGCCGCTGCCGTATTCGCGCTGTTCGCTCTTGCCCATTTCAACTGAGAGGACCAGTTCAACCGGCTGTCCTGGAGCGATGGTGATCCCGTGGTCCTTCATCTGGCTGTTGATGTGGGTCATGATTGCAGCACGCTCCTGCTCGGTGCAGTTCACGTTCATCTGCAGCGAGATGGAGGCCCCGGGCTTGAGCAGCAGTTCGCCGTCCTTGAGCCCTTGCGTGGCCTTGAGGGCGGCGGGGTGAGGAATCGTGGTGCTGACCAGGTTGCAGGCCGAACGCGCGTCGCTGTCGACGGCGAAGGCGTACTGCCCCGACGGCAGGACGGCGGCCGCCGAACCGTGCGGCAGTTCATACTTCCAGATGGGAAGCCGGCGTTCCAGGTCCACCAGGATCGAGTCGTTGATCATGGCGTAGCCGTCGGCCGGTGAGTCGATGGAACTGTTGGTGATGTTGCCGGGCAGCGTGAAGTCGCGGTACAGCTCAGCGGTGTCGAGGTTGACGGACCAGATGGTGTGCGAGTCGCAAGCTACGAGTTGCTTGCCGCTGGGGCTGAAGGAGAATCGGGCGGCGTCGGCGAGCACCTGGGGCAATTCCATGATGGCTTTGCCGGTGGCGGCCTCGATGATCATCGCCTCTTTGCCTGTGGTGAAGGCGATGTAGCGTCCGCTGGCGCTGATGGCGGGCTCGGAGCCGGCGGAGATGCCGCAGTGGTAGATGGCCCTGGCGGATTTGGTGTCCCACACGGACAGTTCGTTCTTTCCGCCGGCCAGGAGCATGCGGTCGTTACCCAGCATCGCGGCAAATCGCACGTTCTTGTCGAAGTCATTGCCGGTTGAGTAGGGGAAGAGGATCAGCTCGCGCTTGGGCGCGGCGGGATCGATGTTCCAGATCTCGATCCGATCACCGGCATTGAACGCGCCGGCCTTGCGGAACAGAACATGCAGGCCATCGGCGCTGACGCCGCTGACACGCATGTCCTTGGCGACGGGGAGTTGGACGGTTTCGGCGGCCGCGGCGGCGTCCAGGTCGATGCGATCCAGAAAGACGTTGTCCTTGTTGTCTAGACGGGATGCGACGACGACCACGGGCGAAGCGGCGGTGGGCGCGAGAATCGCATAGGGAGCGGGATCGCCGGCAGCGCCCTTGAGGGGGATGGCCTTGACGGTGGCCTTGCTTGATGGCCGCGTGCTGGCGTCGGGGACGAGCTTTGCCCCGGAGTTGGCGACGATCAGGGAGAGGTCTTCGACGGAGCTGATGTTGGCCTCGCGATAGCCGGGCAGGCTGCGAAGCACATCGGACGCAGTGCCGGCGGGAGGCACATCGCCAGCCAGCGGCGGGCGCAGTTCGTCCAGCCCTTTCCACTTGTGGAACATTTCATGGTCCCAGCCGTCGAGCTTGATCTTGGCACGCTCCGGTTCACGTTCCATGACGGTGGCGGCGGCCCAGCCCATTCCTTCGCGGACCTGCACTCGCTGGCCCACTTTCACGTCCAGCTTCAGACCAAAGACGCGGACGTCCAGGGGATCGAACGACTCGGCGTCGCCCCTTCGCGAACCTTCCACTGCGACCTGGATCTTGTCTGGACCTTTCTGGACCATACGGCCGACCTTGGCGCCGAATGGGGAATAGACCTGCACCTTGTCGCCGACTGCCGGTTCGCGCCAGTTGGCCGAGCCGGCCGCGGCAGCAGGCGTAGCGGCACCGGTGGTGCGAGGGTCGGCGGGAGGGTCCTTGGGCGGCGCTTCGCCGGCCTCGACCGGCTTGCGCAGCGGGGCGGGGCCGATGGTGTCGTCCTTGGATCCCACCTTGCGAATGCGGCTGGGCTCCACCCACTCGCGGAAGTTGCCTTGCTCATAGAGCACCTGCACCCAGCCGTTCTCGATCTTGAAGATGATGGCGGTTTTCCACTGGACGCCGCGCTTGACCTCGACGCTCTGCGCCAGAGTCCAGGGGATCTTGGTCTTGGCGGCGGCGTCGGCCGGCGCTCCGGGAACTGCGGGAGTATCGGTGGCCGCTGCGGTGTTTCCCGCAGCAGGCGCGCCAGAGGGGGCGCGCAGGCGATCGGGGGTGACCCATTCCTCTTCGGCGGAATCCTTGTAGCGGACGGAGTATTTCCGGCCTTCCTTCTTGACGACGGTGCCGGCAGACCATGTGTCGCCTTCGCGCACCTCCACCGCCTGTCCGTCGGTGTAAGACGTTTGCTGGGCAGCACACAGGCCGCAGCTCAGCATC
>JBBQTU010000070.1:0-17107 GCA_038213005.1 Tepidisphaerales bacterium | reverse complement strand
GCCCAGGGTAAGCGTACTCGCGCAGCCCTGGGTAAGAACCATTCACCCTGGACGAGCCCTGAAAGGGCGACACCTCTTTCAGCACCGTATTCGCTCCAACCATCCGCTGACGGGCAACTTGCATCTGCCCGAAAAAACGGGCACGCCCCGAACAACCTCGCGAGCGGTCAGCGCGCGCCGCACCGCCAACGGCTGGGGCTGCGACTGGTATGAAACACACCAATGACGGTAATCGCGTCGGGCAACTCGACGAACAGCACCGAATAGGGAAACCGGCGGGTGAGCGCCCTGCGGGTCTTCTTCCCAATGACTGGAAATAAGCGGGGACGCTCGGCGATGGCGGCCAATGTGCCCTCGACACAAAGCACAAAGTCCATTCCCAACCCCTCACGCTGCTCTTCGTACCAGTCGTAGGCCGCGCGCAGGTCTGCCTCAGCCTCAGGCTCGACGATAACGGTCTTGCTCATGATTTGGGCCGCCGCATCAGCCGCTTCTTGACCTCAGCCCATGGCCGGCCTTGCCGACCCGTTTCCTCGAGCCGGCCCAGCCTCCGCCGCAATTCTGCATGCTGGTCTTCGGTCAATGCCGGAGCATCCGCCTGTTCCACGACACTATCCCACAGGCGCTCGGCCAGCAGAATCCTCTGGGCCTTGCTCAACTTCAGGGCGGATTGAAGAACGGCGTCAGACATCATGCGCTATTCTATCTCTCCAGCGGCGATGCCTGCAACCCAACCCTGGCCATGCGATCCGCGGCAGGGCTGCCTTGCCGCTATGGAACCCGCCATCTCTGCCCGGTTACCAGTTTCCCAATGCCCTGCGTTTGCCGGCCTGATGCTGTATGATCCGCCGCCGGTGAAGAAGGAGCGAGGCGGCGACCCTGCCCGCGCGTCGCGTTGCGTGCTGTCGGGCCGTCGCATCACAGTGTTGCATCGGCCCCGGCGGCGCAGAAGCAGAGGAGCAGCATCCATGATTGGCGCCCTTGTTCAACCCGAACTGGAGCAGTTGATCCGCGACCGCAAGTGGAACGAGCTGCGCGAAATCCTCGTCGAACTCGAAGGCTCCGACATCGCCGAGCTCCTCGCCGACCTGCCGCCCGAAGATGAGCCGGCCATTTTCCGCATCCTCCCGCGCGCCCTGGCAACCCGGGTCTTCGCCCAGCTCCCTCCCGAGCATCAGGAAGAACTGCTCCGCAGCTTTACCAGCGACCAGATGCGCGATGTCGTGCAGGGGATGGACCCCGACGACCAGGCCCGCCTCATCGAGGAACTGCCCGCCGAGGTGACCCGCCGCCTGATCGAGTCCCTGCCCGCGGCCGACCTCAAAGCCGCCCGCGACCTTCTGGGCTATCCGCCCGACTCGGCCGGGCGATACATGACGCCCAAGTACGTCACCCTGCGCCGCGACATGACCGCGCGCGAAGCGCTGGAATACGTTCGCAAAGCCGGCCGCGGCAAGGAGACGCTCAATCTCCTCTACATCTTGGACGCCGATGGAAAGCTCCTGGAGGAACTGCGCCTCGGGTCGCTGGTCACCGCTGACCCCGACACCCCCGTCACCAACATCGAAGAGCGCCCGGTGATCTCCATCACCACTACCACTGACCGCGAGGAAGTCGTCCACGCGTTTGAAAAGTACGACCGCACCGCGATCCCCGTCGTCGATAGCCAGGGCTATATGGTCGGCATCATCACCGTCGACGACGTCCTGGACGTCGCCGAAGCCGAGGCCACTGAGGACATGCAGAAGATCGGCGGCATGGAGGCCCTGGATGTCTCCTACTTCGAAACCGGCTTCAGCGCCTTATTGAAAAAGCGCGGCGGCTGGCTCTCCGCCCTCTTCCTGGGCGAGATGCTCACCGCCACCGCCATGAGCTACTTCTCCCACGAACTGGAAAAGGCCATCGTCCTGGCCCTGTTCGTCCCGCTGATCATCAGCAGCGGCGGCAACAGCGGCTCGCAGGCCGCGACGCTCATCATCCGCTCGCTGGCGGTCGGAGAGATGCGCCTGCGCGACTGGTGGCGCGTCATGCGCCGTGAAATCGCCTCCGGCTTCGCCCTGGGCGGCTGGCTGGGCCTGATCGGCTTTGTCCGCGTGGTCCTCTGGCAGCATCTGCACCTGGTGGATTACGGCCCGCACTATGGCCTGGTCGCCCTGACCGTCTGGCTCAGCCTCATCGGCGTGGTGATGTTTGGCACCCTCTCCGGCAGCATGCTCCCGTTCATCCTCCGCCGCCTGGGATTCGACCCCGCCACCAGTTCCGCTCCCTTCGTCGCCACACTGGTGGACGTCACGGGCCTGGTGATCTACTTCCTGGTCGCCCTGGCCATCCTCCACGGCACCCTGCTGTAGGCGATGTTACGTCGCCCTAAGCCAGACAATATGTCTCCCCTTGAGTTGGCCTTTGCTTCAGGCGTTGCTGCGCTCGCTGACTGGACACACGCCATCGATCGCGCTAGCCGAAGAGGCGCAACCGCGCCTCATGCGGTCCTGTCCCCGTTCCGGCGGGCGATAGTCAAATAGGCTCGGCCTGCATCGTCCGTGGCCCGCGCCCCGCGCGGCGAGTTCCTGTTCCCGAGCACTCCAGTGACGACACGACCGCATGCAGACCCATCACTATGTGCCGCCCGATCGTTCTCCCATTCCGGTCGGCCCGCCGGCTATGGCATAGCTCTTGCGACAGTCCGAGGGTGTTTGGGATTCAAGTTCCATATTTTGGGAGGCTTTATGAATCGTGTTATGTCTCGATCGTCATTGGCGAGTCTCGTGCTTCTTATCGCGGCCGCGGGGTGCAGCACCGCGCCCAAGACAATGGCGGACCGGTCGCAACTGGAGTCCGACGCCGCGGGGCAGGTTGCCGCGGCGCGCGCCCAGGACCCATCGCTCCGGCCGTTCTTTGATAGCTCCGCCGGCTACGCCGTGTTCCCCACGGTGGGCAAGGGCGGGCTCATCGTAGGCGCAGCCTACGGCAAGGGTATTCTGTACGAAAAGGGCCGGCCGGCTGCCTTCTGCGACCTTACCCAGGCGTCGATAGGTGCCCAGATCGGTGGGCAGGGGTACACCGAGTTCATCTTCTTTGAGACCCCTCGCGCCTTGGCCGATTTCAAATCCGGCGACTTCACACTGGCCGCCCAGGCGACCGCTGTGGCCCTCAAGTCCGGCGCCGGCGCAAACGCCAAGTATGACAATTCCGTCGCCGTCTTCACGATGGACGAGACCGGGCTGATGGGTGAAGCCACCTTGGCCGGCCAGAAGTTCAACGTCGCACCGATGGACCAGACGACGGATAAGCATCCGATGGACCCGACGATGGATAAGCATCCGGTCCAACGCCAACCGTTGGATCAGGCGCCAATGGGTCGCTAGTGTACGGCGTCGCTCTGATGCCAACTTAAACTCGGGGTGGCATGGCCAGATCGGTACTCCGAGATGGCCATGCTTGCCCGCATAATCATTCCGAAGTACCGGCCGGAGCATGTCCCCATGTTGACGGACTTCTGGCGCAGCACACTGTCACTGTGTGGATGGGCCACCGGAAATGGCGCCGCATGGACACTTAACCCCGATCTCGCGGCGTGAGCTTCGGGGTCGGGTGTCTTTTGCCTGTTAAAGGGATCTTCCAGCGTCGTGGCCTATCGCCGTCGGACGGGGATCATTATCAACCGCGGCCGCGCTTCTGACAGACCCGTCGAACGTGCCGGGAGGACCCGTGACACAACCTGCCACCTCGCATCAGCGTCTGGCCGCGTACCATGGCAAACGCGACTTCTCGAGCAGTCCCGAACCTCGCGGCGCTGCCAGACAACGGCGCCCCAACAGGCACAAACCCCTGCGGTTCTGCGTGCAGAAGCACCTGTCCCGCCATTTGCATTTCGACTTCCGTCTTGAGCATCAGGGCGTGCTGCTATCCTGGGCCATTCCCAAGGGACCCTCACTGGACCCCGCCGACAAACGACTGGCGATGCGGGTCGAGGATCATCCGTTGGACTATGGCCACTTTGAGGGTGTCATTCCAGAAGGGTACGGTGCCGGGGTCGTCATGCTTTGGGACGAGGGAACCTGGCAGTGCCAAATGCCCGACATCGCCGCGGCCCTTGAGCAAGGCGAATTGAAGTTCTCCCTTGAGGGAGTGAAACTCAAGGGGTCGTGGGTGCTGGTCCGCACGGCACGCGACCCGCGAAGCTGGCTGCTGATCAAGCACCGCGACGAATGGTCCGCTTCCCTGAACATCATTCAGGCCGCGCCAGACAGCGTGAAAAGCTTCGGCGACATGGCCGACATCCTGGCACTGGAGGATCCAGCCCAATGGCAGTCTCGTCTCGCCGGCCACGGCGGCGCAGCAGGCCAGGCCCTGCGCGAGCTGATCCAGCAGGCCGCCGAAAAGATTGCCGCTCGCAACAAACCCGGCAGGCCCAGGCGCAGCGCGACCAAACATTGACGCCCTGGGTCGCCAACGCTCAATTCACGCCCTACTGTTCTACATGCCACGCGCCGCTGCCATCCTGCGCCAGAACCCTGCCGACCCGATGCCGACCCGCATCGATCCGATGCTCCCACTGCCCGCGCCGACCTTGCCCAGCCCTCTCGAGGCGTACCACTTCGAATACAAGTGGGACGGCATCCGGGCCATCGTCTTCTGGGACGGCCGGCGCTTGCGAATACACAGCCGCAACCATAACGAAATGCAGCAGCGGTATCCTGAGTTTGATGACCTGGTTACAGCGTGCGACCGGCGACCGCTGATCGTGGACGGCGAGATCATCGCCCTGGACCAGCACAGCCGTCCGGATTTCGGTCTGCTTCAGCAGCGGATGCATGCGCAGGACCCCGCCACAATCCTGCACCTCAGCCGCTCGATCCCCATTGCCCTGATGCTGTTTGACCTGCTCTATCTCGACGGGCATTCTACAATGCAGCTCCCGCTGTTCCAGCGGCGCCAATTGCTTGAGCAACTGCACCTGGAAGATGCTCACTGGCGATTGTCCCCCGCCGTCGTCGGCGAGGGTCCGACGATGCTCGAGTCAGCCCGTCAGCAGCGCCTCGAGGGGATCGTCGCCAAACGCAGTGACAGCACCTACCAACCCGGCAAGAGGAGTGGCGCGTGGCTGAAAGTGAAGCTGGTCGCCCGTCAGGAGTTTGTCATCGGCGGCTGGGTACCCGAGCACGGCGTTAATACCGCCCGCGTAGGGGCGCTACTCTTGGGCTTCTACGACAGACAGCGGAAATTCCATTACGCCGGAAGGGTTGGCTCCGGTTTTGACCACCAGTGGCACCAGCGCCTGACCCGCGACCTGAGCGACCGGCCGGCCTCCGACAATCCCTTCGGCCAGCGGATTCCCTCGACCCACGTCCGCTTCGTGCGCCCGGATCTGGTCGCCGAGGTGGAATACCGTCGCTGGCCGCCCGGCGGCTGCGTGCAGCAGGCTGCGTTTAAAGGCCTGCGCACCGACAAGCCGCCCGCCACAGTCGTCGACGAACGCACTACTTGAACAAAAAGAGGTCTACCATGGCAAAGCAGGATACCCCCCGCGCGATGTGGAGCGGAGCGATTACCTTCGGCCTCGTCACGATCCCCGTGAAGCTTTACACCGCCGTTCGTGAAAATAACGTCGACTTCCACATGCTGCACGACCAGGACCATGCCCGCCTGAAGCGCAAGATGGTCTGTTCGGTGGAGGACACCGAGGTTCACCCCGAGCACACGGTCAAGGGGTATGAGATCGCCCCGGACCAGTATGTCATCATCGAACAGGCGGAACTTGAGGCCGTGCAGCCCAAAAAGTCACGCGCCATTGCCATAGAGGATTTCGTCGATCTGGGAAAAATCGATCCCGTTTTCTATGACCGCCCCTATTACCTCGTGCCGGAGGAAACGGGTGCCAAGCCCTACCGCCTGCTGGTGGAGGCCATGCAGAAAACCCAGCGCGTCGGCATCGCCCGATTCGTCATGCGGAACAAGGAATACCTCGCCGCGATCCGCCCGCTGGAAGATGCCCTGGTCCTGGAGACCATGCATTTCGCCGAGGAGGTTGTCCCAATCAAGGATCTTCAGGAGGTTCCCAGGCAGGTCAAGTCCGATGTGCGCGAGCTGAAGATGGCCGAGCAACTGATCGACTCGCTCTACGGCGAATTCACGCCCGACAAGTACAAGGACGAGTACACTCAGGCCGTCCGCCAGATGGTCCAGCGGAAAGCGTCGGGCGAAAAGATCGTCACTGCCCCCGCGCCCAAGGACGCCGCCGGCCGTGCCGGCAACCTCATGGAAGCCCTGCAGGCCAGCCTCGATCGCGCCCGTTCGGCCGCGCGAGACCGCCCCACCACCCGCGAAACTCGCCGCAAGGCCAGCCCTGAAGAAGCCCCAGCCCCACGCAAGCGCCGACCGGCGACCGCGTCCGGGCAGCACAGGCATGGGAGGTGATCATCGATGGCCACCATGCTGCCCAGCACGCGCTCTCGCGCACGCCCGGATAGCTCCGCTGTCAGGAAGTCGCCCGACGGCGCGCCATCACCGCCCCGCGGGCGCGCCGCACGCCACCAGCGCAGCGAACCCCAGAGCCGAGGCGCGCGCACCACAGCGCCCCGCCCAGGCGTGCCCGTCACGTTCGCCGGGCGGCAGATCAAGCTCTCCAACCTCCAGAAGGTCCTCTATCCCGAATCCGGGTTCACCAAGGGTCAGGTGATCGACTACTACGCACGCATCGCCCCGACGATCCTTCCTTATCTCAAGGGCCGCCCCCTGACCCTCAAACGCTACCCCGACGGCGTCGACCACCCGTTTTTCTACGAGAAGATGTGCCCCTCCCATCGACCCGACTGGGTCACCACCACGCGCATTGCCAGTACCGGCAAACGCCAGTACGTCCAGTATTGCGTCGTCGACGATGCCGCCACACTGATCTGGACCGCCAACCTCGCTTCCCTGGAACTGCACACCCTCCTGGGCACCGTGCAGCATCCGCTGCGTCCGAGTTTCATGGTCTTTGACCACGACCCCGGGCCCGGCGCAACGCTGCTGGACTGCGCCAACGTTGCCCTGCGATTCCGCGGCCTGCTGAAAGATCTGAGCCTCCAGAGCTTCCCCAAGACCTCCGGCGGCAAAGGGCTGCACCTCTATGTCCCGCTCAATACGCCGGTGACGTTCGAGCAGACCAAGTCGCTGTCTCGCGCCATGGCCCAACTGCTTGAACGCGACGACCCGGCCCACATCACCTCCAATATGCGCAAGGACCTGCGCGTGGGAAAGGTCTTCGTGGACTGGAGTCAGAACGACCATCACAAGACCACCGTCACCGCCTATTCCCTCCGCGCCCGAGAATTCCCCTCCGTCTCCACCCCCGTCCACTGGGAAGAACTCGCCGAGGCCGTCAGGCGCGCCGATCCCAGTCACTTGGTCTTCGGCAGCCAGCAGGTCCTCCAGCGCGTGGCCCGCGATGGAGACATTTTCAACCCGGTAACGACGCTACACCAGACACTTCCCTCGCTCCGTTAAGGATCGCCGCATCAAAAACTATCGCCGAAAAATTAGCAGGACCTTGCCAAGTGCCGTCCGCTGAGGCCTTAACGGCACACCCAGTGTGCCTGCTACTTTTGAAAGTTATTGATGCGCCTGCGAAGCCGCCGCGGACGACGGTGACGTTGGAAGTCCCAACGGGGCCGCATCCGTCAGCCTACGGTGAGCGCACTCACGTAGCCCTGGGTCAACCGACCTCCGCTGAGCAACTCATCCCTTGGCTGACATGATCCGGGATCAGGCGCGTCTGCCCGCCAAAGACGCGGCCAACAGGCAGCTAACAAACGCCGCCGCGCTCGTAACCAGAACGATGCCAACCCCCCGGCGCGCCGGTTGCTGCTGCTGCGCATTCCCGCCCGCCGCACCGACCGTCTCCAAGGCATTGTCCCAACCGACGCCGGCAGCGTTGACAGCCTGTGCGGCGGCGTCGTCCGCCGCCGACATGGCGGCACGAGTGACTGCAGTCGTGCCGCGTAGACTTTTGTGTAATGTATGTGGCATTCGAGAGCCTCCATCTATAAACCGCGCCCGCCCCAGCGAGCAGCCTATATCAATCTATAGGGTGGCCCAGAGTAAGGTTCAACGAGACTCAGCCTCCCAATTCGCCCACCCGCTCTGACCACGGCTCAGTCATCGCCGACCCATGGACACACCAGACGCGGTGGCCGCCTCCACCATGAATCGGACGACGGCGCGGGGGGGGGGTGTAGAACTCTCCGGAATCGCCGGCGGCAAGTAGAAAAGTAGTGCGTGGCGTCCCCGCCCGCACAGGAATTACAGGCGCATCAACTCGCACGATAGCCAACGCGACCACCGGCCAGTCGTTAATGAATCTTGCCGAAAAAATCCGCACGGAATTATCCAGATTTCGTGATGGAGGCGCTAACCACTTTCCAGACAACCACTTCCATAAATTCACTCGCCCTCGACGTGCGTTTTTAACGCGGTAAAAACGCAACAACCCCCTGTATTATAGAGGCGCTACGTTTTTGGTGCCTCGCAGACGCGTGGAAAGACCTGTCCGAGGCCCAAAATCAAACCCAGCAACCTCCCAAACCTCCGAATCGCCGTCCTGAGTGCCGCCAGTGCCCTCACTGGCGGAATCCCCGCCCACCCCCAGACGCAAGAATCCGACGGAACCCTCAATCCCCAGAGACAAACCGGCGCGCCTTGCCACCACCCTGTCACGCGGACTTCCCCCCGTTGTTTCGAGTTTCGATCCTCGGATTTCCAGGTTCCCACCCAGCGCGATCCCCTCGCGGCGAAACTTGCGCACCTGACCCCCTCAACCGCGCGCAACTCCTTATCCCACAAGCCCCAGCGCCCCACCCCACCCCCTCCCGCGAAAACCCGCGCATCTGCCCCGACTGCGTGTCTGCGCCCGCCTCACGCATCACCTATCTGGGTCCACCTTCTTCACTCCGCTTCCTCGCATCCCGCCCTCTCCCCCTCCCGCCCTCCGCGTGGCCGTCGGGCGTGCCCGAAATCGGGGCGACGTGCCTCATGTCCGCTCCGCGTTTGCTGCTTCGCGTTTCCTCAGTTTCCGCGTTGTTTCGTATTTCGTATTTCGTACTTCGTGCTTGCCCGGATTGTCGGGCACGCCCGCCCGCCTGCCTCTGATGACGAACCCCCACCCGGCTGCTATAGTTGCCGTTTTCGGAGAATACCATGGCCGGAATGACCATCACTGAGAAGATCCTCGCCAAGCACGCTGGGCGTTCGCATGTCGATCCCGGCGACAACATCTGGGTCAGCGTCGACGTCCTGATGACCCACGACGTCTGCGGGCCCGGCACCATCGGGGTCTTCTACGAACAGTTCGGCAAGGATGCCAAGGTCTGGGACCCCAGCCGCGTGGTCATCATCCCCGACCACTACATCTTCACCGCCGACGAGAAGTGCCATCGCAACGTGCAGATCCTGCGCGACTTCGCCAAACAGCAGGGCCTGAAGTACTACTATGACCCCGAGTTCGTCACCATGAACCCGGGCATGCCCAGCCCCTATAAGGATCCCAGCAAGACCCACTACAAGGGCGTCTGCCACAAGGCCCTGCCCGAGGAAGGCCACGTCCGCCCCGGCGAGATCCTGCTGGGCACCGACTCGCACACCTGCACCCACGGTGCCTTTGGCCAGTTCGCCACCGGCGTCGGCAACACCGATGCCGGCTTCGTCCTGGGTTCGGGCAAGACCTGGCTCAAGGTTCCCCCGACCATGAAGTTCACCTTCCATGGCCAGATCCCGCCCTACCTGACCGCCAAGGACCTGATCCTCGCCGTCATCGGCACCACCGGCGTCGACGGCGCCACCTACAAGTCCATGTACTTCACCGGCACCGGCGTCGGGTCCCTGAACCTCGAAGACCGCATGACCCTGACCAACATGGCCATCGAAGCCGGCGGCAAGAATGGCGTCTGCGACGTCGACCAGAAGACCTTGGACTACGTCAAAGCCCGCAGCAACCGCCCCGAGTGGGAAGTCTTCACCGACGACAAGGACTGCAATTACGTCGCCGAGTATGACTACGACCTGTCTAACATGGAGCCGATGGTCGCCAAGCCCCATTCGCCCGACAACAAGGACACCGCCCGCAACTGCCGCGATGTGAAGATCGATCGCAGCTACATCGGTTCCTGCACCGGCGGCAAGATCACCGACTTCATCTTCGCCGCCAGCATCCTCAATGGCCGGCAGGTGAAGGTCCCCACCTTCATCGTCCCCGGCTCCACCGAGGTCCATCAGGACATGCTGAAGCTGAACCTCAAGGGCATGCCCAAACAGGCCGGCGAAAAAAACATCTGGGACACCCTGGTCGACGCCGGCTGCCAGATGGGCCCCGCCGGCTGCTCCGCCTGCCTCGGCGGCCCGGCCGACACCTTCGGCCGAACCCACAACACCGAAGTGGTGGTCTCGACGACCAACCGTAACTTCCCCGGCCGAATGGGTTCGCCCAAGTCCGCCGTCTACCTGGCCAGCCCCCTGACCGCCGCCGCCAGCGCGCTGACCGGAAAAATCACCGACCCGCGGGAATACGTCACCGGCCCAATCGACACCGGAACGGCGGGCGTGCGGTAGCCGGCCATGCAGGCAGTGCGCCGAGGCGACATGGGAGAGGTATAATTCGCTGTGGAGCCTCCGATGAATTGGAATGACTACATTCAGGAGTTGCCCGACGTAATGCTGGGGAAGCCCACGTTCAAGGACACTCGTATCACTGTTGAGCACGTTCTTACCGAGTTGGGTAACGGCATGAGTGAGCAGGCGCTTCTGGAGGGGCATCCACGGCTGACCGCCGACCACATTCGTGCCGCGCTGTTGTACGCTGCGGACTGTCTCAAACTTGAACGCATCGTTGCCTGAAGGGACAGCGATGCGCCTCTTCGCAGACGAAAACATCCACGCGGCACTGGTCCGGTGGCTACGTGCTGGCGGACATGACGTTCGCTACGTCGCCGAAGAATCCAGATCACTGCCTGACAAGGCGGTGCTCCACGAAGCCACGAAGGATGGCCGTTTTCTCATTACGGATGACAAGGATTTCGGTGACCTGGCGATTCGCCAGAAGTTGCCGACCCTGGGAATAATCCTGGTGCGGCTCTCCAGTCCGATACTTGCGCAACGCATCGAGAAATTGTCGCGTGTCTGGCCGACGATTGAGACGAATGTGCGAGGGAATCTGGTCGTCGTAAGTGACGACAAGGTTCGCGTGCGTCCCGTGCGTCACACCGGGTGAAGGGTTGACAAGCCTTTGTCCGAAGTCCTCTCGCGGGAAGTTGATGTACGCGTGAGATAGGCGGCCGATCGTGAGCATGGCCGCCTATTATCTACAATGCAGCGAATCGTGCGCATTGAGTCAGTCCAGCAAATGGGCATGCTTGCCGATGGTGCCGTCAAGGCCCTCGCCGCCGAGGACTTTGCCCGGCACCGGCCGGACCTGCACCTGGCGATCATGGACGAGGGCACGCTCACCTCACGGCTCTCCGTGTGGTGGAAACACGGCCCGCAACTGGAGGGACACAAGGTCGGCGCGATCGGCCATTACGCCGCCGCCAGCGACGCTGCCGCCGCCGCCGTGCTGGACGAAGCCTGCCGCGTGCTCACCGCTAACGGCATGACCCGCGCCGTCGGCCCGATGAACGGAAGCCTCTGGCGCCGACATCGTTTCATTACGTCTCGTGGCGACCATCCTCCGTTCTTCCTGGAGCCAGACAATGAGGATGCCTATCCGCTCCAGTTCAAAGCCGCCGGATTCCAGCCGCTGCTGCGCTCGACCTCGAGCATCGTCGACGATCTGGATACGCCCGACCAGCGAGCCGAGGAGATCGCCAAGGCCCTCGCCGGCCGGCATGTGGTGATCCGCGAGATCGACGTCTCGCAGTTTGAGAAAGAACTGGGCGCCATCCATGCGCTGGTGACCCATCACTTCGACGAGCACCCGCTCTACTCGCCGATGTCCAAACAGGCGTTCGTTGACAAACATCTGCGCGCCCGCACCATCATCCTGCCTGATCTGACGCTGCTGGCCGAGGTCAATGGAAAGCTGGTGGGCTTCATTTTCGCCGTGCCCGATCTGCTGCAGGAGCGCCGCGGAGAAGAGATTGACACGCTGATCGTCCGAACGCTCGCCAGCGCCCCGGAACGGCAGTATGCCGGCCTGGGCCGACTGCTGCTGTCGACCGTGCACACTCGCGCGGGCCAGCGCGGCTTCCGCCAAGTGATCCACGCCCTGCTGCCTGAGTCCAGCCATTGGGAAAGCCTTGGCCAGCGTTCCGCCCAAGTGATCCGGCAATACACGATCTTCGTGCGCCAGCTTCCGTGAGATGCACTTGCTGCTCGCTGAGCGCGTACCGCAGAATCGCGCCCGCGCAGCCCAAGTATGTTATTCTTTCTGCCTGCCGAACCTCTGTGTGCTGCGACAAAGGAAACCCGATGGCTGACACGACGCTTGCCACGTTCGCCTGCGAAGGCTGCGGAAAACAGTACGCCTGGAAGCCCGAACTGGCCGGGCGTGCGGTCAAATGCCGCTGCGGCGCGGTCATGCGCGCCCCGGCCGAGCCGCCGGCGCCTGACGACGAACTCTATGGCCTGACCGATCAGCCGACCTCTGCGCCCGCCCCCGCGCCCGTTCCCGCCCCCGCGGCGGCAGCGCCTCCAGTGCCGACGTCCCCCGCCAGCCTCCGCCCGGCACCGGCGAAGATACTGCCATACGCGGGCAAGATCCCGGCGCCCGCCGTGGAGTTCGATACGGACAAGCTCAAGAATATTCACGCTCCTCTGGCATTGATCGCCGCGGGGCTGGTGGTTCTGTGCATCTCCACGTGGTGGAATGCCGGCACGCGCGGGCTGATGCCTGTATTTGCCGCTGTGGGGATTCAACTGGCGATCAGCACGACCCTCATGCTCGCCGCGGTGCTGTTTGTCTCAAAACAGCGCGGCTTTCAGATCGGGTCGCTGCATTCCGCGATCCTGAAACTGCTGGCGATCTCGCTCGGGCCGGCCGCCGTCATGTCGGTGCTTGGGCTATTCCTCCAGTTCGTTCCGCTGGGGTTCGTCGCCAACCTGCTGATCGGGCTGTGCCTCTACTTCGCGCTGATCGGCTTCTTCTTCGACCTGGATCAGGAAGACACATGGGCTTGCGTGTGGGTGACCTTCGTCGTCAATGTCGCCGTGAGTCTGGTGGTGAGATTCTGGTTTTGAATCGCGTAACGCCGAAATGGCGCACCACAGGCTCGATGCATGCGGCGGGTGCGGAATCGGCGCGGAATTTCTGCTAACAACCGGCTCCCCGCAACGCCCTCATCGGCATGGCGTTGCCGATTCACGGTGGCGTCAGTGGCCGGAAGGCCTCTTTCGTTTGGATGTGCAATCATCGTCGCACGATGGTTATCGGCCGGGCCCTCGACGTTCGTGGGCAGGGGTGCATCGGAAAGGGGCTCCGAACAGAGACAAAGGACTGCGCCTATGCGATTTACCCGACTTTTGGCGGTGGTTGTTCTGATGCTGGCGTCGGCGGCGTCGGGGCAGGTAGCAAGCGTTTCGCTTGCGGTGCAGGTTTCGGCGGTTGTGAGCGAGTCGCCGGCATCGATCACGCTTTCGTGGCCGGCGGTACAATACGCGACGGCGTACAGCGTCTATCGGCGGGCGGCCGAGGCGACCACCTGGGGGCCGGCGATCGCGACGCTGTCGGCCACGACGCTTTCCTATGTGGACAGCAATGTAACGGTGGGAACGGCCTATGAATACAAAGTCTTCAAGACCGGCACGACTGTGCAGAACCCAGCAGCGGGGTACATCTGGGCGGGGATTAGGCTGCCGGCGATTGAGAGCCGCGGCAAACTGGTTCTGATTGTCGACAAGACCAACGCGACAGCCCTGGCGACCGAACTGGCGCAGTTGCAGCAGGACATGGTCGGCGACGGCTGGCAGGTGATCCGCCATGACGTCAACCGCGCTGATTCGGTTGCTTCGGTCAGGCAGTTGATTGTTGCTGATTACCAGGCCGATCCTGCGAATGTGAAGTCCGTGTTCCTCTTCGGGCACGTCCCGGTGCCGTATTCCGGTGACATCAGTGAAGGCCACGACGAACACCTGGGTGCATGGCCTGCGGACGTTTACTACGGCGACATGACTGGAACCTGGACCGATACGACGGTAAACCGGTCTACTGCCACCGACCCTCGTAACCGCAACATCCCCGGGGATGGCAAATTCGATCAAAGCATCCTCTCCAAGGACAATGAACTTCAAGTTGGCCGCGTCGATCTCGCTGGGATGAGCTACAACGGCGGAGAGTTGGCGCTGCTGCGCAACTACTGTCGCAAGGACCATGCCTTTCGCCATAAGCAGGTCACGCTGCAGCGCCGCGGCGTGTTGTACGACTATTTTGGCCCGGGGAACTTCACGCCGTGCGGCTGGCGCAGCATGTCGGCGATGTTCGGCGCCGCCAACATTACAGAAGTGACCGTCGCCGGAACCCTGTTCCCGAGGCTGCAGACGGAGGAATATCTCGTGGCCTACTGCAGCGGCGGCGGCTGGATCGATTCCATGGAAGGCAGCGGAAACTACCGGAATAGTTACTGGGGCGCCATCGTCGGGACGAGCCAGGAGATTGTTGAGCGCAATATCAAGGTCGCGTTCTTCATGATGTACGGCAGTTGGTTTATCGACTGGGATCAGCCCAACGACCTCATGCGCGCTGTTCTGGCGACGCCGGACTATGGCCTGGTCTCTATGTGTGCTGGCAAGCCGCAGTGGCTACTTCACCCGATGGCGCTGGGGAAGGACATCGGGTATTGCGCCCGGTTGACGCAGAACAATCTCGAATACTTCGCACCCAACCTGACCTATGAGCAGCTCGACTATCCCCTCTCGCGCGGCATGCGCAGCGTGCATGCGGCGTTGATGGGCGATCCGACCCTTCGGCTCCATGCCGTCATGCCGGTGACAAACGTAGCGGCGGTGAATGGCACTGGAAACCTCGCCATCAACTGGACCGCATCGACCGACACGGTGGTGGGCTACCACGTCTACCGCTCTCCCAGCACCAACGGCCCCTTTACCCGTCTCACCGCCAACGTGGTTACCGGCACGAGTTACACCGATGCTACGGTGACCACCGGCACCCATACTTACATGGTTCGGGCCGTAAAGCTTGAGACCTCGGCCAGCGGCTCCTATTACAACCTGAGCCAGGGCATCACCAAGACGACCACTTATGCCGCTCCGGTCGCGGCCATCCAGGGTCGTCAAGTCTTCTACAACGGCAGCAAGTTCGATAAGAACAGTTCCGCCGCGAACTCTGACGATGACGCGGCCATCGCGACCGACAAGGAGGCGTTGCTACCCGGTGGAGTCGCCGCCTTCAAGAACTACACCAGCTACTCCAAGGGCCTCAACGGCGTCATGGTCGACATCGCCAACCTGCCCGGTGCGCCGACGGCGGCCGACTTCGGGTTCAGGGTGGGCAACAGCAGCACGCCGGACGTCTGGTCGGCAGGGCCCGCACCCACCAGCATCACGGTGCGTGCTGGCGCGGGTGTCGGCGGGTCGGCCCGTGTGACCCTGATCTGGGCGGACAACGCCATCCAGAAGCAGTGGCTGGAGGTGACGGTAAAGGCGAGCACGGGCCTGGCGAGCGCGGATGTGTTCTACTTCGGCAATGTGATAGGCGAGACGGGCAACTCGGTGGCCGACGCCAATGTAGACCTGGTGGATCTGGCGGGAGTCCGCGCGAACCAGAGCGGATTCGGGACGGTCGGCGTCGGCAATGCGTATGACCTCAACCGCGACGGGCACGTGGACCTGGTGGACCTGGCGCTGGTGCGCGGGAATCAGAGCGGCTTCACGCCGGTGAAGTTGATCAGCCCGCCGGCAGCTTCGGGACTGAGGGTGGTGGCGACGGGCTTGTCGTCGGTGGCGGCCGCACCAGTCGCAGCGGTCGCGCCCGAACTGCTGGCCGAGGACACCAGCCGGCCGGGCGTGGTGGGGCGATGGGTCTTCTATAACAACAGCAAGTTCGACAGGAACCAGGCGGCCACCAATGGCGATGATGATGGGGCGATCGCTGCGGACAAAGAGGCCCTGCTGCCCGGATGGGCGGCTTCGTTCAAGAACTACACGAGCTACTCGCGGGGCATCAACGGGGTGATGGTGGACATCCGGCATCTGGCGGGGACGCCGACGGTCCGAGACCTGGTCTTGCATGTCGGCAATGACAACACCCCGGGCGCGTGGCCGGTGGGTCCTGCCCCGGCCAGCGTGACCGTGCGCAAGAGTGCCGGCGTCGGCGGGAGCGACCGGGTCACGGTGCTCTGGAAGGACAATGCAGTCCAGAAGCAGTGGCTTCAGATCACGGTGAAGGCCACGAGCCGCACCGGGCTGACGGCACCCGACGTGTTCTACTTCGGCAACGCGATCGGCGAGACCGGCAACGTAAGAGGCAATGCGATCGTCGACACAGCGGATGTGTCGGGGGCGAAGGGGCACCTTACTTCGTCGGCGCCGATCACTTCGGCGTATGACTTTGACCGCAGCGGGGCGGTTGATGCGGCTGATGCGAAGATCGCCGAGAGCAACCGCACTTCGGCGCGCAAATCGTTGAGCCTGATCAACCCTGTGCCGTGAACGGCAGGCAGATGGAAACACGAACCAAACCAACAAGACAAGGAGTACGAGTGATGCAAAGTCGAGGCGTTCTAAATCGTTCGAGACGGGCGGTCAGGCTGCTGGCCGCAGCGGTTGTTGCGGCGGGCGTGCTGGCAGGCACGGCGAAGGCGGACGTGGCCGTGACCGTGGGCGACCTGGTGCTAAACGCCAACCAGTCGAATCAGGTGCGGCAGTTCTACTTCAGCGGCAGTGGCGCGATCGACGCCTTTGAGTTTGACATCCAGATCGGTGACGGTGGCGCGGCGCTGGGTGGAGCATCGGTGGGCCCGCGGATCACGGCGATTGACCTGAAGACGGGAACGTTCGCCAGCGGTGGCACACAGGCGGACGTGGTGAGTTTTCCGCTGGCTCGCCAGAGCACCGTGGACCTGTCCGGCCCGGTCAGTGTCAGCGGCGGCCTGCTGGCTACGGTGACGTTTGACACGACGGGGAT
>JBBQTU010000069.1:0-17250 GCA_038213005.1 Tepidisphaerales bacterium | reverse complement strand
GCGCGTTCATCTCTGGAATTGTTTTTTGGGTTTGCATTGTCATACACAGCCATGCCATACCAATAGGTGCCCGCACTGGGGGGAGTATTGGGGCTGAAACTTCCGCTCGCCGAATTACCTGTGAGCGAGATAGTCTGGATGTCCTGCCAGCCGGGATCGGTAGTCGAGCCGTTCCCCGAAGTGCGCCGCAAAACTACCTTTTGTAGTCCCGAGCCGCCGCTGTCAGAAACACTATATGAGGCGGTGAATGATCCGCCAACCGGTTGCGTTCCCGGCGTCACGGAGAATGAACTGATACTTGGGTTCGTCGTGTCCACTGCTGCAGCGGTGTAGTAAACAGTGATCGACCACTCATCTATGTAGCCCGTATCGCCAGCAGACTCATCACGCGCATACAGATACCAGGTCCGATTGGCGGATAGGCCATTGAACGTTGTAATCCCGGTCCTGGTGCGAGTAGGGTTGTCAGCGCTTCCACCTTCTTTCGTCCAAAGATCATAATTCCCAAGGGTCCCCTGCGAATCCGCTTTAACGTCGACATTGAGATCACCAGAATATGTATGTATTGCTTTAAAATAGACATCTATTCCGGTAACTGTTGCTCCTGCCGGCGCACTGGAAATCATGATTGAGCTTGACACAAATCCGCCGTTATCCGGGACAGTGACATTTGTAGTGTTTGACTGCGATACGCTCGCCGCCACCGCAGCAAGCGGACCGGACCCCTCGCTCCGGGAGTGCGCAAAACCTAGCAAATGCCCTATCTCGTGCGACGTGGTCGCCACTATCAGCCCGGCATACCCAATCGCGTCCGTCTGTCCCAATCCCATGTTCTCTGTAAAAACGATGGCATTATCCGCGTGGTCACGATTCCCTAAGTCCACTTTTTCCGCCAGCCCGTCAAACCGTCCCCACTGCCGGAATGCCGAATCATCCCCGCCGATGTAGATCGTGGAGTATTCGCCCTCAGTGGGACGCTCCATGACGAAACTGACGCCGCTACCCGCGAAGAGAGAGTTCAGTTCGCCCGCAACCGTCTGCTCGATGGTCAACTCCTGCCCCAACAAGCCGCCCGGCGCTTTGAAGGCCGGCACATCAAGGCCCGACACCGTCACCGGGCCGTTGTACGTGACATCCTTCGCCCCATCGAAATCAAGGTAGATCGTCTGCTGCCCAATGTCCGCCTGCGGATCAACAAGCACCATCCCCGGCAACTGCGGTAACGCGCTCAGCAGCACGCGGCCTTCGAGCATCTCGCAATCACCCCGGCCCAGTCCCCGTCTCGTAATGCCGGCCGTCGGCAGTTCACAAGCACTGATCGCACGCGAAATCGCCCGATACGCCTGTCCGCAAAGCGAAGCCATGATGATGCCTTTCCGAGAGTTGTCGTCCGTCGCCCGGCCAGTGAAATGCAAACCCAATCCGGCCCGGCCCGAGTTGAATGACAACGACACTACTGCTGAGCCTGCCTTCATGCAAGACAATTCAGGCAAGAATCCGTCCGACCTGTATCTTTCCCTACGCCCCGTGAGTTCCTGTCTTACAGCGCCCATCCCCGCACATCAACCGGGCCAACATGAGAATCGCCCCCTCTCACCCAAGTATACCGACCGCATTTCCAAGGATGCCCTGCCGGGAATGCCCCGGCTCAGTCGTGCCTGGCACGACACCGGCTACGCCCCGGTCCATTCTCCGTAGGAGTCCGGCGTCAGAACGTCCTGTGCGTTCCAGCACAATGCTTTGACGTAGCCCAACGTTGTTGATAGTTTATCAGCGTGCTGACACTTCCATGGTGACGTGTTTGAAGCATGTTTCTTATCGACTCTTCGGGAAAGAGGTCTTTATGGTGGTTATGCGTCGCATCACATTGGCGTCAATCATGTTGGCTTCGCTGGTCGTTGGAGCAGGGTGCGCAACGTCCGAGCACAAAACGGGGCGACCGATTACCGATGAGAAGGTCAACCAGATTGTTAAGGGCAAGACCACGATGGACGAGGTGATCACTCTCTTCGGAGCTCCCACAACTCAATCAGAAATGGGCGGCAGCGTCCTGTACACCTATCGTTACGCTCTGACGAAGGATAAAACGGTATTCGTGCCTTATTACACCGGCGGTAGCGGGTCGGAACAGGCGGATGAGTTGACCATCACCTTCGACAAGACGATGGGGACGGTGAAAGCCTTCAGTTTGCAGCGCGGCATTGAAAAATAAATACGGTTCGCCGCTTTCCATGGTTCTTGGCTACGCCAGTCACCCGGAAAATGGCAAGCAACCAATCCACCCTCTCCGCGTCACGATAAGCGGGGAAAGCAGGAAAGCGGCTTGGATTCGTTGTCAACTTTCACGCAACGCGCCGCGCGGGGGCTTCCCTCCGCGCGGCGATCTCTTTAATCCGGCGTGTTCTTCAATCTGTGCCACAATCGGTCAGAATTTGCTGGCGGCTTGCAAAGATTATTCCTATTCCCGCTTTGTCGTCACGGCGACTCTGCGATCTGTTTTCAGCAGCGAAGCGGTTTTCTGCTTTTTGCGGCTACGCCGCGGTGGGAGTTCCTGTCTTGCGGCGCCCATCCCCGCGCATCAATCCGGCCAACATGAGAATCAACCCCTCTCACCCAAGAATACCGACCGCATTCTCAACAATGCCCCGCCCGGCAATCCCCTTCGTCCCAGACGCCCGCCAGAATTAGCCCACACCACCGCCACCACCCCGGCCACTGCAATCCCGGCCAGCCGCCCGCGTCCACATTTTTCCCCGGTTCCCCTCTTGACCGGCCAATCCGACCTCCTATACTTACCCGAATAGATGTCGCGAACTCCCCGCGCCAACTGGTGCTCTTTGACAAGTGAATACCCGTGTTATCTGGCCAACAGTCGCACCAGCTAGGTCCGCTACCGGCTGTCAGATATCATACCTAACAGGCGTGATTATGCCCTGGGGCCCGTTACGTTCGCAGTTTACCCGCCGCTGCCTGCCCGCCGTGGCGGGTCGAAGATCTTGCCTGGGCGGGTCGAAGATCTCGCCCAGGCAGAGCGGACTCTACGTTTTACGTTCTTCTCTTCCCGCGACTTACGTCAAATCGCTCCAGCGACACGAAACTTGCGCGTCTGGCCCCCTGACTCGAACGTAAGTGCTTGTGAAAACTGCTCTCCCGACCCCCTCACCCCACCCCTGATAAACCTGCGCGCCTTGCCTCTCCAATCGAACGTAAGTCATCGAGGATCGTGCGGTGGTCGGCCCCACTTTGGGGGCAGAACGGAAGGAGTACAACGATCCGCTGCCCCTGACCAGGGCCGCAAAACGAGAACTCCCGGAAGAGCGGGGGCCGCCCGACCTGATCACCGGCCGCTTGCGATTCATCTCCCGGCGTCATGTTGCGGCGGCACATCTGACCCGGGAGTGGCCGCCTCCGCCTGGCGGTGCCGCACATAAAGACCCCGACGATCAGCAGTCGCAGGCGGCTCGCAGATGCCATACCTGTATTGTGGACCCCGGAGCCCGCCTTGGGCAAGGGCAATTCGCAGCGTCACTCACGCCCCCTGACCGGCGGCAGCGCAGCGCGGGCGTCAACTGATGTTCAGTTGCGCCTGCGATGGACGGCCCTCTGCCAGGGCCACCTGCTTCTGCAGGTTGGCGGTGATCGCCAGCAGTGCCTCCGCCAGCTTTGTCGTGCCGGTGAAGTTGGCAGTCGGGTTGCCCGCATCGCTGTTGACGCGCAGTTCGGGGTACATCGGCAGTTCGCCCAGAAATGCCAGACCCAGTTCCTGGGCCGCGCGCTGTGCTCCGCCGCGGCCGAAGATGTCGTTGACCGATCCATCCGGGCCGACGAAGTAGCTCATGTTCTCCACGATGCCCAGCACCGGCGTATTGAGTGTCCGGAACATTGCTACTGCGCGAATGCAGTCGTCCAGCGCCACCTGCTGCGGCGTTGCGACCACCACCGCTCCGCGCAAGGGCAGCAACTGGCACAGGCTCAGCGGGACATCGCCCGTGCCTGGCGGCAGGTCGACGATCATGTAATCCAGTTCCGGCCAGGTTGTCTGATCCACCAGCAACTGCTTGAACGCCCCATGCGCCATGGGGCCGCGCCAGATCAGCGGTTTGTCGGTCTCCACCAACTGCCCGATCGTCACGACATGGATGCCATGGATCAGCAGGGGAATCAGCCGCCCGGCTTCCACGTTTGGCGGCACCCCGCGGATCCCCAGCATCGTGGGCATGCTGGGCCCGTAAATGTCGCCATCCATCAGCCCAACCCGAAGCCCCTGCCGCGCCAGCGCCACGGCGATGTTCACGGAGATCGTGGACTTGCCCACGCCGCCCTTGCCAGCCCCGATGGCGATCACGTTCTTCACCTGGGGTAGCGGATTACTCTGCGTCGCTTCATTCTCGCTCATCAATTCTCCATCACGAAAGCACGGCATTATAGCCGTCCGACAATCACCGCAAGCGGCGCTGCACAAGCACTGCCGTCTGCTCCACTGGTGCTATTCGATGAGATCCTTCAGCGTCAGCCGGGTATCGCGCATGATCTGGCGAAGCAATCCACGCCCGACATCGAAATGGCCATGAATTGGAACGGTTGTGCCCCGACCGTCAGGATGCCGGAAAACCGCATGACTGCCGGTCTGACGCACCTTCTCGAAACCATGACGTTCCAGAATCCGGACGATTTCGCGAGCGGGAAGTGCAGGGAGGCGAGGACTCATACCGCGATCCGTACCCGAGACACACCAACTTCCTCTCCGATGGGCTCGCCACGTTCCAGGCGATCCTCAATGTGGAGACGAATGGCATCCTCGATAAACGAAGTGGCTTCGACTTCCGTCCTGCCTTCGGTGTAGCAACCCGGCAGTGCGGGACAGATCGCCAAATAGCGGCCATCCTCGTCTCGCTCGGTCACCACCGTGAACTGGAATGTCTTCATGTCTCACCTCGCGACTCTTGGACAATGTTACGAACCGTGCTCGAAGACAGCAAGGCCGTCCCGGAACATCTCAAAACCTTCGCCCGCCGAGCCATCTTCTCATATAGGGTAGGGCGGGTACTCCCGCCCTACCCTATAATGCAGCATCGATGAGCCTGCTGCCACTACGACGCCATCCTCTCACCGCCGCCATCGCCGGCGTGTCACGCGGGCGCGACCTCACTCCAGGCGCTCAGGACTACGGCTGGAGCATCCCGCCGCCGGTGACGCTTGAAGATGGGTCGGTCGTCCGCCTTTACAAGGATGCCGAGGGCGTCCGTGCCGCCTACGAGAGCATCCAGCACGCCCGGCGATCCGTCTTCATTGAGTTCTACATCTTCGCCGATGACGCCACCGGCCAGGCGTTCGCCAATCTCCTGTCGCAAAGGGCCGCGGAGGGCATCAACGTCCATCTGATCTACGACGCCTTCGGCTCATTCGGCTCGCAGGGCAGGATGTTCCGCACCATGCGTAAGGCCGGCGTCCGCATGCGTAAGTTTCACCCCGTCTGGCCTTGGGACTGCTCCTTCAGTTGGCGGCCCTTCAACCGCGACCACCGCAAACTGCTCATCGTCGACGGCGAGCATGTGACCATCGGCGGACTGAACATCGCCGACCAGTGGGGCGGCCCGTGGATTTCCGGCCGGCCCGACTGCACTGACTTCTGGCGCGACTGCAGCATCGCCATGTCGGGCCGGGCCACCCGGCATTTCGTGCAGGCGTTTGTCCAGACCTGGCAATACGTCACCCGCGGCGGCCGAATCGCGCGGGCCCTCTACAGCCACAATCTCAACTTCGCCGCCGGCCCGGTGGCGATGCTGGCCTCGGTGCCAACGATGGACAGCCCGCTGGCGGCCTTCCTGCCGCACCTGATCGCTGGCGCCACGAAGTCCATCGACCTCACGGCCGCGTATTTCGCCCCATCCGATGAATTCCTTAGTCAGCTCTGCCGCGCCGCCGCCCGCGGCGTGCGCGTGCGGATCATGCTGCCGGACAAGACAGACGCCCCGATCATCGTTCTGGCCGCCCGCTCGTTCTACCAGCAACTCATGGACGCCGGCATCCAGATCTTCGAGCGCCGCCATGTGGTGCTGCATTCCAAGACGCTGGTCATCGACGGCGCCCTGAGCCTCCTGGGGTCGACGAATCTGGATTACCGCAGCATCGGCTACAACTGCGAACTGCTGGCCGGCATCCGCTCGCCGGAGTTTGCCCAGCAGATGGAAAAGCTCTTCGAGCACGACATCGCGCACGCCTCGCCCATCTGCCCAACCCAGTGGCGCCGCCGCCCCACCCGCGACCGCATCGGCCAGTGGGCCGCCAATCGGTCCAGGTATCTGCTCTAATCGCCTCGACGCTCATTTCGCATTACTGACGCGAGAAACACTGGCTTGTTCAGGGACTAGTCACGACGCGTCGGCGGCCTTGCCACTTTGGTCCGCCAGCCCGGCGCGGCGATAGGACAGATCCGGGGCAGTCGCCAGCCGGGTTGCGAAGTCGGGGATGTGGTGGCAGGCGGCCCAGTGGCCGGGTGTGATCTCGCGGAGGGCCGGTTCGCAGTCGCGGCACAGCGCGTCGCCCTTCATGGTGTCGCAGCGTGGATGGAACCGGCAGCCTGGCGGGAAGTTGGCGGGGCTGGGGACGACGCCGGCGATGGTCGCCAGACGCTCGACCCGCGAGCCGAGCCGCGGGATGCTGGCGAACAGGCCGCGGGTGTAAGGGTGCTGCGGGTTATCGAACAGGTTCTCCACGGCGGCATACTCGACGATCTTGCCGGCGTACATGACGGCGACCACGTCGGCGTTGTTGGCGACGACGCCCAGGTCATGGGTGATCAGCAGGATGGACATGCCCGTCTGCTGCTGGAGGCTGCGGAGCAGTTCGAGAATCTGTGCCTGGATGGTGACATCCAGCGCGGTGGTGGGTTCGTCGGCGATGAGCAATTTCGGCCGGCATGCAAGAGCCATGGCGATCATGATGCGCTGCCGCATCCCGCCGGACATCTGGTGCGGGTACTCGTCCAGACGGCGCGCAGCGTCGGCGATGCCGACCTCGGCGAGGGCAGCCTGGGCGATGCCCCGGGCCTGGCGGCCATTGACCTTCTGGTGAAGCGTGATCGCCTCGACGATCTGCTCGCCGACCGTGTACACCGGATTGAGGCTGGTCATCGGCTCCTGGAAGATCATGGCGATCTTGCCGCCGCGGACGTGCTGCATGTGGCCTTCGTTGGCTTTGAGCATGTCGGCATCCTCGAACAGGATCTGCCCGGATGGATAGCGGGTTGGAGGCGTGGGGAGCAGGCGCAGGATCGACATGGCGGTGATGGATTTTCCGCAGCCGGATTCGCCGACGAGGGCGAGCGTCTGCCCGGCATGGACCGTCATCGATACGCCGGCAACGGGGACGATGCGGCCGCCCTCGGTGTCGAAGGCGATGGAGAGATTAGAGATTTCAAGCAGTGGTGGCATGGGTACTACCAGATGCGCTCGATGCCGTAAGCGTCAAGCGCCGTATCGCGACTCACGACGCAGAGCCGTTCTTCGATCGCTTGCGCGACCAACATGCGGTCGAAGGGATCGCGATGATGCATCGGGAGCTTTGCTACTCGAGCTACGTGCCTGGGAGCAATGGGGAGCAATTCAAGTCGATACTGGCGTACCAGCACTTCGGCTACCTCCTCAATCGGGACCGCCAATTCCAATTTGCGGAGACTGACCTTGATGGCCATCTCCCAAAGCGATACCACGCTGAACACCGCGGTCGACTGCCCCGGAGCGATCAAGTCGTCATAGACGGGACTCAATTGCCTGTCACCCGACAGCAGCCAGATCAGTGCGTGAGAATCAAGCAGATAGGTCATTCCATGTACTCTTTGAAGTCAGCCAGATGTGAGTCGTCATCTTCGATGATGCGTATCTTTCCCTTGAGCAAGCCCGAGGCGGGCCGCCGCTGTTGGTTCATCACCACGAGTTGCGCGACCGGTCGGCCATCCTGCTCAATAAAGATCGACTCATCAGGCTTGCCCTGAGAAATAATCTCGGCGAGTCGGATCTGCGCTTGTTCGATGCTAAAGGTCATGGAGTACCTCTGTCTTGATTATATCCTTATCCTCGTCCGCCATACAGGCGGGGGTCCATGGCGTCGCGGAGGGCTTCGCCGATGAAGTTGTAGGCCAGCACGGTCAGGAAGATCGCAAGGCCGGGAAATGTGGCGATCCACCAGTGGAAGCCGCCGCCTTCGCCGCGGGCCATGTCCAGGAGGCGGCCCCAACTTGCTTCATCGACCAGGCCAAGGCCCAAGAAACTCAGCGTGCTCTCGATGAGGATCGCGGACGCCACGCCAAAGCTGGCACTGACCATCAGCGGTGCCAGCGCGTTGGGGAGGATGTGGCGGAACAGAACCCGGTGCAGCGGCAGGCCGGCCGCGATGGCGGCCTGCACGAAGTCCTGGTTGCGAAGTTTGAGAAACTCAGCGCGGACAAAGCGGGCATCGCCCACCCAACCGGTCAGGCCGATGATCGCCATGATCATGTAGATGTTGCGTTCGTAATAGGCGACGAAAGTCAGCAGGAGGTAGATCGTGGGAATGGCTGAGAAGATCTCGACCAGGCGCATGCCCAGCATGTCGGTCCAGCCGACGAAGTAGCCCATGAGCCCGCCGACAAGAATGCCAAGGAGAACCGAGATACCCGTGGCGATGAAGCCGACCGACATGGCGATACGGCAGGCATGGATCATGGTGGCGAGGATGTCCTGGCCGTTGATGTCGGTGCCGAGCGGATGGTGGGCGCTGGGTTCCCAGGGGAACGGCGGCTCGGGGCTGGGCTGATCGCGCAGGCGGTCACTGGGCGAGTGGTGGACCGGCACCTGCAGGATGTACTGCACCTTGCTGGCGGCCTGCAACTCACGGTAACGCTCATACACCACTACCTGCGGCGGGCGGATGGTCAGCAGGCACAAGGGGATCAGCAGAACCACCGCCATCAGCACGTACCCAAGCCGCTGGCTTAGCCGCCAGCGACGGCAGAAGAGGATCGGCAGGCCGACAAATCCGAAAGTCAGCAGGATCACGTCGGCGGGGGTGAGATGCCGCAGCCATGGGCTGGACCACCGGCCATCCATCTTCAGAAGCAGTGGATGGCTGCTCGCCAGCAGCGGCGCGAAGATGGCACAGAAGGCAATGACGCAGATCCACACCAGTCCGATCCGGGCGGTGGGGCGGGCCATCGCGTGGCGCCAGACCTCGGCAAGCCACGGCTTGATCGGCCGGGCGGATGCAGTCGGGTTGTCGGTCTTGGCGATGGACATCGTGTTACTCGTAGCTGACGCGCGGATCGGCGATGGCATAGCAGACGTCCGAGACAATCATGCTCAGCAGACCAATCAGCCCGACGACGCAGGTCTCAGACAGCACCAGTTCCTGGTCCTTCATCTTGATGGCATCCAGCATCAGACGGCCCATGCCGTCAAGGCTGAAGATCGACTCGATAATCAGCGAACCACCGAGCAGGCCGGGGAGAATGCTGGCGGCGACGGTAATCAGCGGCAGGACACTGTTGGATAGCACGTGGCGGAAGAGCACGAGATTTTCACTGAGGCCCTTGGCGCGAGCGGTGCGGGCGAAATCGGCATAGAGGTTTTCCAGCACCGATGCCCGCATCAGTTTGGACAGGAACGCAAAGCCGCCATAGGTCATGCAGACAATCGGCAGCACCAAATGCCAGCAGGTGTCCAGCAGCCAGCCGCGGTTGAAGACGCCCTCGTGCGTGCCGGGGAGAAACGGCATCGACCCCGAGGTGATCTCGTGCAGGCCGCCGGTTGGGAACCACTGGAAGTAATCCCGGCTGGCGAAGAAACCCAGGAGCATGACGCCGATCCAGATCGTCGGCATGGAATACAGACCAATGAAAACCGTGCCAGTGCCAACGTCGAGCAGTTTGCCGCGATGCTTGGCGGCGTAGATGCCGCTGGTGATCGCGACGATGTAGATGATGGGGATCGTCAGGAGATTCAGCAGCAGGGTCACGGGCATCGCGTCCAGGATGACGTCGAGCACGGGGCGTTTGCGGATGAAACTCTCGCCCAGGTCCGGTGCCTTGAAGCCCACGCGCCAGGAGGCGGGGAAGCCCAGGCCGGGTTCCTTCATGCCGATGGGCGAAATATGGTTGGCCCAGCGACCGTACTGCACGATCAGCGGATCGCCCAGGCCGTAGCGTTTGCGGAGATACTCCTCGACCCGGTGGCGTTCCTCGGGGCGCATGTTGCCCTCGGCGGACTTCATCATGGTGGTGACGCTGCCTGGCGACAGGGCCATGACGAAAAAGACAACCATGGTGACCCCGATCAGGGTCGGGATCAGCAGCAGGAGTCGTCTTGTGATGTAGGTCAGCATGGCTGCTAGTTGGCCGTTCGCTGAGATGCCTTGGGGACGAACCATTCGATGCGGGGATTCAGGCCCAGTTTCACGCGCTGGATGTTCTGGATGCGCTTGTCGACGAAGATCAGACTCTTGGCGAACAAGAGGAACGTATACGGCTGATCTTCGTGAAGTATCCGGTGGGCCTCGCGCCACAGCGCCATGCGTTTGTCGTCGTCGACCGTGCGGCGGGCCTCCCGAATCGCGCCATCCAGGGCAGCGGACTTGTAGCTCATGAAGTTGTCACCCTCGGTGATGCTCTGGCTGGAGTCGAACATCTGGTAGATGTCTGACTCAATACCGGCGGTCCATCCCAGCGAGATGGCTTCAAAGTTCTTCTTGTTAAGGCGTTCCACGAGCACCGACCAGTCAAGCGGATCAGGCTTCAGGATGATGCCGGCCTTGGCATAGGCGTCCTTCATAAAGAGCGCCATGCTTTCGTAGTTTGCGCTCCCGGACGGATAGGTCAGCTTGAACTGGAACTTCTCGCCGCCGGGCGACTCCAGGACACCATCGCCGTCGCGGTCCTCAAAGCCGGCTTCCTTCAGAAGCTTCGCGGCGGCTGCCACGTCATACGGCCAGGGTTTGACGCTCGGGTCGCACTGCTTGCTGAGGGGGTTAAAGGGGCCGGTGGCCGGTACGGCGTATCCGAGCATGACCTGGTCAATCAGTCGCTGTCGGTCGAGCAGCAGGGTCATGGCACGGCGCACGCGGAGGTCGGCGAAGAAGGTTGCCTTCCCCTCTTTGGACTCGTTCCAGGCAACGTAGCGGTAGCCGCCGACAGGATTCTGGTACTCAAACTGCCACGTGCGATCGAGGATCGTTGGCTCCTTGATCATCTTCGCGTACTGCTCGGGCGATGCCGGAAACAGGTCGATGTCGCCATTGCGGAACGCAGCCAGGCGAGCGCCATCGTTGGATATCTCGCGCCAGACCATGCCGTCGAATGCCCCGCCAAGCCCCCAGTAGCGATCGTTCTGCACAAGCTTGATCAGCGTGCCGGGCTTCCAACTCGTAGGATCGTCCAGGCGATAGGGCCCTGAGCCCATCAGAAGCCCTACCGACTCGTTGAAATCCTCGGGCTTGACCTTCCCATAGAAATGCGCGGGCATGATGCCGAAACTCGCAGCCTGTTCGAACGCAGCAAAGTAAGGCTCGCGGAAGGTGAAGGTGACCTCATTGTCTGCGGTCTTCTGGACGCTGGTGATGCGCTCAAAGGAGGAACGCTCGCGAGGGGCGTTGATCTTCGGGTTCATGATCCACTGATAGGTGAAGATCACGTCGTCAGCCGTCAGCGGAGTACCGTCGGAGAACCGCACGCCCGGCCGCATCGTAAACTTGATTTGTATCGCCGGCGGTACGGACGCGTCCTTGGCGATCTCGTCGTCGGTCTTGCCGGCCGCCTTGAGTTTCTGGATCAGGGCATCCTGCTCGGCGACGCGATCGACAATCTTCCATCCGGTGGAGAGCCACGGCACCCATTCCAGCGTTGCCGGGTCGCGGTTGGCGAGTGATTCCAGGACATAGTCCTGCACGGTTGCAGCGTAGGCATCCGACGAGACCAGCGGGGTGAGCTTGCCGACGCTATTGCCGAATGCGTCCACCAGCAGGCCGCCGCTGGCGAAGCCGGTCATGCGGCGGGCGGCGCGGAGGCGAGCGAAGGGATCGTCCCCTTGGTCGGCCTGCGCGGTGGTGGGCGTGCCGCTATTGGGGTTGCCCACGGCGATGCCTGATGCCAGTGTTTTTTGAATGTCGCGGAGGTCGCGGCCCTGGTCGTCAACCCGGGCGCGGATGGCTTGCAGTTGCTCCCATTGCCGGTCCCATGCCTTGACGGCGAGCCAGACGGAGACGATCAGCACGGCCAGCAGGGTCAGCACGATGAGATCTTTGAAGCTGAATCGGTTTTCCATTTCGGTTCCGTCAGAAGGTCGGTGTCACAGTTTCGCCTGGTCTCGCCTTGGGTCCAGGACATCTCGCAGTCCATCACCGAGGAAGTTCAGGCTGAGCAATGTTACGGCCAAGAGCGCACAGGGGACAACCAGAAGCCACCATCGGCCCAAGACGGGGTTGAGGCCTTCGACCAGCCCCTCGCCGGCCAGGGCGCCCCAGGTTGGCATTGGAGGCTGGATGCCGATGCCCAGGAAGCTCAGGAAAGACTCCTGCAGGATCGCCTGCGGCACGATCATGGTGGCATAGACAAGCACCGGCCCGGCGAGGTTGGGCAGGAGATGCCGGAGGAAGATTCGCCAGTTGGGCAGACCCAAGGCGCGGGCGGCTTCGATGAAGGGCTGGCCTCGCAGCGACAGGACCTGTCCGCGCACGACGCGGGCCATCGTCAGCCAGCTTACCAGGCCAATCGAGAGGAACAGGACGACCAGATTGGCCGACTGGTCGGGGAGCCAGTGGCCGAGGCGAGATTGCTGCGCCGTCTTCAATAGTGCTCCCATCGGCGATTCCAAGGCGACCTTGAGTAGCACGACCATCAGGATGAAGGGCAATCCGTACAGCACGTCGACGATGCGCATCAGCACGTGATCGACCCAGCCGCCAGCGTAGCCGGCCACGAGGCCGATGGTCAGGCCAAGGCAGACGCTGGTGGTGGCGGCCATGACGCCGATACCGAGGCTAAGCGCGCCACCGAGCAGCGCGCGGCCGAGCATTGAGCGGCCGAGCTTGTCGGTGCCGCAGATCAGAGCCAGCGAGCCGGACTGCGGAGCGAGGCGAGACTCGGCGGAGACCTGGCGGTCGAAGTAGAGACGACTGCCGGTGGCCTCGCGTGCGGTCCACCAGGTGGTTGCGAGGCAGGCGAGCAGGATCGCCAGTACCACAGTGCCGCCGATCAATACCCGGCCGCTGCGCAGGATGTGGCGCATGAGATGGTCGGCCGGGGCATTGGCCGGCGTGACGGGGACAGACGGGCTGATCGCGGCGGTGCTCACAGGCGGTGATTCTACGGAGAACCGTTTCGCCGCGTAAGGCCAACCATCGGGGACAACTCAGGGAATCGGCATGTCCTTCATTTCGAAGGGCACGAGAATCTCCCGGGTCTCGGCGGGCAGGCTCCAACTGAGCTTTGTGGGCACGCCCATGTCGTTGCCCTGCGGAGAGAAGTACATCGTGCACTCGTATGATGCGTCGTTGCCGCCGTAACTGTCTTTGCCGGTGCCGTAGCGTTTGCCAGCGGCATCGGTCAGGTTCATCGCATTCATCAGGCCCCAGTAGTCGCGGCTCTGGGGTCCGACCAGCCCGCCGGTGCCCGGGCGATTCTGCTTGCCGCGGAAGGTCACTTTGATCTGATAGTTCCTGCTGTTCTTGTCGGTCTCATTGGTCAGCTTCAGGGTCGAGAGCTCGACGTCGTAGTCCGGCAGTTCCTTCTTCACGAGCTTGGCGGTCAGAGGATTGTCGATCTCGATCTTGACGGCTTTGACCAGTGCGGTGGCGCGGAGTTGGGCCTTGAGTTTGGCGACTTTCCTGCCTCCAGTGTCCGGATAGCCCCGGATCATCCCTGTCTGCTGGATGAGCTGATTGGGCTGGTTGCCGTAGGATGACGAGTTGTTGCCTGTGGGCATGAGCGAGAGGCCGTTTTCATCCACGGCCTCGCTGACGGTCGGCGGGGAAATCGAGACGATCGTCAGGCCCGGGTCGGCGAGCACCATCAACTGCAAAGAAAAAACGCCGGAAGAAGCCGTGGGCTGCTCGTAGCTGACGCTGTAGTTGCGCTGGGCGCTCTGGGCGAAGATGACGAAGCCCTCGGACTCGGCCATCGGCATCTTGGAGAACCGGCTCTCGCCCGTACCGGGGCTGGACAGGCGAAGTGCTTGGGTGCGAAGGCCGCCGCCATTGTTGTAGGGCTGGTCGAAGTTGACTCGCGTTTGCTGGCACAGCTTGATGAAGGTGGGCCAGAACGGGGCGTCCTTGACGTTCAGGAAGACCAGGTCGGCGTTGGTCCAGAGAGAGGCGTTGTCGACGATCAGGTCGATGCCCGTCTGCCTGGCGATCTGGTCAAACGCCTCCTCGGCCGAGCCGCCCTCCATGTTCAGGGTGACTTTTGCCGGCAGAGGCGCCGGCTGCGAGGCAGGTTCCTGTGCCAGTGCCGGGAGGGACGCGGCCAGCAGGCCGGCCGCGAGTGCAATGCCGCACAAGGTTCTTCGCATTTCGGATGCTCCTTCTATCAAGCGACCAGCACGACCACCGGGCGAGAACGCCAAGGCCAGCGAGGCCCGTTACCGGCGACATCAGGCGCTGCCGGGTGCGTGGTACTCCACCGGCCGACTCACGTCAGGCCGCTCGCTGGACGCGCCCCCCCCGCCACCTGGCTGTTACCAGTGACTCAGGGGATCTGCAGGTCCTTCATCTCAAAGGGGACGCGGATTTCCTTGGTCTCGGCGGCCATGCGCCAGGAAAGCTTCTGTGGAACTCCGATCCCCTGCTGCTGCGGATAGAGCTGCATGGTGTACTCGATTCCGGTCTCAGTGTTGTTGTTGTTGTTCACATTGCAGCTATAGCGACGACCTTCGGCGTCGGTGACCACCATGCCGGCGACCATGCTGGAATAATCTCGGTTCTCGCGACGGATCCCGCCGACGCCAGGCGCCCTGTCCTTCTTGCGCAAGCTCAGACGAAACTCATATCGCTTGTTGTTGGCATCATTGCCGTTGGTGACGGCTTTGGTCGGGTACAGGGTCATGTCATACTCACCGGCATCCCGCTTGAGAGGCTCCTTCATTGCCATGACGTCATCGATGTCGATCTTCTCGACCTTGGTGACCGATGTGCCGCGGAGATAGCCTTTGAGCTTGGCAATCTTCTTGCCGCCGTTGGCCGGGTAATTGAGGGACATGGCGGTCTGCTGAGCCAGACTCTCCATACGGCCGTTGCCGCCATAGTACATGCCATTGCGATTGGCGTTGTTAGGCGGCAGGAGAAGCGAGGTGCCATTCTCATCGACGGCTTCGGTGATTGTGGGCTGCTGCATCTGCTGGAGCGGCGTGGCGGGGTCTGCCAGCACCATCAACTGGACCGTGAAAGAGGCGCTGGGGGGCTGGGTGCCTTCGTAGCTGATGTTGTAGTTTCGCTGGGCGCTCTGGGCGAAGACCATAAAGCCATCGGCCTCGGCGGAGGGAAGCTTGGCATAGCGGTTCTCGCCGTTGTTGTAGTTGTTGAGGTGGATGGACCGGCCGCCGCTGCCTTGGTTGTGGTTCTGGTCGAACGAAATCCGGCTCTGCTGGCAGATCTGCATGAACGTCGGCCAGAAGGCGGCATCCTTGACGTTGATGAAGACCAGGTCGGCGTTGGCCCAGATCTGGGCGTTGTCGACGACCAGGTCGACGCCGGCCTGTTTGGCGATCTGGTCGAAGGCATCTTCGGCGGTTGCGCCTTCGAGGTTGAGGGTGATACGGGCTGTCGGGCGGGTCGCCGGCTGCGAGGCCGCGGCTGCGGTGGGAGCCGCCTCCTGAGCCATCGCAGGGATGGAGATCGCAAGAAGACCGGCCGCGAGATACAGCGAAGACAACTTTTGAACCATGAGGACTCCTTCTTGGGTTAGCGTGGATAGCTATGCTACACGGGAAACGCTGGCGCTCAACAGACAAGGTAGGTGCGTTATTGGCATTTGAATGCAGACGCAGCCCAACCTGCGGTATTCGATGCGCGTGGGGCGCGAAAGTTCCCGGATTTTCTGATGGGACGCAGGGCGTGATCACGCTGGCGGCCGCTGGTCAGCGGCGAGCCGATCGCGGATGCAAAGCCATCGCCACCGGAGTGCGTGCTGGGCCTCTTGGCCGGTTCACGGGACGATGGCGTCGGCCTCGATCTCGATCAGTGCGTCGGTGTCGATCAGGCGGGCCACCTGCACGATCGTGGTGGCCGGGCGAATCTCGGCAAATAGCTCACCGTGAGCCTTGGCGACCTGTTCCCACAGGCTGACATCGGTCACGAACATGCGTGTGCGGATGATGTTTTCCAGTTTTCCACCGAGGGCCTCGACGGCGGCCTGGATGATCTGGAGCGAGCGTCGGGCCTGGGCTTCCATGGACGGCGTGTATTTGCCGTCGGCGTTGATGCCGACGCAGCCGGTGACGGCGATGGTATTGCCGCTGCGGACGGCGCGGGAGTAGCCAAGCTTGGGTTCCCAGGTGGAGCCCGAACTGGCGCACTGTCGGCCGAAACGTTCGCTCACGGTGATCTTGATGTCGCTTGCCATGTCAGAGGTCTCCTTTGAAGTTGGAGGGGCATCATAGAAGCGGTCGGGGGGCGGAGGCAATAGGAGCGATGTGCGATCAGACGGCCCTGCTGGCGGCACCTGGGCGGTATTTTGATGTCAAAGAGCACCCCGTCGGGCCTAACGCCTGGCGAAGAGGGACCGTGGGGGGAAATGCTGAATGCTAAATGCTGAATGCTAAATGCTAAATGCTAAATGCTAAATGCTAAATGCTGAATGCTAAATGCTGAAACAGCAGACGAGCCACACCCCCAAAAGATGGTCCCTCCATCTATAGGGTGAATTGGAGCGGTTCGGAGATGGGAAGTGATGTGCGGGCAGAGGGTTAAGAATCTTCAGAAATCTTTCCGGATTTTTTTGAGCGGGATTCCAATGGGAAAAGCGGATTTCCTGATTTCTTGCGTATACTTGCCATTTTGGAGGCGGCGGTGAAGCCGGGATGGGAGCACGACACCGAACGGGTGCTTTGATGGGACCGGGTGGCTGATTCGGGTGCGGTGAGAGGCGTCTGTCCAGCGACAATTAAAATCCGCCAGTGACGACAATTAGAATCCGCCAGTTGAACTGGGATTCGACGACGATGTTCTGGACTCAAACAAAGGGAGTTCAGGGCATGGTGACAGATCGCCAGGTGAGGAGACTTATGTCGT
>JBBQTU010000068.1:0-17305 GCA_038213005.1 Tepidisphaerales bacterium | reverse complement strand
TGATTGGTCGGCCCATAGCTGGAGACGACCTTCCCTTCCTGCGCCAGGACAACAGCAGCGAAGGTTCCAGCAATCAACACAAGGCAGACTCCCGGCAGACGCTTGAGACGATGTTGTTTCATACTCATGACGCAATCCTTTTCTGGGACACCCTTATCCGATTAATAGGTACGGTATAGCCCACGAATCTTGAGCGGAACGGACAATTGTCTGAGATAGTTCAATCTGTTGTCAGCCACAACGCTGGTGAAATCCGGTTTAAAACCCGGAAGGGCCACGGGGGCGTCCCGTGGCCCTGATGTCACGGCTGATGGTTTTCAGAATCCGGATTTGAGGTCAACAATCTCATCTGGAGACGTGTCAGCGGTGCCCGTCGTCCACCTCGGGGGTTGCCACGCCCGCTTCACCGGCACTCGAAATATCCTCTGCTCCGGCGTCTTGGAATATTTCCTTGGCACGACTGGTTTGCTCGCTACTGTCAGAATGCACGGAAATCAGAATATTGCCGTCTTTGACACGGCCTTCATAGCGTTTGGCCTCGAACTCCGGTATTCCCATCCCGATTAAGGCGCCGGTGATACCTCCGACCGTGCCGCCAACCGCCGCTCCGCTGAGCGCCGCCAGGATAGGGCCAGCGGCGATAAACGGGCCCACGCCGGGAATGGCCAGCATGCCAATGCCCGCGAGCCATCCGAGCGCTGCGCCCGCGACCGCGCCCGTGCCAGCACCAGTGACCGCACCCTCTGGGGCCTTGGTGTTCTTTTCATGAGCGAAATTCTTGGTCGTGGACTTATCCGGGAAAAGCACGGAGATATCGTTATCGCTAAACTGAGCCGCCTTCAGGCGATCGACGATACGATGAGCTTGGTCTTCACTCTTGGCGATACAAAAAATAGCTTTCGACATGGTTGGACTCCTTAGAGTAAGTGGTGTGATTCAATGTTCAAGTTCAAAAGTGCCGGGCCCGCGACAGCGAGCCAAGCGGCGTTAGTTAGGATTCGTCTGAATATCAAGTTGATTGTCGACCTTGTCGACACCCGCGACATCCGTGGCGATGCGCCCAATGTCATCCTTCTCGCTTTGATCCTTCACAGGACCACGAAGGGTGACTTTGCCATCCTGCGTGACGATTTTGCAGTTCTTGGCATTCACGGACATTTCTGTCGCCATCACGCGCTTGCGGATATTGGCTGTCATCTCTACGTCGGTCGTGCCTTGGCCTTGCGTTCCGGCAGTTTTGGCATCGTCGGCGCGATCGCGCGTGTTAATTCCGGTGTTATTGGGCATGGTTGTCGGATTCCCGGTGCCCCCAGGGCGGGCGGAAGAAGTCGGTGCTGTCGGCTCCTTATCGCAAGCCGCCAAACCGCCCAAACATAAAACAGCCATCAACAATTGTCTCGTCATCGTGTCTCCTTTGTTATACGGGTGGCGAAATGTGATCCGCACATTTTTCATGCCTACCCGTAGTTTTGTTCAGAAAACGCCGCTCTTGACTTCGGCGGGCTATTTGCCGCGCGTAGCCTTGCCAAACTTCTCCTGCACCTTTCCGGCGGCCTGTTGGACCTTGCCTTTGATCTCTTGAGTTGTGCTGCCGGTAACGGCACCGGCGATCTCGTTAGCCTTTCCCTTGATCTGCTTCACTTTGCCTGCAACGATGTCTTCGCGTCCCATGGATGTCTCCTTTCAATTGGTTGGGTAAACCTCTCGATTCACCCGTCATTATTTGCGTAGCAGAACGACAATGACAACGATGATGAGGATTAATCCGAGCGTACCGCCGCCGACCCAGATGTAATCCGCGAGAATTGGTAGAACGTGCATAACGGCTCCTTGCGCCTCCCGGCGCTGCTAAACGCTGAAACTTCGCCGAGCGATATCAATCGCACGGCCTGTCAGATCTGCGGGTAATGGATACTCAAAAGGGCCTGCAGCCCGAGTGCCCGCCTCGATATTCATAAGATGAGTTAGCAATGGACGGGCCAAATGTCGGCCGATTCGTTTTTGAGAAGCGGGGACTTAGCCTCCGGACCCCAGCGAAGCTCGACCGAACAGGGCCATATACGATATTCGGGTCTGTTTGTCCTGCGAGTCAACCCTTCAAGGTGGGTTTTCTTCGCCGCGACACAATGTCGCCTTTGACAGTTTCGCTGCATCCGGGCGTGCCCGGGAAATCCGGGCAATGGCATTGGCAACCGATGGGGCAACCCGGCGCGGGCGATTCCAAGCATGGGTCGACGCCCGCCGGCGGGGGGCACCGGCGGCAATTGCCCGGATTTCTGGGCACGCTCCTGCATCCATTATGGGCAGGTTTGTATTGACTTGCTGAGCATCGCAAGATAAACCGTGTTTGTACTGACGGGCTTTCTAAGGGTGCGGGAGTCGCGTGACCTTCGCAGGTTTCTCGGATGGGCGGGCCACCATCTGGCGATTGCATGAACGGGACAGTGACGGCTCGGCATCCGCGCCGGCATTCCCAGTTCAGAGGAGAACCTCATGAACGTCGGACTGATCGGTTTTGGCCGCGCGGGTAAAGCGGTGGCCTCGGTGCTTTTAGGGAGCAAAGAAACCAGGCTCTCCTGGGTGATTCGTAAATCTGAGACGCTGCAACACCGGTCCGTTCCTGAGTTCCTCGGCGTCGAGTCCGATGAGCCGGGGCTGATCTTCACCCGAGACGAGCAGCCGATTGAGCGATTGCTGGATGAGCATCCCGTCGATATCATTGTCGACTTCTCCGCTGTGGACGGCATTGAGTACTACGGCCCGGAAGCCAGCCGGCGCGGCATTGGCATTGTCAGCGCCATCTCCAGCTACCCGCAGCGCAGCATCGACTACCTGAAGCAACTGGCAGAAGACACCAGGGTCCTTTGGTCGCCCAACATCACCATTGGCGTGAACTTTCTAATTCTGGCAGCCAAGATCCTCAAGATGATTGCTCCCTATACCGACATCGAGGTGAGTGAGGAGCATTTCAAAACCAAGAAGGAAGTCTCCGGCACCGCCAGGGTGATCGCCGGCAGCTTGGGATTAGAGGAACAAGCCATCAAATCGATCCGGGCCGGCGGCATTGTCGGCCGGCACGAGATACTCTTTGGTTTTCCATACCAGACAGTCCGCCTGACCCATGAGTCTATTTCGCGCGAGGCGTTTGGCAACGGCGCGCTATTCGCGGCTAAGCACCTCATGAACCAGCCCAATGGTTTATACACCATGGAGGACTTCCTGATCCCCTATCTATCGCTGGGTCTGGGCGGGCGGCAGCTCAGCCGCGTGGAACGATAAGATTACTCCAATCAGGTTAGTCCATGCGATGCCCATCGGGATCAGGGTGGCTATGATGATGGGCTGTCGGCGGACTCAGGTGGACTAGAGGCAGCTATGTGGAGTAAGCGGGAACTGGCATCTCAGGCGTTGGTACGCAGCGGCTTGTCGTCGCTGTTGCGCAAGCACCGCGGGCGCGACCGGGTGCTGGTGCTGAACTACCACCGCATTGGCGATCCAGCCTCTTCGCCGGTTGATCACGGCGTGTTCAGCGCTACCGCCGAGGGCTTCGACTGGCAGATGGGCTTTCTGAAGCGGGAGTGCCAGGTGATCTCGCCGGCGGACCTGGTCAACGAGCACAGCCTCGCCGGGGGCAATTTCGTGATTGTCACCTTCGACGATGGATACCGTGACAATCACCAGACGGCGCTGCCGATTTTGAAGTCGCATGGGCTCAATGCCAGTTTCTTTATCGCCACTGGCTACATCGACAACCCCCACGTTCCGTGGTGGGATGAGATCGCATGGATGATCCGCAACAGCCCTCATGCGAGGCTTGAGGCGTCGATGCTGCTGCCGATGGAGGTGAGCTTCGATCCGCCCATCCGGAAGCGGGCGATTGACCAGGTCCTGGGCGTGTATAAGAAGCTGCCCGGAGACGCGACCCGGCAGTTCCTGGACGACGTTGCGGCCGCGTGCGGCACCGGGCGATGCCCGCCGGAACTGGGGCGCGACCTCTGGATGACCTGGGACATGATTCGGGATCTGCGCGATGCCGGAATGACCATCGGCGGCCACACCGTCAACCACCCGATCCTCAGTCAACTGCCTCGCTTCCAGCAGGAAGAGGAGATTCTCGCGTGTTCGCGGCGGCTTTCTGAAGAACTCAAGGAGTCGACCCGGTTCTTCGCGTATCCGCGTGGGAAGCCTGACGCATTCAACGAGGAGACGCGGGCGTGCCTGTACGAGGCGCGGATTGAGCGAGCCTTCAGCTTCTACGGAGGCGTCAACGTGCTGGGGCACATTGACGCGTTTAACGTGAGGCGGGCTGCGGTTGAGATGGAAACCAGCCATCACGACTTTGTGGCAATGCTCTCGTTGCCTGGGGTATTCGCCCTGTGCTGAGAAAACAGGACGTGCTGAGGAAATAGGACGGAGCAGCGGACCGCTATGGTGAGGGAGATGGCGATGGGTGTGAAAAAGGCTCTCAAGCAATGCATCTTCTTCCTCTACCTCCACAGCGGGCTGCTGCAGGTCCGCAATGTGTGGCAGCGTGTTCGAGGCCAAAGCCGCATGGTAATCCTCTATTACCACCGCGTGGGGCCGTGTGATGTGCTCAGCCAGCCGGTGGTGCGATTCCGCGCCGACATGGAATACCTCGCCCGGCATTACGAGTGCCTGACGCTGCGGGAACTCACCAGGCGTGTTCAGGCCGGTCAGCGCCCGAAGCGGCCGGTCGCCGTCGTGACATTCGACGATGGATATCGCGATAACTTCACCAACGCCTTTGCCGAGCTTAAGGCGGTTGGAGTGCCTGGGACGTTCTTTGTCACCACCGGCTTTATCGGCACGGATCGGCCGTTTCCGCACGACCAGCGGGCTGTGGCGGCCGGGCGGGCCGAGCGGGCAGACTGGCCCAAGATGACTTGGGACGACCTGCGCCAGATGCAGGCCGCCGGCATGGAGATCGGCTCGCACACGGTGAACCACGCGGACATGGGCAGCGCCGATGCGGCCATCGTGGAGGGCGAGATCAGGCAATCACTGGCGGTGCTGCGGCGTGAACTGGGTGGCGGCGACAGGGCGTTCTGTTATCCGTGGGGCGGGCGAAAGAACGTCACGTCGGCGGCCGCTCAAGCAATCCGCGATGCGGGCTATTACGCCGCTGTGACGACCCGGCCGGGCGTGGTGCCCGACACCGCGGATCTACTGGATCTTCCCCGTGTGGACGCCGGCAACGGCAACATGACTCGCCTGGCAACCTTGGCGCACATTGAGGGCTTCGGCGCGGGCTGGATGGCGCGGCATTTGCGTCCTTCGAGTGGAGAATCACGAAAGTCGATTGGCCTGGATTATGCTCAAGCAACCTAACATCTGCGTCCTGCTGGCTACGGCGCTAACGCTGCACCTGCCGGCCGGGGGCGGGGCAGAAGCGGCGACGGTCTACGTGTCGCCGGCCGGCACCGCAGGCGGCAACGGGTCGGAACAGGCCCCGGTGCGGACCCCGCAGCGTGCCTTGGAACTTGCCGCCGAGGGCGACACCATCATCTTCAGGCAAGGGTCGTATATCGTGAATAGCCCGCTGCGCGTGGAGCGCATGGGGGTGACGCTGACGACGATCACCGGCGAGCGCGCGGTGCTGGCCGGGTCGAGCACGGACCCCGACACGCTTCCGGCGGTTCTGGATATTTCAGGCGACGGGGTCGTCGTTGCCGACCTCTCGGTTCGTGGCGGCTTCTACGGCATCAAGATCGATCGGCCCGGCGACGCGGTGCGCCGAGTGCGCATCCGTAGCGTGCATGTTGGCGACACGGGCGCGGATTGCTTCAAGTGCACCAATGCCGATGGCCTGGTCATCGAAGGCTGCGACATCGGCCCGTCGGGGCTCGTGCAGAAGGACAACGCCGAAGGGATCGACGTCGTGGGTTCGCTGGGCGTGACGATCCGCAACTGCGTCGTTCACGATGTGACGACCAACGGGATCTATCTCAAGGGCGGCACCCGCAACGGCCTGATTGAGGCCTGCACAATCCGCAACGCCGGCAACGGCGGGATTCTGCTGGGCCAGGACACCGACGTGGAGTTCATGCGCCGTGGCGTGAAGAACGAAGCGATCGACTGCGTGGCCCGCAATAACCTGATCGTCAATACGGCGACGGCGGGCCTGGGCACCTATGCCGGCATGAACGTTCGCTTCGAAAACAACACGGTCGTCAACACCGCCACTGACGGTCAGGCATCGCTGTGGGTGGTGACCAACTCGCGAGATGTGCCTTCGGAGCGAGTGACGTTCTCGCAGAACATCGTCGTCAAGAAGGGCGTCCGCCCGCTGGTCTTTGTCAAAGACCCAGGCGACATGCCCAAGTTCGAGAAGAACCTCTACTTCAACACCGACGCCCCCGGCGTCTTCCGTCGCGAGTTCACCGCCCTGGACCGCTCGGAGGACCTGGATTTCCCCAAGTGGCAGCGGTCGATGGAAGACAAGCACTCGCTTCAGGCGGACCCCATGCTCGATCCCAACCATGACTATCTGCCCCGCGAAGGCAGCCCGGCCATGGGCCTTGGGCGCCAGCCAGCAACTCGGCCGGCCATGTTGCCGTCGGCCGGCGAAGGCGCGGCTCAGTCACTTCCGAAATAGCAGCACGTGCCGCAGACACATGGGCCGCTGGCGTCCTGGCAGGAGATCGCCGGCGGATGAGGCTGGAGCAGTTCGCTTGGCATGCAGTCATGCGAGACGGGTGGCGAACCATCCGGTTGGCGGTAAAATGCGAGTGTGCGGCCAGGCTTGGTTCGATGCCTTCAGCGAGGAGAAACGTGATGTACAAGGGTATGGTCGTGAAGGGTGTGGTTGTACCCGAGGTGGGCGTAATGCTTCGGGAAGGTTCAGAGGTACGCATTGAGCCTATCGAGATGGAGCAGGCTGTTTCGCGGCACTTCCGGCCAGTGGGGGAGTGGGTGGGGCCGCTCGGGGAGATCGATCGGCTGATCCGCGAATCGCAGGATTTGCGCGAAGCAGACCTCCTATCGCATGAGCAGCCATGAGCCCCTATCTTCTGGACACCAATCACGCTGCCGAGTTACTGAAATCACGGCGTTCGCCACTGTGGGAAAAGATGTACCCATTGGCCAAGGATGACTGTCTGCTGTGTCGTCCCGTGGCCGCCGAACTCTGGTTCATGGTGTTCAATAGCCAACGCATCGATGAGAACCGCGGTCGTCTTGAGCAGTTTCTCAGTCAGTTCATCATCGCGGAGTTCGACGAACCTGCAGCCATCGAGTATGGCAGGTTACGGACGGAACTGCGGGGTCTGGGAACACCCATCCCGACGTTCGACATCCTGATTGCATCAATAGCCCGGGCGAGGCAACTCGTGGTGGTTTCATAGGACAAACATTTTCACAATGTCCCTGGCCTCCAGGTTGTCGACTGGCTCGCAGGCGCCTGAGCGGGGTAGGTCTGGCGCGTCGCTCTGCACTTGGAGCGTTGAGGCTCAGCGTTGGCGGGCCGTGATGCCTGTCACCCGGTGACGGGGTCAGGATGTGACCTTGCCAGTGGGCCGCTGGCCACCTCGGCAACCAGCAAGAGCGTTACATTCCCTGCGTTCGCGGGTTCAAGAACAGGTTGTCGTGTCCGGGGATGATCAGGTCGGCGATCTCGTAGGCCTCGCGGAGGGCCTCAAGAGCGGTGGCGAAGTCCTGCGCATCGGGCAGCGTTTGCCCCGCCAGGAAATGGTCCAGCGTCGGCACCGCGTCGCCGGCCAGCAGCACTGTGAGCGTCGGCAGCGACAGTAGCAGCCCGCAGGTGCCTTCGGTGTAACCGGGCAGGGGGAACAGGTCGACGTTGTCGGTGAGCTTGTCGGGGGCGACGTGCATCGAGTCCAGCAGTTTCATCTCATCGACCAGCATCTTGCGGTCGATGTCTTCCGGCGGGGCCTGGGCGATCCAGTTTGCCAGCCGCTCGTGAGTCGACTGCTGCTCCCGTTCGTTCAGCAGAACTCTGGCCTTGGGGAACGCTCCCAGCCCGCCGCGGTGCGACGGGCGGAAGTTGGTGAGGAAGATCGTGTCGATCTGGTCGGGCTTCAACCCGGTGCGTTCCTGGAGCCGGGCGGTGAGCACCACTGGCGGTAAGCCGGGATCGACCAGTATATTGCGGTTGCCGGAGCGAATGAGAGTCGTGGTGGCGTGCGGCGTGCGCACGACGTCTGTCTCGCCCCACAGTTTGTTCCGACTGAGGCAACCGATGCTGATGATGTCGAATCGAAGCGGTGCTGGCATGGCGGGGGAGTATACACACACTCCGCCGGGTCGACGAACTGGCTGTCTGCCCACTGCCGGGCGGCTGATCGGCGTTTGCCTCCTGCTGCTGCTGGTGGGCTGCGCCACGGAAACGCCATCCGGTGAGTGGGAAGGCCCGACCAAGCCCTCGGCGATGCGTCTGGAGACGTGGAGCTACCCGTTGCCCAGCGCCCGCATCGTGGCGACCATGCACTATCGCATCCACACGGATATCGCCGATCGAGATTCGCTGGACTCGGCCGCCCAGCTCATGGAAGGCGCGTACCAGCAATACGTCACGCTCGCGCCGGATGTGCCTCTGTCGGCCGCTCCGCTGAACGCCTATCTCTTCTCCCGTCGAACTCATTGGGCGGCGTTCACCCGCCTCAATACAGGCGAGGATGCCGCGACCTATCTCCAGGTGAACCGAGGCGGCTACACGCTCAACGACTGGTTCGCCGTCGCCTGGATCGGCGATGTTGGCACCTACAGCGTGATGGCACATGAGGGATGGCATCAGTTCGTTGGGCGGCACTTTGCCGGCCGGCTGCCGCCATTCCTTGAAGAAGGCATCGCGTGCCTGTTTGAAACCGTGCGATGGGAAGCAGGCCTGCCGCAGTGGAATCTCACGCAGAACCCCATGCGACAGCGTGGGCTGGCCGACGCCGTCCGGGGCAAGCGCCTCTGGCCACTGGATAAGCTGGTCGCCCTGCACGCCGGCGATGTCGTAAGCCTCCCGACCGAACGGGTTGAGGCGTTCTACGCCGAGAATTGGGCCTTCGCCCGATTCCTCTGGGATGGCGACGGCGCCAGATATCGCCCGGCCCTGCAGCGTCTGCTTGCCGATACGGCGGCCGGGCGGGCGTGGCTTCCGCCTGACCTTGCCCGGCCCAATCCGCGCGCCTGGAATCCCAAGCTGGTCCAGCCGGTTCTGGAACACTATCTGGACGAGAGCCTGGACGTCATCGAGCCCAGGTTTCAGCGTTTTGTGGAGCAACTGGCCAGGCAGCAACGCAACTCGCCTGAATTGTCCGGCGAGTGATCAGCAGAGGCCTGCATGCGGACGCTCCCGGTGGTAGACTACCACCTTCACTGAGCGTCTTGCGCTGGACAATAGACATGCAAAGCCCCACCTTCATACGATCGGGCGGAACCATCGCCGAGTTGAGGCATCCAACCGTCGGCAAGGAGTCGAGATGAATGTCAGTCGTTGCATTGTGTCGGCCGTCGCCGTTGCAGTTCTGGTGGGCATCCCGGTGAGCCCGGGCCTGCTGATGGCCGACGATGGTCCGGTGCTATCGTCCGCTGCGGAGTCCGTCAATCTGCCCTATCAGCTTCCCCAGGCCGATGCGTTGGGCAACACGTGGATGGTCTATCCCGGCGGCCGCCTGCTGCAGCAGGGCGAGATGACGATGGTGTCCGAGTGCCTGGTGTTGAGCGTCAACGGGCAGATGGCCAACATGAACAACAACGCCGCCAGCCTGCAGGGCGGCGACGTCATCCTGCCGAACATGACGGTTGCGGGTCTGCAGGTCACGCGACGTTTCTCCCAGAATGCCGACGGGACGCTGCGCGTCATCGACATTTTCAAGAACACCAAGGGGCAGGATGCCACGATCAGCGCCGGCTACCGCACATCGTTCAACTTCGGCATGCAGGGGTCGCGAGCGATCGAGGACACCAAGAAATCCGGGAAGACCCTTGGGGGCATCGTCCAGGATGGACAAGGCCGTGCGTGCCTGATTCTCCAGGCGGGGCGCGGGTCGCAGGTCACTCCGGGGCTGAACAGCCTCAACCGCAACAACAATAACTTCAACACGACCATCCCCGTGAAGATTGCCGCGGGCAAAGAGGCCGCGGTTCTGACCGTTCTCTATCCCGCTTCCAGCAGCGACACCGCCGATAAGTATTTTCAGGGAATGAAGGAGTCGTCCCTTCTGGCCGCTATCCCACGGGATATTCGCAAGCTCATCGTCAATTTCGCTGCCGGCGACCTCTTGGGCGATATCGAGATCCTCCGTGGCGAAACCACCGACGTCGTTGAGCTTCGCAACGGCGACCAGTTCCGCGGCAATCTCAAGCTCGACTGGAAGGTCAACACCGACTTCGGCCCGGCCGCGCCGCCGCCCGATAGCGTGATCGGGCTGGTGACTCGCGGCACCTACCGCCCGCGTCAACTGGTTGCCACGCGCGATGGACAGCTCATCGGCGGTGCCTTGGTCGCCCAGACCATCGACATCGAACTGGCCGGCGGTGGCCAACTGGTCAGCATTCCGCTCTCACAGGTCTCGCGCATCGGCGTTCGCAAGGCCGTCGGTGAGGCCGAGTCCGTCAGGCCCGACAAGCCCATGGTCACCCTGCGCAACGGCGACCATCTCGCGATCGTGCCTCTGACCCAGCCCATCGCCGTCGCCACGCGATTCGGCGCCCTGCAGCTTCCCGCGGCCGCGATCGAATCGGTCGACCTCCAGCCTGAGGAAGCCCCCGGCCATCGCATCATCTTGAAGGATCAGAGCTCCTTTACCGGGATTGTCACCGCCGCTGAGTTCCCGCTTCAGTTCGTGGCCTCGGCCGGGCAGGCGGCGAAGGTGCCCGTTTCGGCCATCCGCCGCATCGACTTCTCCCTGCCGGTGGAAAGCCCCGAAGCCCCGACTGCGACGATGAATCTCTCCGGCGGTGATGCCCTCGCCGGCTCGCTCGACGGCGACTTCAAGCTCGACACCGGCTTCACCGTCATCACCATCAAGGCTCCTGAAGTCTGCCGCCTGATTCGCACTCCCGGCAGCGCGTCCGATGCCCAGGTCACCCTGTGGGACCAGACCAGCATCCGCGGCCAGATCCAGGAATCCGCGCTGCCGCTGAAACTCGGCTCAGGCGCCGCCGTCAGCATCCCCGTCGGCATCATTTCCGACTACAACTGCGCCTCGCCGCAGCCCAAATCCGCCGTCGCCGACAAGATCAAGGCCCTGGTAGCGCAGCTTAACGCTGACGACTGGAAGCAGCGTGAGGAAGCCGAGAAGAGCCTCATGGCGATCGGCACCCCGGTGCTGGCGACGCTCAAGGAGCTCCGCGCCGCCCAGCCCCCCGAAGCCCAGCAGCGCATCGACTCGATCGTGAAACAACTGGACAAGAAACGATAGTGGCGCGGCATCTGCCGCTGCTTGGCCCTTTGGGAGGAACACGCCGATTTCGCCAGACTCCAGAGCTCGGAATGGATCTGCCATCCTCTATGGATTGATCCAGGTGAGCTTTCCCTGCCTACCCATCAGCGCGAACATCTCCCTATGCGATCTTCCGGGTTTTCTTTACCGGACGGTTGGCGGTGGCCATCCGTTCCAGCCGCTTCTTGCGCAGATGCTCGAACAGCTTATGCACATCGTTATCACAGCGGGCGAAGATGGCGGCCCTGGCCGCGCGGACCTCTTGTACGATCGGATCTTTCCACATCATTACTCTTCTCCCATCAACTCCTGCGGAGTACAGATTATCGGGCACCGAAAGCCAGCTTTCTCACACACCAATTGTACCACCGGCAGCATTTCCGCGTTGTGAATGTGGCGACAGTTCCACGTGAGCAGATACTGGATCTGGTGGACTGCAGCAATTGCCATATGGGCCGCATCCGCACCGGCCTCTGCGGGCAAAGCCCGGCCTTTCAGGAGTGCTTGTGTCAGTTGTTCGGCGCGGAGATCCGCGTCGAGCGATTCAAGGCCTCCCACCGCTTCTAGACGGCGGCTTGCGGCGTCGCTATCCCCCGCGCCAGCCTCATCAAGAACGATATCCGACACGTACAGGGTAAAGTCGCTTCGTCGTCTCTCCCACCAGTCCCTCGTGACCTGCTGTTGCGCGGCGACGACCAGATCGCGACTGATCCGTCCGGTGAGATAGCTGATGATTGTCGTTTCGAGGTAAACGGTCGGCTTCATAGGCCGATCGTACCATGGCGTATCCAAGCGGGGAACTTTCGCTGCGGGCATGGCACGAGCGCCTCCGTTGTGAATCAACGACCTGCGGGCCATGCGGTACTCCGATTTCTGTGTGACGACAAAGAGCAGTGCAAGGTCGGGGAGCGGTGCCGGGCCGTACCCAGCATCCCGGTTGGCACTCCCTCGGTAGCGGGCAGCGCCCCTTGTGTTATCATGCCCTGACACGCGATGTTTGGATTGCAGTTTCTATTCATTGCAGCGCTCTGGGCCTTGCCTCTGGCAATGCTGCCGCTGCTGCTGCACCTACTGTTTCGGCGCAAGAGCCCGATCGTTCTGTTCCCAACGCTGCGCTTCGTGCGGGCCAGCCTTCAGCAGACCGCCGCGCGGCGCAAGGTGCAGCGATGGCTCCTGCTGGCGCTTCGCATCCTTCTGCTGGCCCTGTTGATCTGGGCGGTTGCCCAGCCAGCCAAGGTCCTGGCTAACCGCTGGTTTGCATCCGGAACCAACGCCACCGCCGTCATCGTCGTCGATACCAGCTATTCGATGCAGCTCAACGACCAGCAGATCACGCTGCTGGCCAAGGCCGACGGCATCGTGGGCGAGCTGCTGCGCGGTGAGTTGCAGGATGCCACGGTCGCAGTGCTGAGCTCGCGACCTCTGGCCGCCGGCACGCCCGAACGATTCCGTAGCGCCACGGCCATCCTCTCGGAGTGGACGCCGCTGCAGCCTCAGCCTGCGGGCGCGGCCCTGGTCGATCGCATCACCGCGGCGACCGAACTGCTGTCCAAACAACCGCAGGGCCAGAAATGGCTCTTCATCCTCAGCGATTTCCAGTCGCGCGAGTTCCCCCGGGCTTTGCCCGAGAATGCCGATGAGCATCTGCACATCATCGCTATCGACCTGCATCCGGCCGACGCCCGATCCGCCGGCGTCACCCGCATCACCCTCGACCCACCGCAGCCCATCCCCGGCATTCGCAGCACGGTGACCGTGGACGTCGCCGGCCGACCCGGCGATGTGAAGCCGGTCGCTCTGCGCATCACCGGCCTTGATGGCAAGGAACTGCTCACCCGCACGCCACAGATGGCAAACCTGACTGATGCCGGTTCGGCGCAGGTGCGGTTTGACGTTGAACTGCCGGCTGAGCGATGGCAACTGATCACCACCACGATCCCGGCCGAGGATTCGATGCTGTGGGACAACCAGCGCACGGCGGTCGTCGAGGTGGGCCAGCGTCAAAAAGCCACGATCATCGACCGCTTCGCACCCAAAGAAGGCCCCACGCTTCGCTTCGTTCGCCTGGCACTCGATCCCAATGAGGGTCGCCTTAGCGGCTGGCCGCTGGATGTGAAGCAGTCGGCCGGGCTGACTGGCCAGGAACAACTGGCGGTCGTTCCCCTGGCCGACTGGCCCGATGCCCAACTGGCCCGGCAATTGCGGGATTTCGCCCGCTCCGGCGGCACGGTCGTCCTGATGGTCCGCCCGGGCATGGAAGCCAAGTGGGCGAAGCTATCCGATGGGGTGAAGTCGGCCCTGCGTGAACTGCTTCCCTCCCAGCCGCTGGCGGTGTCTGTCGAAGAAGCCCGCTATACCGCGCAGGCGACATCCGCCGGGCGAGTGACGCCGCAGTTCAAGGGCCTGCTCGACGACGCCGCCCAGGTGGCCGGGCTCTCGGTCCAGCGAGTCTGCCCGTTTACGATCGACGACCCGCGCACCACGGATGTCATCCTCTCCCTCCAGGCCGCCAATCGCAGTGATAGCGCCTCGCGCCAGTCACTGCTTTTCCGCCGCAAGGTCAGCGCCGGCATGGTCTACACATGGACGGTGCTGCCTGACACCCTGGCCACGAATCTGCCCACCCATCCGCTGTTCATGCCGATGCTGGTGAGCATGAGCCTGCGTCCCGGCGGCGCCTCGGCCGCCCGCAATGTCGAACTGGGCAATCCGCTCACCCTCGACGGCCTCGCGGTCGCGCCCTACCCGCAACTCGATCTTCGCGCTCCCGCCGGCGATCTCTATCGTGTTGATGCCTCCACCGGTCCCGGCGGCCGGCGGTTCGTCTTCGACAAGGCCCAGGCCCCCGGCATCTACACCTGGCATCAGCCCCAGGTGCAGCCCGTGATCGGCATCAGTTCGCTTCAGCCGCCATCGCTCGAGAGCGACCTGACCTATCGCCCGGCGGCCGAGGTGCTGCCCCCCGGCGACCGCACCGTCATCGCCCGCTCGCTCGAAGACCTGCAAACCCATCTCTCCAAAGTCAGCGAGCCACAGCCCAAGTGGGCCATGCCCATGGCTATCGTCCTGGCGATGCTGTGCGTTGAGAGTCTATTGTCCAGCAGCAGTGGATTGTGGAAGATGGGTGGCCGATGGCTCGGTGCCAAGGCGTAACGTCTGAAGCTTTTTCGAAAAGGTGAAGGATGAACAGCATCTCAATCGCGTCCTATGCGTTTCACGGCCTCAAGGCGGCGGGCATGATCGATGTCTTCGGCTATCTCGAAACCTGCCGTTACCGCTATGGCCTGTGCACCGCCGACATCTGGAACGGTCTGATCAGCGACAATCCTGAGTTCTACCTGAACGATGATTTCCTCAAGAAGCTCCGCGCGGCACTGGACGAGCGCGAACTGACGCTGGTCAACTACCACGCCGATGGCTGCCATATCTGGGAAGACTCGCCCGACGGGCGCGCTGTCCATCACGCCCTGGCCCTGCGGCATCTGCATGCCGCAGAGGTGTTGGGCGCCAAGACCGTCCGCATCGACGCCGGCGGCAAAGGCAACGTCTGGACCAGCGAGCAACTCGACACCATCACCAAGGGCTTCGGCGAATACTGCCGTATCGCCGGCGATGCGGGTTTCCGCGTGGGTCCCGAGAGCCACTGGGGCCCGGAGCTTGTTCCCGACAACATGGAAGCCGTGGCCCGGAGCGTCAATCATCCGGCCTTCGGCATCCTGATTCATCTGGGCCACTGGGAGAACGCCCCGGCCGAAGAGGGCGACCGCCGCCTCGCCCCCTGGGCCATGCACACGCACCTGGACCAGAAGACCACCGAGACGCGCCTCGAGTCGGCGATGAAGATCCTGCTGGACGCCGGCTACACCGGTGCATGGGGCGTCGAGCATCACACCGGCAAGCACGAATACGCCGAGGTCGCCGTCCAACTCGCGGCCGTCCGCCGGGCCGTCTCGCGACTCAAGGCCCAGGCCGGCAGCACTACTGCCAGATCAGGCATGAACCACCTCATTCCAGAACTGTAACCCAGAGCATTCACGCATCGAGAAGGAGCACATCAATGGATCGCAAAGCACGCATCGGCATCATCGGCGTCGGACAGATCGGCAAGCAGCACCTGGAAAACTGGGCGAAGATCCCGGATGTCGAAGTTGTCGCCGCGTGCGATATCGACACACCGGAACTCGACCGCGTCGCCGAGCGATTCAAAATCCCCAGCAAGTACTACGCCTTCCGCGACCTGCTCAAACGCGATGACCTCGATGCCGTCGATGTATGTCTGCACAACAACATGCACGCCCCGGCCGCCATCGCGGTGATGGAGTCCGGCAAACATTGCTACTGCGAGAAGCCGATGGCCGGGGCCTACGCCGACGCGGCGCGGATGCTGGAGGTCTCCAAGGCCACCGGCAAGATGCTGCACATCCAGCTCGCGTTCCTCTACACCACCCACACCAAGTTCGCCAAGCGTCTGATCGATGCCGGCCGGCTGGGGCACATCTACCACGCCCGCTCTACCGGCTATCGCCGGCGCAACCGTCCATTCGTCGATGGCTACGGCACGGAGAAGTTTGTGAACAAAGCCATCTCCGGCGGCGGCGCCCTCTATGACATGGGCGTCTACCACATCTCGCAGCTCCTCTACCTCCTTGGCATGCCCGCGCCCCAGCGGATCAGCGGCAAGGTCTATCAGGAAACCCCCATCGATCCCGCCCGCCGGGCGAGCAGCGGATATTGCGTCGAGGAACTGGGCCTGGGCCTGGTGCGATTCGAGGGGGGCCTCACCATGGACATCATCGAGGCATGGGCTATGCACATGAACCCCTTCGAGGGCAGCTTCATCGCCGGCAGCGAAGGGGGTGTGCGACTGGATCCACTGTCGTTCTACAGCAACATTGACGACATCGCCGCCAGCACCACCTTCGACGACCACAGCGACTGGCGCTTCCACCAACTGGACCCCAGCCTCTGTGCCTACGACAGTTCGCAGGCCCACTGGGCCGCGGCGCTGCACGGAAAGGTCGCGCTACTCCCCACTGCCCAGATCGCGCTACAGACGATGCTCATCAGCGAAGGCATTTATCTCTCCAGCCAACTCGGCCGGGAAGTCGGCGTCGAGGAAGTCCTGGCCGCCAGCAAATCGACGGCGCTGACGATCTAGGAAGATCTGCGGTCTGGCGATGGGCGCGGCATACCTGATCACTCGGCGCTGGGGCCCTGGTCGCCCGTGCGCGCAGCGGAGGCCGAGAGCGACTCGAGTCCGGCTTTGGCTCGCCTGCGCGCCAGCCATCGGCACCCCAAGGCGACGACGACGAAGCACACAATCGCCAGCACGATCAAGGTGATGCTGCGTTTGATGTTGTCGGCGTTCTTCAGTCCCGCTCCGATCAGCGTCGCCGGAATCGCCTCAGGGATTAACCCGATCGCCGTGCCTAGCAGGAAATCCCTGTGCCTCACCCGCGATAGCCCCAGGCACAGGTTGATCAGGGTCCCGTGGACGGGCACCTGACGCGCCAGAATCACGCCCAGCATGCCCTGTTTCTGGATCGTGTCCGCCCATCGCTGGAGCTTGGGCCATTTGTGCAGCACCCAGTCGCGCCCGCCCCATCGCACAAACAGAAACACGCCGTAGTATGCCAGGAGCGTCGCCAGTTCGTTCAGCAGCAGGGCGATCCAGAATCCAAAGAGCCATCCGCCGAGCCCGCAGAACAGCAGCCGCGGCATGCCACCGGCCACCAGGGCGGCCACTGCCAGAACGAATAGCGGATACGCCCAGATACCCAGCGTCCCCAGCGTCTGGCGGATCCCATCCCGGTCCTTCAGCCATGCCCCGACGGGCGAGAGAGCGACCACCCCGATCACGGTTGCCAGAACGATGCAGAACAGAGCAATCT
>JBBQTU010000067.1:0-17353 GCA_038213005.1 Tepidisphaerales bacterium | reverse complement strand
GCAGTCGCCAACGACTATTCTGGACGTACAGGCACTCACACGAGCACCCGTAGCGTCGGCTTCACAAACCTCAACTGCGGCTCGGACGGGAGTTTCTTCTCGATCCGCTCGAGCAGCAACGACACAAGCTGCCGGCCGCATTCCAGATTGTTCTTGTCCACAGTTGCCAGCGGGCCGGCCGGCTCATATTGGCGGTCGGGAGATTCCTCCCAGAAATCGTCATAGCCCACGATCTCGATATCGACATTGGGGGTCTTGCCCAGCAGGCGGATTGCGGCACTGACGGCGGCGGCGGCTCCGTCATTCACCGCCATCAGGGCATCCGTGGGGCTAGCACCAAGGATAAACGGCGCCAAGGCCCCAGCGGTTGCCTGTGCCTGACTGCGAAACACAAGGCTGGAATCCTGGGTCGCGTAGTGGGGCTCCTCGCTACGTATGGCTGGGAGGGGCTCAAGGCCGGCCTCGCGCATCGCGCGCTCATAGCCGATCCGCCGCCTTTTGACCCAAGGCTTTTCCCAAGAGAAGGGCCAGATCTGGCGGATGTGCTTCTTGCCTCGGGCCAACAGCCAGCGGGTCAATTCGTAAGCCCCGGTTTCATGGTTGGGCTCGACGCGATCAAACGGCTCGCAGCCGGGCTCATCACCGAAGACAACGACCGGAACACCTGCGGCGTGACCCTGCCGCGCCAGAGTGGCGGGATCGCCGCCCCAAGTGTCGACCTCAGGAACCACCAGGCCCATGGGAGCCGATGCCAGGAGGCGATCCAAGTGCCCCTCGCCGATGCCCTTGGGCTGCGAGACCACCGCGTGCAGACCCATCTCACCGAGCGATCGAAGCACGCCCACTGTGATGAAAAGCGACCAGCCCGGAGCACGCAAGCGGGGAAATGGATCGGCCCAGTCATCCAAAACGACCACCGAGTCGCTGAGGACGCTCTGTCGCTCGGGCTGGGCTTGCCCCACCGTTCGGGTCCGGCCACCGTGTTTGACGACCGCGCCCTCGTCCTCAAGCAACTTGAGAACCCGCTGAACCGTCCCCAAGCCGACACCAAGTTTGGCGGAAATATCGCGCTCAGGCGGCAGGGTCTCGCCCGGGGCGAGCACGCCATCGGCGATCCACTGACGAACAGCCCGCAGCGCACGAGCCCGCGGAGCTTCATTCTTTATCTCGAACTTCGCGGTTGCCGTGCTCACCAGGATGGTCTCCGAAAAAAGATCTGATTGTCGCTGGGTCAAATTATCCTGCTTCGCTTCCTGTCGCAAGTAAATTCCTTCCATTTTTTCTTCACAGTCGATTTATATTGTGTTTTGGCCCACACCTGTGTATGTTTGGGCGATCGACTGTCTCCCCGGCTGCTAGCCAAATGGAGAGACGATTATTAGTTTTGACCCATAACGGCGAACTTCCAAGAGTTCGCAAGGTAACTGACCATGCCCCCGAAACTTAGCCACGACGCTGTAATCCGCATTGGTAACGCAACTTTCGCTCTCCCGGACACCCCTTGTTTTGATGGGTTTGGCGAGATCCACATCGGCAACACGCCGGTGCGCGGCGGCCAGCGGCCGATGTTCGTGCATATCCGCAACCCATGGGGCGTTGAACTGTTTGACTACCGGCTGACCTCGCAGCAGACATTGCCAGACGGCGGGGTGGCCCTTGAATTTGGCGCCTCACGCCGCGATGGCGGGCAGATGGAGTGGATGCTGCACACCGTTCGCGCGCGGCACAACACGGCCGACTGGTCTCGTCCGGCCGCGCCCGCCGAGGGCACCGTGCTGCGGATGGAACTGCGACCCGTGGAGCGGACATTCGCCGGCCGAAAGGCGACCGGGTTCAGCTATCGCTACACCTACCACAGCAAAGACATCCCGATCTACCGGATCGTTGACCGCGGAACATGGGAACCCGGCGGCGCCGCCCCTGGCAACACCATCTGGCTGCGTAACGCATTCTCGCCCGCCATCAAGACGTTTGAGTCGGCCGACACGTTCTACTCCACCGAGTGGTATCTGCCCTCGGCGGTCAACCCGAATATATTTCAGTTCCTGCCGTGGCAGACAACGCTTCAGGGCTTCTCGATGACGGCGAATCCAAAGGGAACCCTCATCACCTGGGCGACCGACCCGGCACACATCCGCTCGCTGTTTGAGAAGCAGCGTGGGGATGATGTCATTGTCCACATGCACGAACACTGCGGCGACTTGGGCAATGAGTTTGCGACCTCGCCTGTGGAGGTGCTGTGGGTTGAGGGTGGGCTGGATCACGTTGAGGCGCTGAACCTCTACGAGGCGACCCGCGACCTGGTTTCAAAGACGCTGCACCGCAAGGCCGGCATCCGTGAGGAGCGGGCAACCAGCTATGGCGTGATCGAGGAATGGGGCAACGCCGACCTGGTGCGCTATCGCAAAGAAGGCCTGCCGAAACTGGCCGCCGCGGGCGTGAAGACCCTATACACGCCCAACCACTTTGAGAACAACATGAACACCTTCGGTGTCGGCAACATGTGCTGCACCGTTGACTGGAAAATCGCCCAGAGCGTGGGCGAGGACAATATGGCCGCGTTCTGCAAGGAGGCGGCCGCCTGCGGCATCCGCGTGCACATGTGGGGCAACACGGCGCTATCAACCTTTGGACTGAAGCAGTGGGAGCCCAACGGCGATCCCGCACCGCGACTGAATAAGATACCCAGGAAAGGCTCGATCCAGGAAGTGCTGGACCGCTCGAAGGATCCGTTCGTGCGGAACGCTTCCAATGCGATTGAAGCCGACCACTACACGCCGGTTTTTGCCCAGGTGAACCTTCGAGATTCGGTGATGATGGATCACTGGATCGCATGTTGGAAGGATGCCCACGATCGCATCGGCTTGGGCGGCATCTTCCTGGATAGCAGCTTCAACATGACCAGTGACAAATTCCACTGGATCGCCAACACGCGCGCCCACCAGCAAGGTGCGACGCCCGACCAGATGGCGCTGCTGGGCAAGTACCGCCCCGCCGTCGACGCCCCGTCGTCGATCCTGTCGCAATACCCCGCCCACCTTTCAATGATCGCCAGGATGCAGGCGATTGGCTACGAATACAGTGGCGAGGATCTGGGCCTGTTCGGCATCAACCGTTCCGGGCCGTCTCCGCTGGAGATGACCCGGTCTTTGCCCCTGTGGGGCAACTGCCTGGGCACTTTCGACCCCGCAGCGCTGGCCGACCTGGGCTGTGATCCGGATGCAATATTCTTCAAAGGGCTGGCGTATCGGATGATCTGGCAGTTGGCCTGGCGATGCGACAATGGCCAGCTCAGTTGGCGCATCGGGGGCAAGGAGAGCCCCTTGGACACACCCAGCGATAAGCAATTCGCCTGGCTGCGAATGTTTAGCGAGGCCGAGCCACTGATGCACGAGCGTGAGGTGTTGCCAGGCGAAGCAGGGGTCATCTACCGCCTGGGCGATCGGTCCGTGCTCTGGGCGTTTGCGGATATGCAGATCGGCCTCACCAATGCGACCGACGTTCGCGACCTGCAGGACGGCAGCACGCGTAAAGGCGACCGCCATGAGATCGCGGCTTGGCATGTGTATGTGATCGAGTCCTCCGCCCGCGACCTGGATGTCGTCAGCGATGACGGCAACGCCGCCACCGGGCAAACCGTGCTGACAACAGCCGGGGCGGCCGTCTGAGCCGGCGAAACCGGCGAGTTTCAGCAGCAGGGAGTACACGATGAGACAGCAGATGTGGCCAGGCGTTGGCGTTGGCGTTGGCGTTGGTGTTGGTGCATGTTGCCTGAGTGTGGCCTTGGTCGCCGCCGAACCGGCCGTCCCGCCAGACGTCCAAGGCACAACGCCGCTGTATCGTCTGGCGCACAAGGCCCCGGCAATGCCGTTTCGAGTGGTCGGCGCCCCCGAGAGCCTGCGACTGCCGGAAGGCACCGCTGGCGTGTATCACCAGCTTCCGCATCTTCAACTCAAGTTCTATACCGGCCCGGAGGATTTGTCGGCCAGGGTCACGGTCTGCAGCGACGACGATGCCATCTACTTTCTCTTCGTTGTCACGGATGACATTATCTTTAACCAGTCGCCCCCGGAGATGATCTGGGGTGGCGACAAGGTCGAGATATACCTGGCGGCCGCCGGCAAGGCGCGGCAACTGATCATCACCCCGCCGTCGGCCGGCAACGTTCAGCAGGGGGCGATCCGCGTCTGGGAAAAGAACCAGGATATCGAGGGCTTGAAGACTGCGGGTTTCGCCACGGAAGAAGGATACATCCTGCAGGTGGCAGTGCCGCGCACGGCGCTCGCTGCCCAGGGCGTTGCCCGGCTGGAGGATGACGCGCTGCGGTACAGCGTGGATATCTCCGATGCCGACAGCGTCTACCTCGCCGGTGTGCCGCATGTTCCAGTGAAGACGGACCTCATTCCCTTCGGGGACATGTCCAACTACACGCTCCAGAACGCGGACAAGTGGGCGACGGCGTCCTTCACGCCCCTGCCTGCCGATGCCGCCCTCGCCCCGATGAGCCCTCCGGCCGTGCAAGACCGATCGCCCGCAATCCAGCGGCGGATGAAGCTGACCGACCCCAAAGCGGTGACGGCTGACGATCTGACGCTCTGGGTCTCGCTATTGGCCAAGCCCGACACCACCGCGGCCGACGCCACCTATGCAATGCTGGGCCTGGCTGCCGCGCTGCCAAAGCCAGAGTATGTGCAGGTGATCGCGCCCTATCTGAAGCACGAGAACTCGGATCTGCGATCGACGGCCGCCACATGCCTGGGGCGCCTCCGGTTCCCGCAGGCCCAGCCCATGCTTCGCGCTGCGACGGATGACAAGGTCATGGGCAATCGCTGCAACGCCCTGCTGGCACTGGGCAAAGTGGGCGACGCCGATACCGTGGTGTTCCTGCAAGCCTATCTGGAGCGCCCGAACTTGCATGGATACGAAGTCTCTACCGCAAAGCAGGCGATCGACGAACTGAAGAAATGAAAGCCGGCCGCGGGGCTTTTCGGCCCTGCTACACCGATGCGCTGGCGCGATGCCCCACGGCCTGCCGATAGACCCGCGGCGACTGCCCGCCGACCTGCTGCGCCGCCGCGGTGCCTGCTATCGGGCACCGCGTGTGATCCCTGCCCGAGCGCCAGCCGCCGCAGCCTCGCAGCTACCTCGAGTGCCGCCATCTATCGCTATAATGCCTCCCGACGATCCGACGTTGGACCTTCAAACGAGGAGCCGTGATGCATCTGGACAACAAGCCTGACATGGACAAGACGCTCGAGCGATTCGAAGCGTGGTGGCACGGCCAGATCATGGACCGTCCGCCGGTGAGCATCTGGACCAAAGACGACCGGGACGTGAAGTGGCCGCAGAAACACCATGCCAGCCAGCGCGACCGATGGTTTGACATCGAACATATCCTCGACTGTCTGGACCTCGCCTTCACCGGCCGGCGGATGGTCGGCGACACGCTGCCGACCCTGATGCCCAACATCGGGCCAGAGGTTTGCGCCACCGTCTACGGAGCCGACCTTGAGTTCAGCCCTGACTCCAGTTGGTCCAAACCCATCGCCGCGAGCTGCGCCGACGTCCTGAAACTCAAGTGCAACCTCGATACGCCTTACTGGGACTTCATCCGCAAACTCACGCGGCAGTCCATCGAGCGAGGGCGTGAGAAGTGGATCACCGGCATCACCGACTTGCACTCCAACGGCGACCTGCTGGCCGCCCTGCGCGACCCGCAGGAATTGCTCCTGGATATGGCAGAGGATGTTGATGCGGTCCGTGCGGCCATGCAGCACATCACGCCGGACTTCAAACTGATGTACGACGACCAGTACGCCATGATCCACGCCGCCGGGCAGCCGAGCCTGTCGTGGATTCCCGCTCCTCATCAAGGCCGCATGAACGTGGCTCAGTGCGATCTGATCTGCATGATCTCGACCCCACTGTTCGAGGACCTGATCCTGCCCGCGTTGCTGTGGGAAATGACACAGGTGGATCGGACCATATTCCACCTCGACGGGCCTGGCGCGCTGCGGCACCTGGATACGCTGCTGACGTGCAAGGATCTGGACGCGGTGCAGTGGGTGTACGGAGCCGGCAACGGGCCGGCGGGGAAATGGGTGGATGTCTACAAACGCCTCCAGGCTGGCGGCAAGGCGATGCAACTGCTCTGTGAAGATATCGGCGATGCGCGAATCCTGATGCAGAACCTCAAGCCGCAAGGGTGCTGGTTCTGCGTGGGCGGCGAATACAGCGTGGCCGAGGCGGAGAGCTTTATTGAGGAAGTGCAGCGGTGGTCCGCGGGAAAATAGTGGCGGTCAGGGGTTGTCGGGGTGCATGAGAAAAGCCCGGAAGGCTCCGGGCTTTTCTCACGTTACCAGTGGAGGCGGAGGGAATTGAACCCTCGTCCCGAGACAACACAAATGGCGGCCTCTACATGCTTAGACGATTGTTTAATCTCGGACCCACCGGCGGTAATCGCCATCCTTCGGTCGGTCCAAGCCGTCTGTTTTCTCGCCCTCTCGCCAACGGCCGAGTTTGAGGGCCAGCCCGCTAGTTTCGCTTCAGACCGTCGCGGGCATCCGCCCTGAAGCGAGGTCGCCTGATTTAGGCGGCCATGCGATACTCAAAACCGGTATTAGCAGTTTTGTTTGCCTCGATATTTTAACAGGCCAACGAGACATCCTGTGCATGCCACCGCCACCGTAGCCATCCGGTCGAAACCGATCGCCCCCGGTGGACGGATAGATTATATGCGCTTGAGGCAGCAGAAGCCAGTTGGCGTCGCGGCGAGATGTGGGGGGCATGCCCGTTTTTCCAGGCACGCGATTTCTTAGCCCCAACGGGGCGGCATTCTTAAGCCCAGGGTAAGCGTACTCGCACAGCCCTGGGTAAGAACCATTCTCCCTGAATGAGCCTTGAAGGGGCGACACCTCTTTCAGCACCGTATTCGCGCCAACCACTTGCTGACACGCAACTTACATCTGCCCGGAAAAACGGGCACGCCCATGCGGGGAGAGCGACACGGAGTCACGAGGGGACGGGAAGGGTGGTTGTTGATTGCTGATTGAGGAGTTGGGGGATGGCTTGGCCAGGGTGTGGCCGGAGTTTAAACTCCGGGCATGAGCGGAAAATGTGTGAAGCTGGATTGGCCGGGGAAGCTGTCGACAACGCAGTTGGCGGCTGAAGCAGTCGAGTTCGCGGCCGAGGGAGTTGGGGACGACGGGACGGTCGCCAGAGGGCTGCACGCTGGCACGCAATCCCTTGCCCAAGGCTCCTCCAAAGGGGGGAGAGTAAAGGGGCCGGTGCCGGCCGGTGAAGCTGGGATGCAGCCCGCCGGGAACCGGATTTACCTTGGGGATAATCTGGCGGTGTTGCGCGGGTTGCAGGGGGAAATGGGCGGGCGGGTGGAACTGGTGTATATCGACCCGCCGTTCTGCGCCGGGAAGGATTTCCATACCACCAAGACGGCGGCAAAGAAGGAGCTGGCGTTTACGGACCGGTGGGAAGGCGGGATGTCGGGCTATCTGACGATGATGCAGCAGCGGCTGTGGCTGATGCGGGAACTGCTGTCGGCGAAGGGGAGCATCTATATCCACTGCGACTACCGGGCCAGTGCGCATCTGCGGCTGCTGATGGATGAGATGTTCGGGGCGGAGAACCTGCGGGCGGAGATCGTGTGGCATTACCAGTCGGGCGGCCGGGCGCGGAGTTGTTATGCGATGAAGCATGATACGCTGCTGCTCTATTCTCGCGGAAACAAGTGGACGTTTAATGCCGATGCGGTCTCGAGCCGACGGGGAACCGAGCGACGGAACCACATGAAGCGGGAGACGGCTGAGGATGGCCGGGTGTTCTACAGCATCAAGAGTGGGGGGAAGATCTATCGGTATTACGAGGATGAGCTGGTGGCTCCGGCGGATGTGTGGTGCGACATCTCGCACCTGCAGCAGAAGGATCCGGAGCGGACGGGGTATGCAACCCAGAAGCCGCTGACGCTGCTCAAGCGGGTGATCCTGGCAAGTTCGAACCCGGGTGAGTGGGTGGCGGACTTCTTCTGCGGCAGCGGGACGACGGCGGTGGCTGCGGCACTGGCCGGGCGACGGTGGATCGTGTCAGACCAGAGCGAGCTGGCGATCAAGACGACGCGCGAGCGGTTGGGGGAGTTGCCGCTGCTGGCGGCGGCGCACACAGTGGTGCGGGTCTGAGCGGCGGAGAGGGGGAGAGTAAAACGTAGAACGTGATACGTGATGCGTAACAGGGCGCGGCGAAGGCGAGACAGGGGGATGTGGGGACGCGGGGAGTCAGCGGGGTAATGTAGAATCAGATCTGGCCGGGGGAGCCGTGGGATGGTCCTGTGCGGGCGGTGACGCCTCGCACTACTTGCGCTGGCGCGCCTGTTTTCGGTGGAGTCCCTATGATACCGACTCCACCAGAAACGGCCGCGGTCGCGGAAGTAGATCGGGGTAGGGAAGGCCCATTGAACTCGGCCTCCCCTCCCGCCAAACGGACTGCCAGATTTCCCGCATCCGGCTTTCCAGTCAATGGGCCATCTCTATGGATTGGCACGCCAGCTCATGGGCTCGTTCCAGCGAGAATAACTTAAGAGCCGGCCTCGTACGGTCGCTGTCTCATGCGCATCACGCCCCACATCAGCTCACAGCCACGGCCGCACAAGTAATGCGTGGCGTCCTCGCCCGCACACGAGCATCCCACACTCCCCCGCAGATCACGCCCTAAGTGGTCGCCAGCATAAATATGGTGACATAACTCGGCCTTCTGTCCCCTCCCCCTGGGCGAGGGTTAGGGAGGGGGTTTGTCCCGTCCCACTGGACCACTCCTTCGCGTGGATACGTCACCGAACTTACGCCCCGGCCCCCTGCGCATCACCTCACAGCCAAGGCCGCGGCCGAACCGGCAGCCGGCAGTCCACCGGCTTGAAATGCCCCAGCAAACGATCCCAGTCGCTCTCCACTGTGAAACCCTCGTCCCCCAGCAGGTCGCGGAGAATCACCTCCATGCGCCCCGGGCTGCGGCGAACCAGCGAGTCGGCCACCCACGCCGGGATCCACGGCGCTGACAGATACATCCAGATCGCCCCACGCTGCTCAGGCGACAGAATCCCATCGCCATCAATCGCCTGGCGAACAAAGTCGTAGTCCGCCAACTGCACCAGCCCATGGTCCCCCGAGAACAGCAGCGCCAGGTCATGGAAGCTCGCACCCGCCTCCAGCGAGACCGCCGCCGCGCCCTGCGGGGCCGGAATCCCCACCTCCTTCTCAAACGCCTGGTAGATCGTCGTCTCGCCGCCAGGCAGGGCCTGCTGCCGCAGATGCTGGTCAAACCGTTCCAGGACGCCGCGATTCTCCTCCAGCGTGTGCGAGACAACCGTGTCGCTCCCAAACAGCGCCTGCCACTGCTGCCCGGCCAGCCGGGTCAGTTCGCGTGCCCGCGTCACCCGCGCATCATCGTCGTCGATCGACCGGCGGAAGTTCATCGGGTTAAGCTGCGCCCCCATGCCCCGCAGCACTTCCGGCCGCAGATCCAGCAGCTTCTGAATCCCCGAGAACACCCAGCCGTCGTCCCACGGCAGGAATCGCGTCTGCACCCCGCTGCCCGGCTGGAACCGCTCGATCATCGCGCTGCCACATGCCACGCGGAAAGTCCGGCCACTGGACAGATCCTGCAATTCCACAAGCCGATCCCCGCTAGAGATCACCCTGAATATCCCCGTCACCGGCGATGCATCCCAGCGCTGCAGCCGCTGCTTCTGGGCCGGCGTGAGGAAGAGATGGGCGTCCATGAACAGCCGCACCGGTGTCAGCCCGCCCTGCCGGGTCGGGTTGAATAGGAAGTCGTCGTTTGCCGCGTAGGCGATGTTGAACTCATCCTCCGGACTCTTGATCCGCTCTTTCTGCGCCACCAGCCGCTGCCCGATAAAACGCCCCTGTTCCGGTGCCAGCAGCGGGTCGGCCCGCACAAAGTCGATCAACTTGCTCTTGACCGTGTCCGCATCGTCCGCGTCATGCACCAGGCAGTTGAGTCGATATGCGTCCAGCTTCGAGTTGCCGCTGGTCTGCTGCGGATCCACCGGCTTATTCCCCGCCGGGAAGAACCCCTCATCATCACCCAGCGGGTTTTCCAGACAGGGCCACAACTCGCCGCCCGGCCGGCACTTGGACTCCACAAAATGCCGCACCGCCTCCACCAGCCGCTCGACGATCAGCCGCAAGTCATCGTGATTCCGCTTGATCCACCCATCCCCCGTCAGTTCGTGATAGCTGCACAGGATATCGCGAAACACAGTGCCCGCCTGCGCCAGTAGCTCCTCAAACCGCGCCGCATCCGTATCCCACAGCGAAGGCCTCGGCTGCCCGGCCAGGTCGCCCACCGCATTGGTACTGATCAGTCGACTCAGCCCCAGCGACAGCAGCAGCGCGACGTTGGGCAATTCGTCATTAGAAAGCCGCAACGTGTCCGACCGGAAACTCGACTGGGCATGCCAGTACCGCCGGATCAGCGCCAGCGACAGTTCATGAAACAGCACATCCCACCGGGTCGGCCGGCGATGCAGCGCAACAACCCAGTCTCGCCTCGGAAGCGACGGCGGCTGGACAAGGCGTCGTTTGGTGTCTTTTGGCATCTTCAGACACGAGTTTAGCCAACGCCGACAACTCCGCCAGAGGATTTACCGGGCAGGATTCAGCCAGCGCCGTGTCGCTTGGCGCGACCCGCCGCAGCCCCGAGCGGTAACCGCGCCACGACCGCCCCTCCTCCAGGCGCTTTGCCTGCCGTGCGATTCAGCCGCTACAAGCTATTGCCTGCGCGATTCGCGATCAATGTCACTCAAATCGTTAAATCGACTCGCATCCTCTGTTCTTCTTTTCCCAGGGAAACCCGTGAGACTTCCCATTGAATGTCCGTCTATGAATGGGTGGGCGTCGGCACCGTGCGGCCAGGACTATGGTGCAAGCTCTACAGGCAGGTCCGTGCGTGCCGCCCACTCCGACCAGCCTCCGTCGTACCAGAGCACGTTGGGATAGCCCAACAGGTTGTGGAGCACGAAGAAGGCCTGGCTGGCCTGGTGGCCGGTACGGCAGTGCAAGATCACTTTCGTGTCCTTCGAGGGGATCAGCCGCGCATAGGCCTTGGCCAATTCATCCACGGACTTCAAGAGCGTCACGCCGCCGACCTTTGTCACATCCTCGGTGTACGGGCGGTTCTTCGCGCCCGGGATATGCCCGCCACGAGCTTCCTCGACCTTCTGCCCGGTATAGAACTCCGCCGGCCGGACATCGATGATCACGGTGTCCTTCCTGCCCAATTGGTCGCGCACCTGCCTGTAGTCCACTGTAAACGCGTCCAGCGAGCCGGCCGGATAGTCCGACGGCTTAACTGTTGGCAGATCCGTCGTGACTGGATGCTTCTCGGCAACCCATCGTGCAAAGCCGCCATTCAAGATGCCGTATCGACCATGGCCCAGGCGCGCGAAGGCCATCGACACCATCGTCGCGTCCTGGGGTTTGTCATCCGGAACGATCATGACGGTATCGGTCGGTTTGATGCCAAGCAGCGACATCTGCCTGGCAAGAATATCCGACGGCAAGAGCATGGACGAGACCCCGCCGACCACACCACGAAAGTTCTCTGGCGAGACGCACACCGAGCCGGGGATATGGCCGGTGTTGTATTGAGGCTGCGACCGTACGTCCAGGATTCGCACATCCTTCTTGCCCAGGTTCTCGGCCAGCCACGCCGGTTCAACCAAGCCCGGAAGTGTCGGTGCAGTGGCTAAAGACATCGGGAGCTGGGCCGTGGCCGCTGTTGCCGGGGCCTTGCCCTCCCCCGTGAAGTAGTACCGCCATGCGTTGATCCTGGCCATCTGCGCGGCCGAGAGGGGCTCAACCCGTAGCGACGCCGGCTTCAGGACTCGCTCGCGGAATCCCTCCAGACCGTCGGTAAGCATGTACACATTGGTGTAGCCAATCCGCGCCAACGAGTCCCGCACCTGGGCAGGATGCGTCATGCCGTTGGAATACAGAACGACCATGCCCTTGTTCTTGTGCGGAGCCACGGCCGTGGGCACATCGGCCATCTCGATGTTCACCGCGCCACGGATGTGGAACGCCTCGAACTCCTCGGCCGGACGAATGTCTACCAGAAACAGGCCAGCCTCAGCCCCCATGATCCGGTCGGCGAGTTCCTCCGGTTCAATGTGATCCTCGGCCGCCGCGACCTGCCCAAGAAGGGCCGACTCTGCGGGGGCGTATGCGGCCGTGTTCTCCGCATGCGAGCCGCCGCCGTGGATCGCGAGCAGGCCGACCGCCAGGATAACCAGGGCAACGCTGAAGGCTTTCAGGAACGGGCTGCGCCAGTAGGCGCCCGTGCCAGCCACCCGGCGCTCGATGTACTCCGCGCCCCAGAAGCAGCCGATGGCGACCAGCACGAACAGCACGGCAAAAGGCGCGGCAGGCATTCCCACCGACTGCCAGGCGAACTGCACGCCGCTGTCGCCCCACGAGTACAGGCCCTTGAGCATGCCGAACATCTCGTTGAACAGGATGCTCCCGATAGCCGCGCCGCCCAGGAAGAAAGCGGCATCCCAGCGGCCCGAGGCCAGACCCACCGCTGCCGTGCCTGGGCACCAGGCCCCTACAACAAAGCCCACGCCCAGGATCAGACCGCCCACGATCTGGGCTCCATAGATGCTGGGCATGAAGAACAGTTGTTCCTCGCCGATCCAGCCCAGACCGCGGGCGTATAGCAGCCCCAGCATCGCCACGACGACCGCGGTGAACATGACCTTCAATACCGCCATGTCGCGGAAGTAGAAGATGCCAGCCAGCCGGCGGGAACTGCCGAATCCTGCCCGCTCCAGGGCAAACCCGAATGCCAAGCCGATGGCCAACGCCGCGAGCAAGGCCGCCGAGGAGGAGAGCGTCTCGTTGCCGAAGAAGGTTTCAATCATGCCACTGCCTCCTGACCAGCCAGGCCGCGGCATATCCGCCGGCGAAGACGCAGATGAGAAACACCACGCTGCCCGAGAGCAGCATCGCGCTGCCCGACAGCGCCTGGCCTGAGGTGCAGCCCTGGGCCAGTCGGCTGGCGAAGCCTGCCAGGATGCCGCCGATCATCGCCAGCGAGAGGCGCAGCCCGCGGGAGGCCTTCTTGCCGCGCTCCACCTGAAACCTGACCCGCCGCGCCAGCACCGCCGAGAACAAACCGCCCAGGAAGACGCCGGCCAGCATGAAGACCAAGTAGTAGTTAAGCGGTCTATCGCCCCACGCGCCGAAGTATTCGCTGGACTGCGTGTGGGAGGGGGCCACCCAGCCTTCCGCCCAGGCAGCGAACCGCGACAGGCCGCCCGATGCCCCCAGGCCAGCTCCCAGGATGAGGTAGGACGCCAGTAGCGCCAGGCCCAGAAGCACGCCGGCGAGGTATGGGTTCATGTACGGCTTGGGACAATCGTTGTTGGGTATCTGGTCATTCAAGTTAGCACCCCGCTGATTTCTTCTTGGGGGGAGTCGGCGGCGCGGACTGTGGCGCTGCCGGCGGCGCGGTGGACGGAGATGCGGACTTCGCCGGAGCGGCGGACGGCTTGCCGGAGTCTTTGAAGCTGGCGTCCTTCCAGTATGCCTCCAGCCCGCCGTGCAGGGCCTTGATGGTACGCTGCGTCTTCTGGGAAAGGATGCCTGCGACCTGCATCGCCAGCGAGCCATCCCGGTCCACAAGGATCAACGGGCCAGCCCCGGTGAGATACGCCGGATTGGCCAGCACCTCAGCAATGTCCACGTTGCGGGAGCCGGGGATGCCATAATCCGCAAACTGGTCGGCCGGGCGGATATCCACCAGGTTGAAGGTTCCGGGCAAATCCTTGGCCAGTCGCCGGAGTTCGTCGGCGGACATTCGATCAGCCAGACTGATCTCCCTTCTGGCAATTGCGGACCCCGCCGCTGACTTGCTGACCTCGGCCCCGTACACCGGCAGGCCCGCCGCGATCCACGCCTCGCTGCCCCCGGCCAGCGACGTGACTTTCTGGAACCCCTTGGCCTCCAAGAGCCCTATCGCCATCGTGGACCGATACGCGGAATTGCACACCGCCACCACGGGCTGGGTCGGATCGAGTTTGGCCGATAATTCCTGCAGGCGGTTGAGCGGCAGGTTCACCACGTCGCCGATCCGCAGCCCCATCCACTCATTGGGCAGGCGCACGTCCACAATGATCGGGGCGGTGCCTGCAGTCATCTGGGCGTGCAGTTCCGCAGGCTTGACGAAGTCCACTTTCTTGATGGGCAGATTGCCTGCCTTCCATGTCTCCAGCGTCAGGACCGATGCGTCGTAACCTATGCGGTGCAGGCGCTGCAGCGCCTCGGTCAGCTCGGCTTTACTCCCTACCAGCACCAGTTTGCCAGAGGCCTGAGTTGCCCAGGGAACCATGATGCCTGCCCAGGTCTCCAGCCTGCCCCGCAACCCGATGTTGACCGAGTTAGCGATGTGCTCGGCCGCGTACACGCCCGGATCGCGGATATCGACCACGTAGTGCTTGGCTGTGTCCATCAATTCCTGACCAGCCGTGATCTCGGCCGGAAGCGGCGCGTTCCACTCCACCAGCGGTGGGCCCTGGCGGTTCATGGCCGCGTTGTGCCCGAAATATTGCGGCGTCTCCGGCAATTCCCGCAGCACCGCCGAGATAAATTCGCTGCGGCTCTTGAGCACGAGGTAGGGATTGGAGTTTCGCTCCGCCGCGATGGTGCTCTTGGGGCTGTCGCTCAGGTGAGCCCCGCAGAGGCTTCCCGCACCGTGCGCCGGCAACACCATCACCGAGTTATCCAGCTTTGAAAGCTTGTTTGTCCAGGTGTCGTAGCCCATCGAGGCGAGTGACGCCGCCGTCATCTTGCCTTCCAGCAGATCAGGCCGGCCGACACTGCCGATGAACAGCGTGTCGCCCGTAAACAGAACCTTGCCTACCTTGTCTTCGTCCCCGGCATAGACCAGTCCGCACGTGCCATCGGGCGTATGGCCGGGCGTCTCCAAGACCTTGATGACCGCTGAGCCGATCTTGAACGTCGAGCCATCCTTCATCGGCTCGATGTTGTAGCCCACGCCGCTGGAGGCGCTCTGGTAGATCGAGCAGTTGGCGGCCTTGACGATCTCCAGATGACCCGCCACGAAGTCGGCGTGGGAGTGCGTCAGGTATACGCCCTTGATCGTCAGACCGTTCTTCGCCGCATAATCCAAGTAGAACTGCACATCCCGATCGGGGTCAACAACCAGCGCCTCCTTGCCGCTGACCAGGATGTATGAGTAGTGCGACAGCACGGGCAGATTGACCTGAACAATCTCGAACCCGGAAAACTTATAGGTGTCGACGACCTGGTGCTTCGCGGCGTCATCCCCGTGCGTGACCGATTCGGTGTCCTTGATCTTCGGCGAATCGGCAGCCAGGGCAGGCGCAACCGACATCGCCACGATGGCGCACACCACGACCCAGAAAACGCTTCTCATGGATTGTCTCCGTGTTCCTGATCACCGGTCTATCCAGTAGATGATTATAGTGCACCTTCGCGCCTGGCGCGAACCACGGATCGCTCTGGATTACTGTCCTGATTCAAGTCGATGCGACCTGTTGACGTTAGGCCACGTCAAAGCGATCAAGATTCATGACCTTGGCCCGGGTAGCGACAAAGTCCTGGACAAACCTGCCCTGCGCATCGGAACTTCCTTGGACTTCTGCCACGGCCCGGAGTTGGGAGTTTGAACCGAAAACGAACAAACGGCAGAGAAACGAAAAGAGGGCTCTCCGCAGAAGCCGCTGAATCTTGTATAGAAACGAAAAGAGGCCTGGATTGAATGGCACTTCCATAAGCCCTAAGTGCTGTAATTATAAGGCTATACAAAAGTAGGCCTCCATGGCCAGGATGATTGTTGTCAAAGACAATCTACCGGCAAGGAGGCCTAAGGTGATTCAGCATACCCACGGACGGGTGACCCACCAAGTACGTTCTCAACTGACAAAGACTCGTGACCTGTGCATGGAGACATTGTTGCCCAAGCAGCAAGTCAAACGGGCCATCGCTCGCCATGGGGTTCGCTTTAGGCAATGCCTTTACACGCCGCTGGTCACCCTGTGGACATTCTTGTACCAGGCGTTGTCAGAAGATCATTCATGCCGTGCGGCGGTGGCCAAGCTGTTGGCCTTTGTGAGCCTTGGCGGCAACGAGTCGGCCAGCGCCAAGACAGACCCCTACTGCAAGGCACGCGAGCGTCTACCCGAAGCACTGATGGCCGATCTGGCCCGTCAGAGCGGACAAACTCTGCAGGATCGGTTTCCATCAACCGGGATGCTGGGGGGCCGCCCGATCAAGATCGCTGACGGGACAACCCTCAGCATGCCCGATACGCCGGCCAACCAGCAGGAGTATCCTCAAGCGCGGCATCATAAGAATGGCGTGGGCTTCCCCATCATGCGCCTGGTGGGGTTGATCAGCCTGTCGTGCGGCGTCGTGCTGAATGTGGCGATGGGACCCTATCGCGGCAAGCAGACGGGCGAGACCGCGTTGCTGCGGCAGATGCTGGGAGGACTCCAGGCGGGTGATGTGTTGCTGGCCGATGGCTACTATGCCAATTACTGGATCATCGCCTCGCTGCTGGAGCGTGGCGTCGATCTGCTGAGTCACCACGACGGCAAGCGTCGGATGAACTGGCGCAAAGGCCGGCACCTGGGCCGGCGGGATCATGTCGTGTCGTGGACGAAACCTCCTCGGCCGGACTGGCTCAGCCAGGAGGCTTACGACCTGACACCGGCCACCCTGGCTGTGCGTGAAACAGCCGTGAACGTGGAGCAGCGTGGGTTTCGTACTCGTCAGTTGCTCCTGGTCACCACTCTGGTGGATGCTGAGCTTTACAGCAAAGATGATCTGGCCAAGGCGTACCGGGCTCGCTGGCACGTGGAACTGGACCTGCGTTCGATCAAGCAGGTGATGCGAATGGAGGTGCTGCGGTGCAAGACTCCTTCGATGGTTCGCAAGGAGATATGGATGCACCTGCTGGCCTACAACCTGGTCCGCAAACTGATGGCCGAGGCAGCGACGACGGTCGACATCTCTCCGCGGGATGTCAGTTTCAAAGGCACGTTGCAGACACTGGCGGCGTTTGCTGAGATCGGGTGGTTCTGTTCCGTGGCGCAATGGCGGACGACCTACAAGCTCATTTTGCGAGCGGTCGCCACGCATCGAGTCAACGACAGACCTGGTCGCGTCGAGCCACATGCGATCAAGAGACGACCCAAAACACAGCGGCTTCTCAACGAGCCTCGCGCTATCGCCATAGCAAGGCTTATGAAAACGAGGTGATCCTTATGGAAGTGCCATTC
>JBBQTU010000066.1:0-17648 GCA_038213005.1 Tepidisphaerales bacterium | reverse complement strand
CGCCCGCACAGGCCTACCCAGACCATCTCATTTGCCAGGACTCAACATCGTCGCATTTGTCGCGAAACAGGCACTTGGCGTTGGCCCAAGAAGTGCGGGCGAGGACGCCGCGCACTACTTTGCGCGGCTACCTGGTTTCGGGTTCGACGACAATCAGCAGGTCCATCGTCTGCTCGGCCTGTTGCTGCGGAGCCTGTTGCGCCTGCTGCGCCTGCGGCGACTGTTGCGCCGTCGGCTGGTGGCTGGCGGCCGGGGTTTGTGGTCCGCCCCTCGCCTGGACGGGCAGGGTTGCCGGTGCCACTGCGGGCTGCGTGGTCGTGACGACGTTGATCTGCGAGATCGATGCGGTGGCCGGGGCGGTGGGGGCGGGCTGCGCGGCGTTGGCGGCGGAGGGGCTGGCCATCTGCGAATTGCTGGTGTCGGTGACGCGATATTTGAGTTGTTGGCCCACCTGCCGGTCGCGGAGTGCCTGCTCGATCTGGGCCACGTCGCCCGAGCTGACGTTGCGGGCGACCAGGACCTGCTGTTGGGGGAGGGAGTTATGGATCGTGGCGGCGCGCTGGCCGGCGGCCTGTTTTGCCAGCCCCACGGGTGCGGCGGCGTTGGGCGCCGCCGCGATCATCCCTAGAGATGACGGCAGTGCGGGTGCGGCGGCGTTGGGCGCTGCCGCGATCATCCCTGGAGATGACGGCAGTGCGGGCGCGGCGGGCTTGGCATTGGACTCTTTGGCACCGGCGGCGCTGACGGCGAGTTTGCCTGCCTTCTCGCTCTTGTCGATCGCCTGGTTCAGCTTCTGGTCGGCGGTGTCGGCGGCCGACTTGGCGTCGACGTTGGCGTCCTTGTCCGAATACTTAGCTTTCTCGGCATCGACCGAAGCCTGCTTTTCGAGAGCGCGTGTGGGGGCAGGGCCCTGGCCCTTGCCGGCGTAAGGGGCCTGCGTGCCCCCCGCGTCGCGGGCTGGGGTATCGGCGGCGGCGAGCGAGGTGTCGGCGGGGATTTCGGCTTCCTGGGAATAGGCGATGCGGTTGTCGCGCAGGAGGCGGCCGATCTCGGCCTGCATGACCGTTGGGTTGTCGCTGGCGACACTGATGACCGTGCGGCTGTTACTGATGTTGTTGCTGTTGACGAACATCTGCTGCCGACCCTGCTGGCTTTGGGCGAGGGCCACACCGGGGACAGCGTCTGTCTTCCTGGCGGCGATCTTGGACTCAACACGCTCGTCCGCGCGGGCGCGGGCTTCTTCATCGCGCGGCTCCATGCTGATCGCGGTGGGTTCCATGCGGGTGGCGTACTGCGGTGCCTGTGTGCCGCGCTGCGGGAGCAGTTGATGCACCACGATGCCGGCACCCAGCATCAGCAGGATGCTGGCGGCGATGCGATAGAGCCGGCGGTGCGACAGCCCGCCTGGGCGGGCCTGCGCGACCTGGGCGCGAAGCTGCGCTTTCAGCGCCTCGGGCGCGGCTTCGGATGGCAGGCCAAGCAGCAGCTCGCGCTGCTGACGCATCTCTTCCATCAGGCGGCGGTGCTGCGGATAGGCTGCGAGCTTCTGCTCCAGGGCCAGAGCGTCGGCCGGACTGAGCTCGCCGTCGAGGTAGGCGATCAGTTGCGCTTCGAAGTTGTCCAGTTCATCGGCCATATCTCTCACGTCTGACTCATGTAATCTTTCAACTCATCCCGCAGGGCCAGTCGCGCCCGGAAGATCCGGCTCTTGATCGTGCCCAGCGGGGCTTCGAGCAACTCGGCAATCTGCTGATAATCCATGCCGTCCACATCTCGCATCACCAGCAGCGCACGCTGCTGCTCATCCAGTCGCTGCATCGCTTCGCGGACCAACTCACCGCGTTCGCGGGTCTCCACCTGCTCGGAAGGCCCGGCCGATGTGTCCGGCGACCTTTCCAGTACACCATCGGATCGGCCATCACCGTCGCCACCGCTGGCGGTAATTGTTCTTCGCCGCTTCTTCTGCCGCAGTCGTCCCAGTGCCACGTTCATCGCGATGCGGTACATCCACGAGAACGGGGCCGATTCGCCGCGGAAGCTTTCCAGCCGCTCGATGGCCCGGCCGAACGCCTCCTGGGCGAGGTCCATCGCCTCGTGCTCGTCGGCGGCCATCTTCCGCATGGTGTTATAGACCCGGTCCTGCCATGCGGTGACCATCTGGGCGAGTGCTGCACGATCGCCGGCCTGGGCTCGACGCATGGCGTCCACATCCTGCTGGGCGGCATGCCAACGCGTCTCAGTCGAGTCGGCGGATAGGCGAAGTTGTGCTTCACTCGCACTGGACATGGGATTGGACGCTCCGGCCGCTGAAAAGTTCCTGCGTTGATCTTCGCACCCGGGTGTAATGGCGTCAACGGGGCGAGAACGTAAAGCGTAGAGCGTTGAACGTAGAGCGTAAGCGGCAGACTCCCGGGGGCGGGGCATCTGGCAGATGCGCGGGTTTCGCGGGAGGGGGTGGGGGGTGGCGCTGGGCCTTGTGGAGCAAGGAGTTACGCGCTGGTTGGGGGGTCAGATGCTCAAGTTTCTTCCGAAGGCACCGAGGCACGTAGGCACGAAGGCACGGAGGTCGGAGCGACAAAGCGACGTAGCGACCCGCCTCGCCACGGCGGGTAAACTGCGCGACGAAGGGGAGGCGGTGTGACGGTGTCATTTTGTCTCGCTGGCGCGGGCAACGCACCGAAAAGGGGCGATATTCACTTTTCAAAGAATTGCTGACGGGGCCTCAACGCCGGGTCAGAGAGGGGTGGGGAAATGCTGAATGCTGAATGCTGAATGCTAAATGCTAAATGCTAAATGCTGAAACACATCCCTCTATACTTCAGGGGTTTGTTGCAGTTTTCCCGCGTTGAAAACGCAACACGGGCGGGACTGAATTGCTGGAAGTGGTTGATTAGAAGGTGTTTATGACGCCTGAGAGAACATCTGAATAATTCCGTGCGGAATTTTTGAAGCAAGATACTGCATCAACTGGGAATGCTGGTGAGCCAATTGTCGCTCGGACACACCGTCCGTCCGGCAGGCCGTCGGAAACCGGAGAACGCCGATGTGGGAAGCCTTCGCAGCCAGAATGGCCATATCACAGAGGAAAGAATGGATCGAATTGCCGACCGCTGGCTGCCCAAACCGCGTATCTGTCACCCTTATCCGGACGTGCGTCTGTGCGTTTGATCCAAGGTAAAAGCCCGGTGCGCTAGGAAGCGCCCGCCAGGATCTGTGCGGGGGGCCGTCCGTAAGGGCGGGCTCTACCGCGATAGCCTACGATTCGCCGCGAAGGCTGGCCGGTTCTGGAGAAGGGAGACGATGCGAAGACTAACTAGCTGCGTCCCGGTTCATTCTCTCCCGGTTCATTCTACCAGGGCTCATGCAGGGAGAATGGTTCTTACCCAGGGCTGCGCGAGTACGCTTACCCTGGGCTCAAGAACGCCGCCCCGTTGTGGCTGAAAAATCGCGAGACTGCCGGTCCGTTGGGGCTGAGAATCGCGAGACTGAAAAAATGGGCACGCCCACACGGAGTGGTGGCGGAGCGGAGGCGTTGGCATAACCACCAAAGGCAGCGCCCGGGGCGGGCGTGCCACGGGTGGCGCGGCTCAATAGGAGTGGTGATGGGCTGGCCCTAACACTACAGCATAAGCTCATAGCGATGCGCTGAAGTGGGGCGGGCCGCCTTGGCCGCCCATGTCGTGCCCTTGCCGCGACACTCGGCACTTCGATCACCCACGCCACAGCGATTCCTTGTTGCGCCGGCATCCTCAAGCGTGATCCGTCGTCAACCAAATGGGCGGCCGAGGCGGCCTGCCCCACTTTGAGGACGCGCAGTGGACTTGCGCTGCAGTGCTAACCTCCGACCGGGCTCGGTGTCTACTATTGCGTCTGAAGCGTAAAGGAGCAGTGTATGCGAAAGAAAATCGTGCAATTGGCTGTTGTGATGGCACTGGCGTTGGTTCCGGCCGCCGTTCAGGCTGGTGGCGGAGGAGGCGGTGGACACGGCGGTGGTGGGCATGGCGGCCATGGCGGTGGTGGGCACGGCGGCGGTGGAACGAGCTGGGGTGTGGGCCTGTCGTTTGGCGATGGGTATAACTCCTTCGGTGTCGGGTACGGTCAGGGGTGGCACGGTCGCTCTTCCTATGGTGTGGCTTATCGGGGCTACTATGGTCCGGCACCGGTTTACTATGCCCCCGCACGGCCAGTCTATTATGCCCCCGCGCCAGTCTACTACGCCCCAGCACCGGTCTATTATGCTCCGCCTCCGCAAGTGGTGTATGTCCCGGCGCCTGTGTACGCACCGGCTCCGCCGGTCGTTTACGCCCCGGCCCCGGTGTGTGTGCCGGCGCCCACGCCGTACTATGCACCGGCACCGGCCGTGTACGGTCCTGGGCCTTATTATCCGTCGGGCGGGTCGGTCTATTTCAACTATCGCAGTCGTTGAGCGGCTGACGTAGCCGCGGTGGCCAAAGGGCGATCTGAAGACGAGCCGCGATCGATACCCGATCGCGGCTCGCTTGTCAGGGTGCAGGACGCTTTAGACGATTTGGGAGTGCTGCGAGCTTCTCGCAGCTTTGACGAGCCGACCTCGTCGGCGGGAGGAATACATCGGCGCGTTGTGGGACGCAGTTGGTGACACTGCATGTCCGGCTCTGCTGCAGCGCCCTCCCGGCGAGAAGCTCGCCTCGGTAAAGCGGTAAGAAGCTTACCGCACTCCAAGGATCCTCCGCCTGAAATGTCCTGCACCCCGCTTGTCATTTTGGCGGGTCTGTGATGGTTGAACAGACTGGCCGCTGCCTGTAGTCTCTGCGGCACTATGAAATACAAGGCAATCCTTCTTTTCGGCGCTCCGGGCAGTGGCAAAGGTACGCAGGGCAAAGTCCTGGGGCAGGTCCCCGGGTATCTGCACAGCTCGACGGGCGATATTTTCCGCGCCCTGGATAAGGCCAGCGACATGGGCAAGCTGTTTGCTTCCTATGCCAGCAAGGGGCAACTCGTGCCCGATGAGTTCACGATCAACCTGTGGAAGCAGCACATGGCGGGCCTGGTGGCGGCCAAGAAGTTCGACGCCGATAAGGGCGTGGTGATCATGGACGGCGTGCCCCGCAACGTGAAGCAGGCGGAGTTGCTCAAGGACACCATCGACGTCGTCAAGATCATCTATCTGGAGACGACGAACCTGGACAAGTTTGTTGCCCGCCTCAAGGCCCGCGCCATCAAGGAAGGCCGAGCGGATGATGCGGACGAGAATGTCATTCGTAACCGCATGAGCGTCTATGCCAACGAGACCGAGCCGGTGCTGAAGTGCTACCCGGCCGGCGTGGTGGCCCGCGTTGAGGCGGATCAGCCGATTCTGAATGTGCTGAAGGATGTGGTGGCGGCGCTGGTTTAGGACCAGGCGTCACGCGATTGAAATCTCAACCCGCGGCGGCCAAGAGGCCGCCGCGGGTTGGTTGTTTGGGGTGTTCTCAAGCCATGCTCAGTACCCGCACGCGCAGGTAGTCGGCAATGCCCCGAAATCCTTCGGAGCGGGCGGCGTCCTCGATCAGGCGCTTTTCGGCCCGGCTCAGGCGGATGTTGACCTGCTGGGTGCGGGCCTGCGCCCGCGAGGGGAGCGGAGCCTTCTGCCCCTGCTCCAGCATGGAGGCGACGACCAGCGAGATGGATTCCATGACCATGGCATCACGCTGGGCCGGGGTGTCGCCGTCGCTGATGCACTCGGGGATTTCGATGCAGCGCCCGAAGTAGGCTTCTTCCTCCTCGTCGTACCAGGTCACAACCTGATAGCGGCGGGCGATGGCCTGGGCTTTGGCCCAGATGGCCGGGTCGAAGGGTCGGGCCGGATCAGAGTTTTTCGATTTTCTTGACATAAATCACCTTTACCAGGTTGTGATGGACCGGGACGGTAAACGTGCCGGCACCGGGTTTGACGAACTGGTAGTGCGAACCTTTGCACCGGTGAAGCGCATAGCCTCTGGCCTCCAGCATGCGCTTCACCTCTGAGAATCGTACTGGGCTAGGCATTCCAATAGTATAGCGTAGGGTAGCGGCAGGTCAAAAGGCCGACACTTTGCGCACCAGGGTCTCGCGCGGATCACCATCGAAGCCTGTTGATCAACGTCCGGGGCGGGTCGTCGTCCGTTCCACTGCGCGCAGTTCGCCCGGACGATCCTGTCCGAGCGATGCCCCGCGAAACGATGCGGTCTGCGGCAGTCGCAGGGTGATTTCCGGCAGCTCGGCGAGCTCGATTTGCCCGTGCATGGGTCGGCATTCGAGCACGTGGCCGCCGGCGGTATCGTCGGCGGTGAGGCGATGACGTGTGGTGGGCCGGGTGGGTGGCCGATTGAGAGCTTGGCGTAAAGGCCATCGCCCTGTCACCAATTCCCGTGGCATGGTAATCTTCCTCGCGAAAGCAAGTATGGGTGCTGTGTGTCTCAACTCGGTCCCACACAAACCGATCTCGCGGCCGCCCCGGCCGGTCTGCCGACAGCGCCCAGACTGCCGGCGAGGGAGGGTCTGTTTCCAGCGATCCCTGTTGCTCTTTGCCTTTGTCTTGGCATCGCTGTGTTTGATCGGGTGGCGAGGCATCCGGGCGCGTATGGCGCCCTGGCCGCGGTGGCGGGCGTCTTGGCATTAGTCCTGACTCGCCGGCTGGCGTTCGCCGCTGTTGTTCTGATCGCCATTGGATTTGCGCTGCTTGGGATCGCCGCGGCCCAGCTCACGTGGTATCGCACGGCCGGCGACGACATTGTTCACTACAGCACGGCCGAGCCGCGGGTGGCGCAGGTGCGCTTGAGGATCGACGATGTGCCCCGCCAGACTCCGGCGCAGAATCATCGGCCGGCCGGGCAGTCGACGACGGCTCGGATCCTGGCGGTTGCGACTGGCGATGGGTGGCAGGCGGCCGGGGGAAGTATCCACCTGCGCGTGAGCGATGATTCCCGCGCACTGAAGCTCGGCGACGAGGTGGAGGCGGTTGGCGAACTCATCCGCATCGAACGGCCGGGAAATCCGGGCGAGTATGACTGGCAGCATTACCAGCGGGTGCGAGGCATCTACTGCACGCTGTCGTGCGATGGGGCGGATGCCGTGACAGTGATCGCCTCGCACGGCGAGGGGCTGCTGGATCGAGCGCGGCGCGTGGTTCGCAAAGCCTTGGCGCAAGGTTTTGCCGAGGATCGGCCGGTTGAACTGGCCCTCACGCGGGCGCTGCTGCTGGGGGACAGCGACCGGGTGCTGGATGAGGTCCGCGAGGACTTTCGCCGCACCGGCACCACGCATCACCTGACCATCAGCGGCATGCACATCGGGGTGCTCACCGGGTTTGTCTATCTGCTGTGCCGGCTGCTGAGGGTGCGGCCGGGTGGATCGGTGTGGGTCGCCATCGTGTTTGCCATCCTCTACGGCCTGGTGACGGTTCCTTCGCCGCCGATTCTCCGCAGTGTGCTGATGTGCGTGGCGGTCGGGTCGGGGCTGATCCTGCGCCGTCGCCTTGCGGTCATCAACCTGCTGGCGCTGTGCCTGGTAATCATCCTGCTGATTCAGCCGATGGATCTTTTTGATCCGGGATTTCAGCTCAGTTTCGGCTGCGTGGCCGGGCTGATGCTGCTGGCGTCTGGGCTGAGCAGATTCTTCCTGTCACTTGAGAATGAGCATGTTCGCATTGCCCGGCAGATCCAGCCGCTCACCGGGCTGGCCTTGTGGCGACTGAAGGCGCGCCATCTTCTCCTCGACGCCATGGGCGCTGGGCTGGTTGCGTGGACGATCTCCATGCCGGTGATCGCGCTGCACTTCCGCCAGATCAATCCCTGGGCGATCCCGGCGAGCATTGTGCTGGCTCCGGCCGTCATCGTCACCTTGATCTGCGGATTGCTGAAGGTGGTGCTGACGCTATTGATCCCCGCGTCGGCCGGGCTGCTGGCGATCCCGACCCAGTGGGCCGCCGGCGCGATGCGCTGGATGGTGGGGATGATGGCGGTGATGCCCGGCAGTGATGCGCCGATGCCTCCGATTCCGCTGGCCGCGATGCTCGGCTACTTCGCCCTGCTGCTGGCGCCTCTTGTGCCGCCTTGGCGCGAAAGGCGGGCAGTGTGGATCGCCCCGGCCTTGGCGGCCATGCTGGGGATCTCCATTCCGCTGCTGGCGACCGTCGCGTCACGCCACACGACGGCCGACGTGCGCCTGACCTGCCTCTCGGTCGGCGCGGGCAGTTGTGGCGTTGTGGAATTGCCGGGCGGGCACTGCATTATGGTCGACGCCGGCGCCATGACGCCCGGGATCTACCAGCGTGTGATCGATCCTTTTCTCCGCTACCAGGGCATCACCGCCATCGACACGCTTTACCTGACGCACGGAGACAGCGATCACACCAACGCCGCTGGAGAACTGATCGCGGCCGGACGGGTCAGGGGGCTGGCCGTCCATGAAGGCCAAAGCGGGATCGCCGACGTGCTGGCGGCCGCGAATCAGGCGGGGGTGCCAGTTCGCACTGTGCACCAGGGCGATGCCCTCCAACACGGCAGTGTCAAGATCGACGTGCTCTGGCCGCCGCAGGGCGAAGTGCTCAAGGGCAACGACGCTTCGCTGGTGCTGCGGCTGGAGTCGGCCGGGCAGTCGATCCTGTTCACGGGCGACATCGGCGAGCGCCCGCGGCGCGAGTTGTCGCGCAAGGCACCGAGGGCAGACATCCTGGTTGCCCCCCACCACGGCAGCGCCACGGCGTGGACGGCCGAGCTACTGGCGAGTGTGAGCCCCAGAGCGATCATCAGCTCCGACGGCCGGCAGATCTATTCCACGCAGACGAAGTTCCAGGACCTAGCCGGGGCGATGCCGCTCTACCACACGCGGAATCGCGGCGCGCTCACCGTTGAGCTCTCGCCGGGCGAGGTGCCGCAGATTACCGGATGGCTCGACGGGGACCGGCCGTGACAGGTTAGTACTACAGCGCAAGTCCGCTGCGCGTCCTCAAAGTGGGGCGGGCCGTCTCGGCCGCCCATTTGGTGGCCGACGGATCACGCTTCAGGATGCCGGGGGAACAAGAGAGCGCTGTGGCGTGAATCTGGGTTATCGGAGTGCCGAGTGTCGCGGCAAGGGCACGAAATGGGCGGCCGAGGCGGCTCGCCCCACTTCATCGCGTCGCTATGAAGTTGCGCTGTAGTGTTGGGCTCGTCGTGACTGGGCTACTGTCTCTGCAACTGCGACTGCGCCAGCTCGCCAAACCGATTGGCGATCGCCAATGCCGGATCCAAAGGGACATCGACCCCGCGCGTGCCGCTGGCGATGGCGACCGCCGGCAACGCTTTGATGCGTTTGCCGGCGAATTGCGGCAGCCACTGCCGCTGGGCTTCCATCAGCTCGGCCGCCATTTCGCGGATCTGCTTGAGCGTGCAGACGGCCGACGTGAGCGGATCCAGGGCGATGGCGGCGACCGCCAGTTCCGGATCACCGGTGAAGGCCGCCTCGACGGTGAGCTGCTGCACCGTCACGTTGCTCTGGTTCATCGCGGCCAGTTGCAGGGGCAGTTCGCCAACCCGTAGCGGATGGATGCCGCGCTGGTCGACATACACCGGCACCTCAACGCAGCATCCCTGCGGAAGATTGGTGATGTACGCGTCATTGCGGACATTGCCCTGCAGGCGGAAGGGGCGATCGGTCTCGTGTGCTTCCAGGATGTAAGAGCAGTATTCCACGCTGCGCTTGCTGAGCTTGGCATCCTCGCCGGCGAGGTAATCCACGCCGTCATATTTGCGGATGATGTTCTTCGCGTAGTGGTAATAGGCACCCGAAGCGCCGCCAAAGTCGGGCTGGTCGCAATAGGTGTCCAGGGCCGCCTTGTTCTTGCGGAACCAGGGGAGGTATTCCGAGAGGTGCCCCGTGCTCTCGGTCATGAAGTACCCGAAGTGCCGCATCACCTCGATGCGCACCTTCTCGTTGATGTAGTACTCCGGCTTCTCGCAATTGGCGCGGAAGAGCGGATAGAGATCCCGCCCATCGCGTTTGTCCTTCATCGACAGGAACCACGCCATGTGGTTGATTCCCGCGACCCAGTGGTCGATCTGATCCTTGGGCACATTCACATATCGGCTGATGAGGTCCAGCGTCGTCTGCACGCCGTGGCACAGGCCGATCGACTGGATATCCGCCCCGGCCCGGCCCAGGGCCGCACAGCACATCCCCATCGGGTTGGCGTAGTTCAGCAGCAGGGCCTTGGGGCACAGCTCGCGCATCTCAGCGCACAGGTCGGCCAGCAGCGGGATCGTGCGCAAGGCCCGGAAAACGCCGCCAGGCCCGAGTGAGTCGCCGATGCACTGGTCCACGCCGTACTTCAGCGGGATCTGGTAATCCAGCTCAAACGCATCCAGCCCGCCCACCTGCACCATCACGATCACATAGTCGGCATCGCGAATCGCCTCACGGCGGTCCAGGGTTGACCAGACTTTGGCCTTGAGGGCGCTAGCCACGATCAGGCGCTTCACATAGCGCTCCATGATGTCGATCTTGGGCCTGGTGCGGCTCATCAGCACGATCTCGCTGTCCTGTAGAGCAGGCGTCGTCAGGATGTCCTGGCACAGCGTCTTGCAGAAAACCAGGCTCCCCGCACCGATCATCGCGATCTTGGCCATGATTGCTCCCTTGCTGGGTGTTGGTGCGTAGTGTGCCCTGTCCGGGCAGGCGATACAATGTCTCCGATTGCTTTCCTTCGGCCGGCAGATCATCCATTGCCCAGATTCCGCCTTCGTCCTATACCAGATGCATTGCTGCGGCACAGCCGCGTCTTGCACCTGAGACCCAAGGGAGGAACCATGAACGCACGAGTTGTCCGTTTCTACGAAACTGGCGGCCCCGAAGTGTTGAAACTTGAAACCGTCGACGTCCCTTCGCCCGGTGCCGGGGAGGTGCGACTGAAGGTCAAGGCCTTGGGCCTGAACCGCGCGGAGGTCATGTTCCGCTCCGGGCAGTATCTCGAACAGGCGAAATTCCCCGCGCGCCTGGGCTATGAGGCGGCCGGGATCGTCGAGTCGATCGGCGACGGCGTGCAGGGGTTGAAAGTCGGCGACGCCGTCAGCACCGCCCCCGGATTCTCGCAGAACCAGTATGGCGTCTACGGCGAACTGGCGATCGTCCCGGCCGGTGTCGTCATGAAACACCCCGCTTCTCTCTCCTGGGAGCAGGCGGCCGCCGTCTGGATGCAATACCTCACCGCCTACGGCGCCTTAATCGCCATCGCCGACACGCAGGGTGGCGACATCGTCCTGATCCCGGCCGCCTCCAGCAGCGTGGGCGTTGCGGCCTGCCAGATCACCAACATGGTCGGGGCAACCCCGATCGCCCTCACGCGTACCGCCAGGAAGCGGCCGGCGCTGCTGGATCTGGGCTTCAAACACGTGGTCGCAACCGATGAGCAGGACTTGGTCGCCGAAGTGCGACGGCTCACCCAGGGGAAAGGCGCCCGCATCGTCTTCGACCCGGTCGGCGGCCCGACGGTCGCGAAACTCACCGCCGCCATGGCCCCACACGGCATCCTGTTCCAATACGGCGCTCTCAGCACGCAGCCCACGCCGCTGCCGCTGATGGACGTGCTGAGCAAATCTCTCACGATCCGCGGCTACCTTCTGTTCGAGATCACCGGCGACCCGGCCAAACTCAAGCGCGCCGAGCAGTTCGTCACCGGCGGCCTGGCTTCCGGCAAACTCGCTCCCGTGATCGCCAAAACCTTCCCACTGGAGCAGATCGTCGAGGCGCATCGCTACCTGGAATCCAACCAGCAGATTGGCAAGATCGTCGTGACCGTGTGATACGGACTCCACCCAAACCGGGCGCGTTCGTGGAAATAGTGCGCGGCGTCCCCGCCCGCACAGGACCACCCCACGCATCCCCCGCCGATCATGGCCAGTGCATCGGCTGCACCCGTTCCAGGTGGAATCCGTATGACGTCAGAACTTGATTGGCTCGGCTTTTCTTGCAGCGGCGGACAATTTCAGTCGGTGACGGTTTGTCACCGACTCACTTCCTTGCTTCGTCAGCCGCTCAGACCTTCTTAAGCATCCACTTGCCGCTGCGGAAGTTAAGATAGTTGACGACCCCGCGGTAGTTGAGGTCGATGAAGATGCCGATCCAGGCAGCGATCAGGCCCCATGTTGGGTGGTGGAGGCGGGCGAAGATCCAGAGCATGAGGATCACGATCGGGATGCGGACCAGGAAGGTGCCGGTGATGGTACAGGTCATGGGGCGGATGGTGTCGCCGGCACCGCGCAGGGCGCTGCCATAGATGATGGCGCAGGCGAAGCCGGGCTGGGCCAAGCCGGCCAGGATCAGGGGCCACACACCGACGTCCACGACGACGTCAGCGTCCACCAGGACGCGCAGGAGAAAGTGCGGGAAGCAGATCATCGGCAGGGCCAGCACGGTCATGGTGATGACCGTCAGCCAACTGCACATGCGGGCGGCCTGGCGGGCCTCCAGCGGGCGGCGGGCGCCCAGGTATTGGCCCACCAGGGCCGAGCAGGCGATGCCAAAACCAAAGCCGGGGAGAAAGGCCAACGACTCGATGCGGAGCACGGTGTTGTGGGCGGCCATGGTCGCGCCGCTCACGCCGACGGCGGCGTCGTTGACGTTGATCACGAAGATGACGATCAGGAACTGGCCCACCCAGAGAAAAAGACCTTCGACCCAGGACGGCAGGCCGATCCGCACCAGGCGCATCACGATGTGCGGCACGATGCGGAAGTGCCGCCACTGGAGCTTGAGTCGCGACCGGCCGCCCAGCAGCAGGACCAGGGTGGCCAAGCCGCCGACCAGGAACGCCATCGCGGTGCCCAGTGCGATGCCCTGGATCCCCATTTTCGGCGCCCCAAACAGGCCGAAGGAGAAGGTGGTGGAGGTCAGCACATTGATCACCACGACGGCGGAGGTGATCAGCATGGGGCGCATGGTGTCGCCAGCGCCGCGGATGCAGGCCATGCCGATCTGCCAGGCCGCCTGCAGGGCGATGGTGAGGGTCATGATGCGGAGGTATTGCTGGCCATAGGTCAGGGCCAGCCCGCGGAGCCCGGCGGCGTAGGAGATCGGCTGGGCGAAGGTGAACATGACCACGGCCACCGCGGCCCCGACCAGCAGGGCGCTACTGATGGCGGTGCCGGCCACCCGATTGGCGACCCGCGGCCGGCGCGCGCCGATGGACCGGGCGACGATCGCGGTGGCACCCACGCCAAAGGCGACGTTGAGGATCGCGGCCATCCATTGCAGGTAGGCCATGACGCCGACAGCGGCCGCGGCCGCGGCGACGGTGCTTTCATCGCCAGGGAGATGTCCGGCGATGAGGGCATCGGTCAGGCCGATGGCGGCCTGGATGAGCTGTTCGACGATGGCGGGCAGCGAGATCGCCAGGACCGAGCGGATGCAGACTCGGGGCAGGTCGCGGCTGAGCACGTGAGGGGCGTGCGCGGTCTGCCCGTGTCCGCCGGAGAGGTCGGCGACATCGGCCTGCACCTCGGCACTGGCGACAGCGCGGGCGGCGGCGTTCTGCTGGCGATGCTGTGGGTCGGTTGCCACGGAATCGCATCGTAGAACCGGAGCCTCACGGGAGCAATGCGTAGGGTGGGTACAGCGTAGGGTGGGTAGGTACTCGAACCCACCGTTTGAAGAGGCGACGCCGTTAAGGACCGGCGCATCAATAACCGTCCGGTTCAAAAAGGCCAACCCCCTCCCAGCCTCCCCCAGGGGGGAGGAGTAAGAAAAGATCATCGCGCCATTCCTGCCAGTTATTGATGCGCCGATCCTAAGCACAGGATTACTAAGTTTGGAGCGAGAAACACAAGCTTCACGGACCGAGCGGAGGCATACTACTGACCATGCAAGAGGTCGCGATGAGCGGCCGAGGAGTCCGGCATGGTGAATGATAAGGCGGGCACGAGTTTCAGGCAGATGCTGACGGGCGGCCGATTTTACTACGGGGCAGAGCTGGTTACCACTCGTGGGATCGCCGATGCCAAGGGCGGGTCCAAACTGGTGGAGCTGGGTGAGGCCCTGGCGGCCGACCCGCGGATCGGGTGGATCAGTGTCACCGACAATCCCGGTGGTAATCCAATGCTGCCACCCGACTGGCTGGGGCGTCTGCTGGCTCAGAAACAGTGCGAGATCGTCATTCACCTGACCTGCAAAGACTTGAACCGCAACGGCTTGGAGTCGGCCGCCTGGCGATATGCCGCCGAGGGGTTCAACAACATCCTGGCACTGACGGGCGACTACCCCATGGCGGGGTATCACGGGGCGGCCCGGCCGGTGTTTGACCTGGATTCCACGTCGCTGGTGTACCTCCTGGCACAGATGAACAAAGGCCTGCAGGTGCCCGGCCGCAAGGGCGACGTCGAGACGCTTCCGCCAACCGAGTTCTTCATCGGCTGCGGCGTGTCGCCGTTCAAACGCTTCGAGCGCGAGCTGATGCCGCAATTCTTCAAGCTCGCCCGCAAGGTCCGCGCGGGGGCTCAGTGGGTCATCCCCCAGCTTGGCTATGACATGCGGAAGTTCCACGAGGCCAGGCTGTTCCTCGACTGGGCGGACATGCCTCGCCCGATGGTGGGCAATGTCTACCTGCTGAATAAGACTGTCGCGACGATGTTTAGCGCCAACAAGATCCCCGGCTGCGTCGTCAGCGATGAACTCAAGGCCCTGGCGGAGATGCAGGCGGCCAGCCCCGATAAGGGCGCCAAGTTCTTTCAGGAATTCGCGGCCAAACAGCTCGCGGTGTTCAAGGGCATGGGATACGCCGCCGGGTATCTGGCCGGGACGGTAAAGGCCGACACGTTCTTCAAGATCATCGAAATGGCCGAGCGCTTCGCACCGGATGACTGGAAACAGTTCGCCAAAGAGATCCAGTTCGGCCGCCCGGATGAGTTCTATCTCTTCGAGCAGGACGCGGCCACGCACCTGGCCGCGCCGGGTGAGTTGAATCCGGCGTATCTCGCATCGCTGAAGAAGCCGGCCAAAACGAAGAACGTGACGGTCGGCTATCGCTTCTCACGCAAAGTGCACGATGCCGCATTCACGCCGGGCAAGGCGCTATTCAATCTGGGCAAGTCGGTGTATACGAAACTTGAGAAGAACCCGGATGGATTCGCCGCCCGGTCGCTGCACGGCCTGGAGCGTGCGGGCAAGGCGTGGGCGTATGGCTGCGTCGACTGCGGTGACTGCTCGCTGCCGGATTGCGCCTATCTGTGCCCCCGGAAGAGCTGCTCCAAGTGCGGGCGAAACGGCCCCTGCGGCGGCTCGTTTGAAGGTCGCTGCGAACTGGGCGACAAGGACTGCATCTGGACACGTGCGTACGAGCGGATGAAATACTACGGCGAATCGGAGAAGATGCTCTCCGGTGATCCGCTGTTCGTCGACGGGCGGCTTGAAGGCACCAGCGCCTGGGCCAATACGTTTATGGGTCGGGATCACACGGCGAATAAATGACTGCCGGTATTCATCTCTACCACGAAGCGACGAAGCAACGAAGAAATGTGAAGATAAGACGGCAATCGAACATGGACAAAAGAACCAAGGATACTCGATCACGCAGGACGGAGGGCTGCCCTTCTCAAAGGCTTGCGTGTAGTAATGGGTGACTTCGTTCCTCTTCGTCGCTTCGTTGCTTCGTGGTGAAATAGGAAGACAACCCAACCGAGACAGGAGAAAAGATTATGGCAATTGCAGGATTGACGATTATCGGCGAGTCCATCAATGACTCGGTTCCTTCGACCAAGAAACTCTTTGACGCTAACGACATGGAGGGGCTCAAGGCCCTGGCCAGGTCGCAGGATGTGGGCGGGGCGACCTACATCGACGTCAACGTCGGCGGACGCAGCGCCGAGTTTCTGGCTGACATGGTCCGCAAGGTGCAGGGTGTGACGGCCAAGCCGATCTCGATCGATACGCCCGACCCCGCGATGGCCGAGGCGGGGCTCAAGGCGCTGGACCTGACCCGCTGCGGTGGCCAGCCGCCGATCCTGAACTCGATCTCGCCGCTGCGGACCTCGATGTTCCAGCTCAACAAGATCACGCCCGTCCGCCCGATCCTGCTGATCTCCGAGCGCATGGACGGCGGCAAGGCGGCCGCCAATCACACCGCCCAGGAATGCTACGACACCGCGAAACTGCTGGTGGCCGAGGCGCAGAAGAACGGCATCAAGGTCAGCGACTGCATCATCGACCCGGCCATCGCCCCCATCGCCAGCGACAGCGAAGGCCACCTCAAGCGCATCGTCCAAACGATGCGGCTGATCCACGCCGACCCGATGTTCAAGGGCGTACACATGTCGGTGGGCCTGTCGAACTTCAGCGTGATGCTTCCCATGAAGCGCGCCGACGGCAGCCTCGTGAAAGGCCCGCTGGAAAGCGCCTTCCTCACCATCGCCATGCCTCTGGGCCTGGATCATGTCATCGGCTCGGTGAAGCGCAACTACGAACTGCTCGCGCCCGATCACCCGGCCATGAAGTGCGTCAGCGAAGCCCTCGCGGTAGACGGCTTTGACGTCATCATGCGCGTGCAGGAGTTCTACGCGTAACTTTTAATCTTGTGACATTCACACGGAGATGACAGAGATGAACCGCGAAGACACGAAGGACGCGAAGACGAGCGCGAAGGAAGAGCTGGCCAGTCCATCTTCTTCGCGTCTTCCTTCGCGCTCTTCGCGCCTTCGCGGTTTCTGCTCTGCTCTCCTTCGTCGCTTCCCGCCGCGGCGGGCAAGCTGTGGAGAGATGGAATACAGGAGTGTCTGACTATGGCCAAAATCGTTCCCCCCGATATTGAGATTGCCCGCGCTGCGAAAGTTCTGCCCATCGCCGAGGTGGCGGCGAAGCTGGGCATCAGCGGCGACGACCTCGAAGCGTACGGCAAGAGAAAGGCCAAGGTCTCGCTGAGCTTCTACAACCGCGTCAAGGACAACAAACCCGGCAAGCTCGTGCTGGTCACCGCCATCAGCCCCACTCCGGCCGGCGAAGGCAAAACCACCACGACGATCGGCCTGACCGATGCCCTGAACCGCCTGGGCAAGAAGGCCACCGTCTGCATCCGCGAGCCGTCGCTTGGCCCGTGCTTTGGCATCAAAGGCGGGGCGGCCGGCGGCGGCTTTTCGCAGGTGGTGCCGATGGAAGACATCAACCTGCATTTCACCGGCGACTTCCACGCCATCACCACCGCGCACAACCTGCTCTCGGCGTGCATCGACAATCATCTCACCAACGGCAATGCCCTGAACATCGACCTCAACCGCATCACGTGGAAGCGCGTGATGGACATGAACGACCGCGCCCTGCGGCAGATCATCGTCGGCCTGGGCGGGTCCGCCAACGGCAACCCGCGCGAGACCGGCTTTGACATCACTGTCGCGTCCGAAGTCATGGCCATCTTCTGCCTGTCCGAATCGATCGCCGACCTCAAGGCCCGCCTCGGCCGCATCATCATCGGCTACACCAAAGACAAGAAGCCCGTCACTGCGTCACAGCTCAAGGTTCATGGCGCCATGGCGGTGCTGCTCAAGGACGCCCTGAGCCCCAACCTGGTGCAGACGCTGGAGAACAATCCGGCATTCGTACACGGCGGCCCGTTCGCCAATATCGCCCATGGCTGCAACAGCGTCGTGGCAACGAAGCTCGCCATGCGGCTCAGCGAATACACCGTCACAGAA
>JBBQTU010000065.1:0-17906 GCA_038213005.1 Tepidisphaerales bacterium | reverse complement strand
CTGCGCTGGAAATGGTTTGAACCGTCCGCCACCGTCAGAAGCGTTCTATCCGCCCGCCCGCCGCGGCGGGTAAACTCAGTACCGCTCGATTTCGCAGATTATCGCGAAGGATGGAACGGATGAGCTTGAGTCTGCAATCTGCGAAATCGAGGCCGTACCCGGCCGGGCGGATAAAACTCTTCTCTGTGTTCTTCGCCACGCCGAATCTTCGATCTGCTGCCTCCTGTAGAGAAATGGAGTCTTCCATCACTGCCAGGTCGCCGACCGTGGCCGGGGGGGTATGGCGTGTTCCGCCGATCTTCACCACCTAGTCCGGATTCCACAGGGAATGGGTGCAGCCGAGGCACCGGCCGTGATCTGCGGGGGATGCATGGGATGGTCCTGTGCGGGCGGGGACGCCACGCACTACTACTTCCGCGAACGCGCGTTTCGGGTCCAGGCCGTATGAGGACCGTCGAACGGATAGAAGGATCGCAACACTGGGCGAGCGATGCGAAGGATGCGTGGGATGGGCCTGTGCGGGCGGGGACGCCACGCACTACTACTTCCGCGAACGCGCGCGTTTCGGGTCCAGGCCTTATGAGGACCGCCGAACGGATAGAAGGATCGCAACACTGGGCGAGCGATGCGAGGAACATTAGTCGAGTGTCTATCTGTACGAACAACGCACCTTGGAGGTGCGATATTGGGGCGACAGAAGAGATGACATCCCACATGACCACGGGTTCTCAGCCTTATAGCTTGCCGGCCCAAAGAGGCTGCCTATCATCATGCACAGAAGTGTTGGCTCTTGGCACTTTGGGAAAAATGAGGAAGCAACAATGACTGGATCCGCGGGAATCCCGAGAACCGACGCACCTGTGCGCCCCCATGGCCGGGCGGTGGGCGCTCATCCCGTCAGTGGAGCCGGACGAGCCTGCCGCGTCGTCAGCCTTCGCGACGCGGGGCAATGCGAGCCTTACATCGCCTCGTGGGAATTGCTGGCCGAGCAGGTGGCGGAACCCAACCTATTCTATGAGCATTGGATGTTGCTGCCGGCGCTTCGCCTGTACGGCGCCGGGCAGGACGTTGAGATCGCATTGGTGGTCGAGACGGATGCGGCCAACGCGCCGCGCGTGGTGGGCGTCTTCCCGCTGCAATGGCACTCCAGGTTTCGCCGTCTGCCGCTGCGGGCCGCAACACTCTGGAAGCATCCTCACTGCTTCTTGTGTACCCCCCTTCTGGCCCGAGGCCGGGAGGCCGAGTGCTGGAAGGTCCTGTTTGACTGGGAAAAGGGCTCGGGTAAACGCAATGCCCTGATGGACCTGCAGACCCTGTCGGCCGACGGGCCGGTGTTCGACGGCTTCCTGGATTTCGCGGCTCGCGAGCAACTGCCTGTCCACTTCAGCGGCTTGTACACCCGCGCCCTGCTGGAAGTGGGACATGACGCGGAATCCTATCTGCGTGAATCGATGACCAAGGCCGAACTGGGCAACTATGAACGAAAGCGTCGTCGCCTGAGCGAGGACAGCGACCTTGAAATCCTGAGCCTGGCGCAAACAGACGACCTTGATGCGTGGCTCGAGAAGTTCATGAGCCTCGAAGCCAGCGGTTGGAAAGGCCGCGGCGGAACGGCCATCGCCTGCAACCAAGCAGATCGTCTGTTCTTCAGCGAAATTGCGCGAGAGGGGTTTCGGCGTCAGCGACTCAGGATTACCTGCCTGTCGCTGGATGGGCAGCCTGTGGCGGGCGAGTTCAACATGGTCGCGGGCGAAGGGATCTTCAGCCTCAAGATCGCATACGATGAGCGGCATGCCCGCTCTTCTCCCGGGATGGTGCTGGCGATCGAAGGTGTTCGTCGTCTGCACCAGCAGGACCAAATCCGGTGGATCGACTCGTGTGCTGCGCCCGGCGACCACCCCATGAAGCATCTGTGGGGCCAGCGGCGCATGATCGCCAGCGTCATCTGCCCGACAGGTGGATTTCTCAGCCGGTTGCTGGTGGGGCTTATTCCGCTGGGACGGTGTCTGCGAGGCTTCCGGCCGGCAGGTAAGGCCGCAGGGGATGCCCCGGACGCATGAGATGCGGGCGGCTGGGGCGTGCCCGTTTTTCCGGGCAGATGCAAGTTGCGAGTCCGCGGGTGGTTGGAGCGAATACGGTGTTGAAAGAGGTGTCGCCCTTTCAGGGCTCATTCAGGGTGAATGGTTCTTACCCAGGGCTGCGCGAGTACGCTTACCCTGGGCTTACGAATGCCGCCCCGTTGGGGCTAAGAAATGGCGTGCCCGGAAAAACGGGCACGCCTGGCGGCTGCGGCCATGGCGCAACTGGACGTTGTCGTGGTGCCTTACCTGGACCGGCGCGACGACGAGCCTCTGGCAGGCTGCTGCGACTCGACCCATACTTTGCTCACCCGGCCGCGGTTGAAGGTGAACATGCCTCGGACGACGGTGCCATCGCGCATCCTCAGGACAACGGCAGGCGGCTCCTTGCGCGAGCCCGGAGTCATGCTCCAAGTGCCCAGTTGGCCTGCCAGCGGCAGCAGTTCCCGCAGGATCTGGACCGGGATCCAGTCTTCATCGGCGCACAGGAGCGCACGTTGATCGACCAGTGACGTCAGTTCGTCAAGGGACCGGATCACCTGCTTCTGGGCGGCCGCACGCGCCACAAAGCTCGTGACGGTGGCGACGGCGGCTTCACCATATAGACCAAGCGTAGGGTTGTCCGGCAGGTCTGCCACCCACTGCGTGAACCGGCGTTGGACTTCAGCGGGATCGCCCAGGCTGGCGCGGAACGCCCGCACAGAATCCTGCCCCCGGCCGACATCGCGTATGTATTGCTCCAACGCTCTCTGCCCCGCCACGCCGCTGCCGTGGGCCAGGAACTGGATATAGGCCCATGCCTGATCGTAGTTGGTCACGTCGAGCCGCTGGTTCCAGTGTTCATACGTGTATTTAAGCATATCCTCCAGGGGGAGCAGTTCGCTGGCGGCAATATGCGCTCGGACCCGCTCCAGCCGCCACTGAGGAATAACCCCGGAGACGAAGCCATCTCCGGTGAAGATGCCATGGCTGAAATACTCCGCAAGCCCCTCATTAACCCAGACCGGCAGATGCTCGAGCTTTAGCTCCGCGTACTGGTGGAATGCCTCGTGCTGAATGGTGCCCCAGGCGCGGCCGTCGGCTTTGCCGCCCAGGCAGGCCATCAAGCGATTGCCCTCAAAGACCCCGGCCGACCCCTTCATGCCGCCGGCGGCGTAATAGTCTTCCTGCTTTGAGAAGAGGAAGATGGGCATTTTCTTGTCGCTGCGAGCCTGGCTGAACTCGCGCGTGCGGCGGTCGTATTCCGTCGCCAGGCGATCCAGGCGAACGGCCACGGCCCGAAGGTCATCGTCGCCCAGGTCGGTGTAGATCAGATAGCGGGGGATGGGGATCTCGCGGAATCCTTCCGGCAGAGCGTCTCTGGGATTGGAAGATTTCCGCTGCGCCCAGGCCGAACCGGCCAGCAGCGTCAGTGCCAGGAGTGTCGTCAGAATGCGCATCACCCTCATGGGAGCATTGTCGCCTTGAGACGCCTGCGCTTGCAAGCACCCCGCAGCGGCCTTACAAACATTGCGCAGCGCTTATGTCGCTGCAGTATTTCATGACCACCAAAGTAAAAAATCTCATCGTAGGCGCCAGCGTGCTGATTGGCATGGGCATGCTCGGCTGGATGATCCTGAAATTCGGCGGCGTGATGGCCCAGCCGTTTGCCGGCGCGCAGAAGTCGGTGACGTTGGTCTCAACCAGGGCCGATGGCATCTCGCCCGGATCGGCAGTGCTGTTCCTGGGCGTCAACGTGGGGCAGGTGGTGGACGTCACCGTTTCGAGCGATCTGACCAAGGTTATCATGCACGCTCGGCTGACGGCCACGGCGCGCGTGCCGGCGAATGTCCACGGCGTCATCCGCTCACAGAGCCTCATCAGCGGCAGCAACGCACTGTTTCTTGAGACCACCGGGACACCCCAGGGCATCATCGCCGACAATGCGGAGTTGACCGCTGATGTGGGCGAAGGCAGCCTGCTACCCAAAGAGTTCACCGCGCTGGCGGAGGATCTACGCCTGACCAGCCGGCAGTTCCGCGAGTCCAGCGTCGTCGCTCGCCTGGATGAGACCCTGGCGCAGGCGACCAAGCAGCTCGCCAAAGCCGGCGAAGTCATGGAGACCACGCAGAAGCTCATAGGCGATCCGGCCATGAAGAAGGACCTGCAACAGGCGATCGCCAACGCCAGGGAAGTGACCGAATCGGCAAAACGCGTCACGGCCGGAATGGAGAAATTCGTCGGCACCCTGGACAACGTATCGGCCGAGACGCTGGGCGCGGTCCGCCAGGCCAAGACCACCTTCGCGTCGTCAGAACAGGATATCCACGCGATCTCCAAGCAGCTTGGCGAGCGCCTCACGCAGGTGGCGGGCATCCTGGATACCTTCCAGGCGATCAGCCAGAAAATCGACAAGGGGCAGGGAACGGCCGGGCTGCTCGTGAACGATCCGAAGTTGTATGAGTCGCTGGTGGATTCGGCGAAGCAGATGAACCTCGTCATGGCAGACCTGAAGCGTCTGGCCGAGCAGTGGGAACAGGAAGGCGTGACGCTGAAGTTGAAATGATCAGGGCCAGCGTGGGGCAGCGGCCCGGTATGCTGCCAACAGGCATGTCGCCGTTGGGCTGGCAATGGTTCCTATCGTTCAGTTTTTGGAGTAAGACATGGCTAAGCAGCAGACGATCAAGTTCGACAATGGCATTTCCCTGAGACTATCCTGCGAGCGCGAACGATTCCTGGGCATAGGAGAGGTCCGCTACCGCAGCACACTGCTGCGTAGCCCTCAGTTGCCCTGGGCGGTGTATACAGAATCAGAAGATGGGTTTCGCTTCGATCAGTTCCGACTGGTGGAAGTGACGGCGTCGGGCAGTGAGGCCACCATTGCGTTTTCTTCGCAGGGAGCGTGGCTTCCGCGTATTCAGGCGGCCGACGCCATGGGCGATGCCCGGTTCAAGACGCGCCGGCTTGAGGCGCCAATTGCGACTTTCCGCTGGCATTTTCGCGCCATCAATGAAACGATCTGCGGCAATGAGTGGACGGGGCTGGCGATGCAGTTAGAGATCCAGTGTCCCGGGCATCCCATCCACTGGGTTATGGAAGACACGACATGGGAGATCGGGGGCGAGGCGGGCGGGGCCACGCTGATCCAGCAGGATGTCTCGGTGATCGATCTGGAGCAGACGGTAAAGGCGGACAGCGCCTTCAGCACCATTGAGCGGTTCTTCACCGAGGAAGCCGGAGGCTGGGGCGGATGCTTCCCGATGGACATGCTGCCGCGGGCGGCCGGGGCGTCGATCTGCGATTTTCAGGTGAAGGGGAACGTGGCGCTGTGCCTGTTTGCCGAGCGCCCGTCGCTCACTCGCGCGCGCCTGGAGAAGTTCGCCGACGAAAATGTGATCCATTACAGCGACCGGCCGTTCTTCCCCCTGACCGAGACCGCCCGCACGCCCGAGCGCAAGCTGCTGGTTCACCGCCGTGCCAAGCCGTTTGCGCGGCACGAATGGCGAAATCTCTGGCTGGACTGTTTCAGTGAAGTCCGCCGCCGCATCCATGCTCAGTACGGTTTTCAACTGGAAGTGCCGCTGCCCACGGTGGCCGCGCACCTGTGGGACCAGGACCTCAAGGATCTTGGGCCAGCTTGGACCGAGCCCATGAAAGCCGTATTCCCCGCCTGGAAAGCCTTGGGTTTCCGCGAAGTGTTTACCCATGGCGTATGGGAGTCGGTCACGTCCGATCCCGCCCATGAGCACGAGGGAAATATCTGCTGCCCCTACGAGTTCCGCTATGCCGACAGATTCGGCGGCGCCGCGGGCATGAAGTCGGTGTTCGAGGCAGCGCACGCCGCAGGCCTGAGCATATACCAGTGGTTTGGCATGCAGTTCTCAAAGTTCTCTCCAATCTGGCGCGATCATCCCGACTGGGTATTGCGCGAGGCCAATGGCGATCCCTGGGATGGCGCGTATCAAATCCTCTGGTGCGGGCGCATGCGCAGCGACTTCGGCGCCTACCTGGAGCAGTCGGTCAGGAAGGTGAAGGACGAGACGGGGCTGGACTCGATCTTCTGGGACAGCTACCAGAACCTCGGGGTCACCTGTGTCGATTGGCAGGGCCCGGACAAGGCTCCGCAGGCCGATGAGATCTGGGCGATGCAGTCACGCCTGCAGCAGCATGGCTTCAAGCAGCGATGCGAGGTGGTCACCATCTTCGGCGTCAGCCAGGTGGCGATGTACGGCTTCGCGACTGACAAGTTCCGCAGGCGCCTGTGGGCCGACACCGTTCGGAACGATGACGCCTTTGCCCTGCTGGATTGCAGTCCGGCGTTCTTCACCAGCGGAGAGGTCTTCACGGCCGACAAGCTGAGTCCCGACAAGTATTTCTGGCTGGCAGGCTATCGTGCCATTCCGAACATGAGCGCCCGGCCCTGGAAGACACCGAAGGATCCGAGCCACGCGGGTTCACCGCTGCCGGCCGGCGAGTTGGCTCAAGACTACGCGAAGGTGAACCACTGCTACAACGCCGCGCTGCCGCTGATGCACCGTCTGCGCGTCACCGAGGGTGGCAAGTACGCGCTGTGGCTGGACAAGGACGATCAACCGGCGGTGGTCTGGGCTTTCCAGTCGGCCGAGGTGCCTTTCAGCGGACCGGTGACCAACCTGCAGAGCAAAGAGCAGCAGGCAGTCAAAGGCAAGTTCGCCGTCAGCGCCGGCAACGTCTATCTCCTGGGCGACCGCCAGGACAGGAACGATGATGGCCAATCAGGAGCGCAAGATCGAGAGATCCCAGCGGTCGTGCCAGTGGAGGACGGGGCGGCCGTCATCTAGTTGGATGGGCTGATGCAAGTGGCACGCAAGACAGAGCAGTCGCCAGAACTGACCTGTCTTGGGGGCACACGCAATCCAATCGACGGCGAATTGACAATTCTATCGGCCGGCGGTTTGATCTGAGCGAAGGGTCGAGGGTCGAAAACCTCGCCCGATACCTTTAGGGAGAAGGAGAACACATGGCTCGCAACGTCACGCTCTTTACCGGCCAGTGGGCCGATATGCCGTTTGAGAAACTCTGCGCCAAGGCCCGCATGTTCGGCTACGACGGCCTGGAACTGGCCTGCTGGGGCGACCACTTCGATGTCGATCAGGCGCTGCAGAGCAAGGATTACTGCAAGCAGCGATGGGAGGTCCTGACCGCCCACGGGCTGCGGTGTTTCGCCATCTCCAGCCATCTGGTCGGTCAGGCCATCTGTGACAACATCGACGCCCGCCACAAGTCGATCCTTCCGCCGGACGTTTGGGGCGATGGCGATCCCGAGGGCGTGCGCAAGCGTGCGGCGAAAAAGATGATCGACACCGCCAAGGCGTGCCGCAAGTTCATGGATGCTTCGCCGGACAACAGCCAGCAGAAGACCGCAGGCGTGGTCAACGGCTTCACCGGCTCCAGCGTATGGCATTCGATCTACGCCTTCCCTCCCACGGATCAGGCCTACTGGCAGAAGGGGTTTGACGATTTCGCAAACCGATTCGCCCCCATCCTCGCCGAGTTTGACAAGCAGAACGTCAACTTCGCCCTGGAAGTGCATCCGACCGAGATCGCCTTCGACATCGCCTCGGCTCAGCGGGCCCTGGACGCCGTGAAGAATCACAAGCGATTCGGCTTCAACTTCGACCCCTCGCATCTGGGCTACCAGGGCGTAGATTACGTCAAGTTCGTCCGCACCTTCGCCCAGCGCATCTTCCACGTCCACATGAAGGACGCCTGGTGGGGCCACGGTGACGGCACCGTAGGCGTCTTCGGCGGCCACACGACGTTCGCCGACCCGCGCCGCTACTGGGACTTCCGCAGCCTCGGCCACGGCGATGTGAACTTCGAAGAAATCATCGTCGCCCTGAACGACATCGGTTACAGCGGCCCGCTCTCCGTGGAATGGGAAGACAGCCGCATGGACCGCGAGCACGGCGCCAAGGAAGCATGTGCCTTCGTCAAGAAGGTCGACTTCGCCCCATCGAAAATCGCCTTCGACGGCCAGTTTGACCAGTAAAGGTCGCCATCAGTCGGAATCGCCAAAGGGCCTGCTGTGATCCAGCGGGCCCTTTGGCTTTCGCTGGCCAATCATAGATCCTTTTTACTTCCCGCTGTCGGCTCTCTTCCTGCTCGCCTGCGTGGTGGCAGGCTGTTCGACGCCAGCGGGTGCTACGCGGTCAGGACTTGCAGGAATTGCCTGGGCGATACTGCCGGAACACCAAGGCACTTTGCGGCCGGGAAATGCTTGAGATTTCCGGTTACCAGATAGTCGGCCTGAGCCGCAACGGCCGTCTGCAGGAAGATGGCATCGTCGGCATCGGGAAGATCGCAGGCAGTTAGACTCGGCGTGACGAGATCGGCTTCCTGCTCAATCCAGTGGAGGAGCCACTCCACCCGGTCTGGATCAAAGGCGAAGACCGGTCGGAGCAGAACTTCGCGGTACTCGGCCAGAATCCCGGCCGACAGGCAAAGCCGAAAATCGCCGTTGATAGCCCATTCCAACAAGCGGGCCGGAGTTCCCGTAGGCGAGAGCAGCGCGGCCACCAGGACATTGGTGTCGACGACTGCCCTCATGCCCGGTCCCGCCGCGCGGCCGCGATTTCGCGGTCAATGGCGACCTGGCTCATCTTGGACCTGCCCGCGCGCACCGAGGTTTCCTGTAACTCGCGCATCGCGCGCATCGCCTTGGTCCGAGCCATGTCGCAGAGCGTCTGGCCCAACGACCTCTCATCCGTTGGCGTGACAACCGCTACGGGTCTGCCGTTGAGCGTCACAACGACCTGGCCGTCTTTTGCCAGGTCTCGCCAGATCGCACTGGACTGGACCCGCAATTCCTTGGCCGTAACGAAGCGCATAATAGAGACCTCTTAAGTGACGCTATAGTGTACACCACAACGCCCTGCCGTCTCAAGCAATAGCTTGATCCAGATCAATGCTTCCGGCGTACTGTTGGTGGATACTGCTCTCCATGGCAAGGCAAACGCGAAAGATCGTCCATATCGACGAGGACAAGTGCGACGGTTGCGGGCTGTGCGTGCCGAACTGCGCGGAGGGGGCCATCCAGATCATTAGCGGCAAAGCTCGGTTGGTGGCCGACAAGCTTTGCGATGGCCTTGGGGCCTGCCTGGGACATTGCCCTAAGGATGCCATACGGGTCGAAGAGCGTTCCGCTGATGAGTTTGATGAGTCGGCCGTGGCTTTGCATCTGAACAGCACACCGACCTCAGTGCTGCCCACCTTCACAGCGGTTGCCCCGATCGGCTACGCCTCGCCGGTGGCTCATACCGGGCACCGTGCTGAAGTATCTCCGCTATCCGCTCCGCACCCGGGACACTCCGGAGGGTGTCCCGGCTCGCGGGTGCGGATGATGGAGCGCTCAGTGCCGGCAGCGACCTCAGCAGGCTGCGAAGCGGGGACGTCGCAGCTTCGGCAGTGGCCGGTGCAGTTGACGCTGCTGCCGACCAGCGGACCCATCTGGCAGGATGCCGATGTGCTTCTGGCGGCGGACTGTGTGCCGTTTGCTTATGCGGCCTTCCACCAGGGGATGCTCGCTGGCAAGACACTCGCCATCGCCTGCCCGAAGCTCGACGACTGCGAACCTTACGTCCGGAAGCTCGCAGCCATCTTCGCCAGCAACTCAGTCCGTTCCGTCACCGTGGCGCGCATGGAGGTGCCCTGCTGTGGCGGCCTGGCTCGCGTCGCTCAAATGGCGCTGGCCCAGGCCGGGCGCGAGGATATTCCGCTCAAGATCATCGTCGTAAAGATTGACGGAACCGTGTAGCGCTACGCCCGACGCTCGACCGCTTTGCCCGGGCACTGGCTACTTTTTTGCAGCCGCACGCCACATCGCCCGGATAGCTCGCACCAGTACGGCCGCCAGGAGCAGGCCCAGCACCGCCCCGATTGCGCCACCGGCGCAGACCAGTTCCCACTTGGGGGCCGCATGCGGCTGCCCCCAGTGAACCGCCAAGCCCGCGACCATGCCGGTGAGCAGTCCGGCCATCGCCAAAGCCTGATACGCAAAGGCCTTGAGGGCGGCCCCGGTGGATCCCTTGACGATTCCCACCACTGTCGACGTCGACACAATCCCCAATAGGGCAACCACCGCGAGGACCATCAGCGCCAGCGCCCCGGCGATCGCCGCCGTGGCCACCACGATCAGCGCCACCAGCACAAATGCTGCCTGCATGGGAGAGAAGTCATCGCTCGCGCCGGCCGGTGAGGATGGGGTGGCGACGGAAATCTGTGTCGCCGGCTGCGTGGCGGCAGTCGTCGGCATCGCCTCAGCCTGCCATGGCGCAGCAGCCAGGGCCACGCAGGCGATCATCGCGAGCATCAGGGATATCACGCACTGTTTCACTGCCGTCCTCCGCCGGGCATTGTCACCGCATCCATACGCGGGCACAATGGAAGACGATGAAAACCGGGGACCCCAACACCGCGAGCTCATTTATGAAAACAAGTAGAAGATTCGGAATCGTCGGAACCATGGCCGCACTGCTTCTGGCAGGAGCCGTCTGGGCGGCGCCTAAGGAATCCGCCGCCGCAGAGGCGATCGCCAGTGCCCGGGCAACGACCTGGCCGACTACCCGCGTCTCGGCTCGTGCGACGACCGGACCGGCGACCGCGACCGCCCGGCTGGACGCCAAGAAAATCGCCGAGCAACTCCGCCAACTGAAGCAGGAGAAGCAGAAACTGGCCAAGGTGGCGCACTTCGACCTCAAAGACCAGTTGACCGAGCGCCCCCCCACATTCACTCTCTTTCCCGAGCAATCCAGCGACACGCTGCTCAGCCTCGTGCAGCGACTGAAGGAAGCGGCGGACGATGATGAGATACGCGGTGTGCTGATCACGCTTCGCGGCGCAGAACTCTCACTGTCGCAGGCGGGCGAACTCCGCGATGCCCTGGCGAAGGTCAATGCCCGGCACAAGCCGACGTTTGTATACGCCGACTCCTATGAGACCACGGGCTATGTGATGGCCACCGGCGCCAGCGATATCTGTCTCCTGCCCGGCGGCGACCTGATGATGCCGGGCGTTGGGCTGGAGGTGATGTTCGCAAAGGGATTGCTGGACAACATTGGCGTGAAGGCCGACTTCATCCAGATCGGCGAATACAAAGGTGCCGATGAGGCGCTGACCCGCACCGCCGCCAGTGACCAGCTTCGCGGCGAAATGACCAGACTCGCCGACGCGCTTTACGGCCAGATCGTGCTCACCATCTGCCAGCAGCGACATCTGAAACCCGAGGTAGTCAAGGGCCTTATTGATGAGGCCATCATCCCGGCGAGTCGGGCCAGGGAGCAGAAGCTGGTCGATCACCTGGTAGACCTGGACGAGGTCAAGGCCCTGATCGGCAAGTCAGTCGGGCAGCAGGTGGAACTGGTCCGTCACTACGGAGAGACCGACCGCGAAGCCATCGACCTCTCCAACCCGTTCTCGCTCCTGGCGATGCTGAATCAGCAACCCAAGGCAGAGACAGGCCCGGCCATCGGCCTGGTCTACGTCGATGGCGTGATCACTGAAGGCGATGGCGATGAGAGCTTGTTCTCCGAGGAAGGCACCGGCGACGGCTATCTCCGCAAAGCCATGCGGCTGGCCGAGCGGGATGATGACATCAAGGCCATCGTCGTGCGCATCAGTTCGCCCGGTGGCAGCGCCCTGGCCAGCGAGACCGCCTGGCAGGCCGTGCGGCGCGTGGCGGTGAAGAAGCCGGTGGTCATCAGCATCGGCGGAATGGCCGCCAGCGGCGGCTACTACATCGCGTCGGCCGGCGACACGATCTTCGCTGATCCGACCTCTATCGTCGGCTCCATCGGCGTGGTGGGCGGCAAGATGGTGCTGCGCGACCTGTATGCCAAGATCGGCATCACCACCGAGACCTTCAGTCGCGGGGCGAATGCGGGGCTCTTCAGTTCCAACGAACCGTTCACGCCGGGACAGAAGCAACTACTGACCAATTGGATGAAACAGACCTACCAGCAGTTCATCCAGCGTGTGATGACCACCCGCACCGGCAAGATCAAGGACATTGACCAGGTGGCCAAGGGCCGGATCTTCCTGGCCGCCCAGGCCATAGACCTCGGCATGGTCGACCGCATCGGCGGGCTGGATCAGGCCATTGCATTCGCTGCTGGTAAGGTCGATCTGGAGGAAGGCGAATACGAACTGCGGATGCTGCCGGCGCCCAGGACACTCACCGATCTCCTGGCCGGGCATGCCGACACCAGGACGGGCGTGCCGTCGATGCTTTCGCCGCTGGCCACCGAATTGCAGGCCCTGCCGCCGCTGGCGCGCAAGGCGATGCTTCGTCAGATCGCGATCGGCAAGATCCTGGCACACCGGCCAGTGGTGCTGATCTCGCCATGGCTGCTCCAGGGCGAATGATCTTCGAGACGAAGCCCGTGCTCTTTTAGAGCATCTGCCGGATCGTGCTAAACGACCGCGGGGCCAGTTCGCACTTGACCACGCCCTTGGGGCCCTGAAAACAGAGCGCCATCTTCTCGGCAAACGGATTGGCGATCACCAGGGACATCGCCCCATCGGGATTGGCAAAGCAGACAGCGTTGCCGGCCCACGGCCCCATCAGGCCCAGCCGAACAGCACCGGGATCGATGAACGCAGAAAAATGCTTCATCACGTAGAACTCAGGCATGAAGCGAATTTTCTGGCTCTGCGGATCCGCGACGATCATCGAGTTCTGATACCAACCCCAGGTGCTGCGGCCGCCAGGGGGCAGCACCATGTTCCAATAGATATAGGCCCGTACATCATGGATGATGTAGTGCGTGAACAGGTCAAAGATGTAGTGGGCGTAGTCCCACGTGTTCTTGCCGTCGCCGCACTCGTTCTCGGTCTGCATCAGCGGAACTTGCGGATGACTGGTAATGGTGCGATGGATCGCGTGCTTGCCTGCCCACTGGTAGCCAACGCCCCGGATGTACTGGCGAGCCGCCGGATCCGACAGGACCGTATTGGCATAGCCGTTGTAGTCGTCGGAGTTGATCGTGCCCAGCCAGATCTCGGCGTCCAGCCCCGCCTTCTCAAACGTCGGGCCCATGTAGTCGCGAATGAAGTCGCGCAGTTCAACACCGCTCCAGAGGCATGAAGGAAACTTCTGGTCCGCCGTCGGCTCGTTCTGCACGTGAATCTGCTGGATGCCGATGCCCTGCTTCGCATACGCCTGCACAAACCTGACGAAGTACTGCGCATAGGCCTGCAGGTTCTGCTTCTCCCAGACCAGTTTGCCGTAGTTATAGGCCCGGGGGGATTTCATCCAGGTCGGCGGACTCCATGGCGATGCGAACAGGCGGATGTCCGGGCAGAGTTCCATCGCCGCCTTGATGAACGGAATGAGGTACTTCCGGTCGCGATCGATGGTGAAATGCTTCATCGCATAGTCACCGGGCGTCTCGTTGCAGCTATACCAGTCCAGGGCATAGTCCGACGCGCCGATGGGCAATCGGCCGAAATTCAGACGGCAGCCGTGCTTGGGATCAAACAGCGCCGCGATGGCCTTCTGCTTCTGGTCGGGAGCGACCTTCGACAGGGCATCCCATCCAATTTCGTTGAAGCACCCTCCAAACCCCTGCCATGTCTGATGGCGCAGGCTGGACAGTTTCAGGTTGCACTCGCCATTGGTCGTGCTCGCGCCGCTCATTGAGCGCCAGCACTTGTCCGGGGTGGATTGAATCCATGTGATCCTGTCTGCCATCTTCGCTCTCCTTCGGTTGGTCTGACCACGAACCCAAAAAGCACGCGAGCCGGGTGCGGGACCGGCATAGACAGTCCCGCCAGCACCCGGCCCGCGATGAATCATCCCCCCCGTGATCATCACTCGGTGATCATCACTCGGTGGTCATCACTCGGTGATCATCACTCGGTGATCATCACTCGGGCGGCATCTGCATCTGCGGCATCTGCGGCATTTTCGGCATCGGCTTGCCGAAGAACGCCTCGTCCATCTCGACCTTCTGCGACTTCTTCAGCGAATCCAGCAGAGCCTCAAGCTTCTCGGGGCCCTGCTTGGCCAGCAGTTGATCCTTCACTTCCTCGAAGGGCTGGGTGTTGCGCTCCTGCACCTGAATGATGTGATAGCCGAACATCGTCTTGACCGGCTTGCCGACCTCGCCAATCTTCTGCGAAAAGACGGCGGTGTCGAACTCGGGAACCATGTTGCCCTTGCCGAACGACCCAAGGTCTCCACCACGAACGCCCGAACCGGGATCGTCGGAGTCGGCCTTGGCGATGGCGGCAAAGTCCTCGCCCTTCACCAGGCGTGCGTAAATGTCATCGGCCTTCTTCTTGGCCTCGTCATCCGTCAGTTCCTTCTTGCCGGCAGCCGCGGGCATCTGCGGGTTGGCGGAGCGGATCAGGATGTGGCGGGCCTTGGCCTGCTCGAATTCGCCCTTGTGCTCCTCGTAGTACTTCTTCAGCGCGACCTCGTCGCCCGACTTCTGTGTCTTTTCGACAACGGCCTGGGCCAGCACCTGCTCACGCAGCAGATCCATCTGCCGTTGAATCTTCGGGTCCTTCTCCATGCCTTGGCGTGCGGCCTCACCGGCCAGCAGCTTGATGTCCACAATCTTCTCGGCAAACATGCGCTTGCTGGGGCCTTGCGCCATGGCGCGGGCCTGCTCGGGCAGCACGTCGTTCACCAGGTCAGTGTACTGCTGGGCAGTCATGCTCTGATCGCCGACCTTCAACACAACTTTGGCCGGGTCGACCGCCGGGGCGGTCGCAGGCGCGGTCACCGGAGCCGCAACGGGCTCCTGCGCCATGGTCATGGGAGCAAGGGCCAGCACCGCGACGGCACAAACATTAAGACGAAACTGCTTCAAGGGATCTCCTTTAAAAAGTTGGGAGTACTCTATACGCAAGTAACCGGCATTGGAACACCCAACGCCACGAGTTGCTCAGGCGCTCGGGGCCGGGGCTTCCACGCTCCTCCGCTGAGGGGCGTTCCCCGCCACCGCGATGATCTGCTGCGGTTTGCCGTGCTCATCCAGGACGATCCGCCCGCGGGTGACAATCCACGCCGTCTCGCCGTCGGGGCGGACGATGCGGTGCTCGATCTCGAAGTCCTGCCTGCCTTCCCCGCTCCGAGTGATGGCCCGCTTCACAAAATCCTGATCATCCGGATGGATGTACGCGATAAAGCCCTCGTAGGTGCCGGAAAACTCGCCAGGCGGCCGCCCGAAGAGTTTCTCCATTCCATCGGACCACCAGACCCTGCCGGTCGTAAGATCGGAGTCCCAGACGCCCATCTCGGCGCACTCCAGCGCGAAGGCCATGCGCTGCTCGGTCTGCCACGTCTGCGCCATCGCCCGCTCTCGCGATGCGTGCAGCCCCGCAATGAGCGCTGCGACCAGAACGAACACCGCAAGTCGCAGCGCGTCCTCCCAACTCTGCAGCATCATTGAATCCGCCGGCGGCAGAACCAGCCACATGCACATGACCGACGTCAGAACGATCGACACGAGGCCCGGCCGCCATCCGCCAAACCACGTGACCAGGGCGACGACGCCCAGGTACACAACGAATGCCCCGCGCTGCCGCAGCACGGGCACCTGATAGATCAATGCCGTAGCAACCGCGACCCCCAGGATCGCCGCCAGATACGACAGACGGCTCTGACTGTGTTTCGGCTGTCCTGATCCCATCACGTTACTGCTCCTGACGAAACTGCCTTGGCCAAACGTCCCATCACTTCAGAAACACGGAAAGCGAGATATTAGTCGATGAATAATGCACTTAACAGAGCGGCCGGGCAAATCGCAATGTCATGCAAATTCTGCGCCGTTCTTGGGTTTCGCTCGATCGAGCCCGAATGCCTCTCCCCGACCGCACACGCCGGGGGCGTGCCCGTTTTTCGGGGCAGATGCAAGTCGCGCGTCAGCGCGTGGCTGGAGCGAATACGGTGCTGAAAGAGGTGTCGCCCTTTCAGGGCTCATTCAGTGTGAATGGTTCTTACCCAGGGCTGCGCGAGTACGCTTACCCTGGACTTACGAATGCCGCCCCGTTGGGGCTAAGAAATCGCGGGCCCGGAAAAACGGGCACGCCCCACGCCAAGGGCGCCCGTGCGCTGGTTGATTTCGTCGCCTCGGCCCGTCATGCTATGCAGCACCATGCCCCTTGAGATTCACCAGCAGGATACGTGGCGGATTTTCCGCATCATGTCGGAATTTGTCGAGGGCTTTGAATCAATGTCCAACGTCGGCCGGGCCGTCGCCATGTTCGGCAGCGCCCGCACCCGCCCGGAAGACCCATATTATCTGGCCGCCGAAGCCACGGCCGGCCTGCTGGCCAAGTCCGGCTTCTCGGTCATCACTGGAGGCGGCCCCGGCATCATGGAAGCCGGCAACAAGGGTGCCATTGAGGCCAAGGGGATGAGCGTGGGCCTGAACATCACGCTCCCGATGGAACAGGAAACTAACAAGTACCAGAACCTCTCGCTGGATTTCCATTACTTCTATGTCCGCAAGGTAATGTTCGTGAAGTACGCCTCAGCGTTCATCTGCTTCCCTGGCGGGTTCGGCACGCTCGATGAGTTTTTTGAAACGCTTACACTAGTGCAGACGCTGAAGATTAAGCCTGTCCCGATCATACTTTTCGGCTCCGCCTACTGGAGCGGACTGGTCGACTGGATGGGCAAGGCGCTGGCCGAGAAGTTCATCGACGGCGAGGACCTCGACATCTTCCGCCTCGCCGACACTCCCGAGGAAGCCGCCAAACTGGTCAAGCAGGGCGTGAAGAACCCATGGTGGACGCCCATCGACCGCGACCTCGAAAAGGTTGAAAACAATGGCGACAACCGTAACAAGACACCGATGGCCGGCGGATCGAGGGCCGAGAACACCGGCGAAGGGACCCGCTACGGCCGGCGTCCAACCCGGCCGAATTCCGAGCACGCCAGGAGCAGCCGCAAGCCGCAGCAGTAGTCTGGCTCGCCATCAGAGCGGCCAGTGCCCCAGAGGCGGGAAGGAAAAGGAAGGAAAAGGGAAGGAAGGAAAAGAGGACGCGATTCCATTTGATGACTCTATTTGACTGATTCGTCCATTCACCGTCCTCACAATGGCATTCGGGCTGTTTCCAACATCGTTCGCCGGGAAGGCCGGCCCCGCTCACGCATCGTTGATTCCAATTCTAACTCGCGAACCATGTCGTCGCGCCGCTGGTCTTCGCCAAATAGGCAGCCTCGGCTCACACTGCTTCGCAATGCTTCCAGTTCCCCTGCCGTCTGCGGCTCGTTCACAAAGGCGGCCCAGTCCTCATCCTTGTGAAACAAGAAACAATGCAAAGAAAAATGCAAAGGGGACATCCCATCGTTACTGGCCATGCTTCACCGCTCCTTCCGCTGGCTTGCCTTTCGGCCGGCCCCAGTCGCGCGTCGTCCACTCTAGGCCCATCCGCTTAGCCGCGTCCGCAGTCCGTGCCACATCACCATATGGCCGCTGCCATTGCAGGTAAAGCCGCAACCGATCCAGTTTAGCCGCCTTGATCGGCTCATTCACCGGCTGGGTGCAATCCGGCGGCCGACGCACCGGCCATGGCATCAGCTCCACGCGATCCTCCGCCTGGCGCGGCCCGCTGTACAAACTGCTGCAATCGCCAATCCTCGGCACGCTCTGCGAGTTCTGCACGCCAGGCATTGCCTTCCATATGACGCAATACTTCATACAGCCCCTTGCCTGCCTGCGCTGGAAATGGTTTGAACCGTCCGCCACCGTCAGAAGCGTTCTATCCGCCCGCCCGCCGCGGCGGGTAAACTCAGTACCGCTCGATTTCGCAGATTATCGCGAAGGATGGAACGGATGAGCTTGAGTCTGCAATCTG
>JBBQTU010000064.1:0-18061 GCA_038213005.1 Tepidisphaerales bacterium | reverse complement strand
ACCGGTCATCCACGCCTGCAACGTGCCGGCCGTCAGCAGATAGGGCAGGCCGGACGCAAACGCCAGCGGCAGCAGCACCAGCATTCGTCGATCAGAATAGGGATTACGAGTCGTTGCCATGTTCAGTCATCCTTGACCAGTTGGAGCGATGAATCGACGCGCGACGAATCCGCCAGCGTCTGGCGCAACTCGCGGGCGTCCAGGTACCGGCGGGCCGGCACCACCTGCTGGTGAATATTCAGTTTGAGGCCTTCGCCCACGAACGGCCAGCCCGCGACGGCAAGATGCTGCTCGTCAATCCAGCGTGTGTGAACCGCCGCCACCTCCGCCCCGATCGCCGGTGCGAAATACCCGATGCAGCGCGTGACAACCGAATGCGAGCAGGCTTCGGCCGACAACTCCAGCGCCAGCCGCAGCAGCGACAGATCCCTCAGCACGGCCGCCTCCGTCGGCGTGGGCGTCACGCTCTTGTCCGGCAGCCCATAGTGGGTCGCCACATCGTTCCGCAGCCCAAGGATCGGCCGATGGTGTTCCAGCCGCTCCAGTTCCATGTGCTGCTGACGATTGAAGGCGAACAGTTCTCGCAACGACTCCCCGCGATGCAGTTCCGGCCGGGCCGACCATTGCAGTGCCAGCAGCCCCAGGAGAGCAGCCGCCCGCGCCGGAAGCTCCTGGGCCAGCCGCGTGGTCGCATCCCAGGCTTGCACCTGCTCCAGTACGGGCAGTTCATCCATCTGCATGGGCACGCCGCGGTCGGACACCGGCCAGGCGGCATCCACTTCGGCAAATCCGTCGAAGGCATGCTGGGCCGCGATGATGGCCGACTGCGGATCGGCCGCAGCAGCAAACGCCCCGCCGATCTGCCGCAGCAGTTCCCCCGCGCGCAGGGCGACCTGCTGTTGAGAGATAAGGACAAACCCGCACTCAGCGCGGCGACGGATCATTGATGTGCAGACTACGTCCGCCAGGTAGCGAGGTCAAAACAATCCCCGCAGAACGATCTTCAATAGCCTGGCGCGCCACCTCTGACAGCTTGGGCGAATCAACCAAGTGCCAATCGAGCGGATGGGTGTCAAGGATGTAAGTCATGACTGCCCGAGGTTGTGAGGAAGCCGCAGCCGCGCGTCATCGAGATCCTGCTCCGTCGCAATGCCGCGGCCTTTCCATGCGCCGCGGAAGTCGGCGAGCGAGGAGCGTTCCCCCGGCCGGCCTTCTCGCGAAATAGCCGACTCCAGCCGCTCCAGTTGACGGCGCAAAGACCTGACTTGCACTTCAAGAATCGCAGGACTCATAGCATTTCCTCTCTGTTACATTATACCTGCGTTCCGGGGAATACGAAGGAATGCGCCAGCCGCCCGCCTGCGTCGCTCCAGACGATGGTTTCCAGGCGAACGCCCGAGCGTTTGGCCAACTCGGTCTGCGCCCAGCCTCGCTTGATGCCGTCGGTGCATCGGATGGAAAAGGGGTAAAAGGGGAAAGGGGGACATCCCCCCCCCACCTTATTTGAAGGCATCGCTCGCCGCCACGCCCGCCGCGGCTACAGTTCGATGATGCGCAGCACGCCCCACAGCAGCAGGGCCAGCCCCACCAGTGATCCGATCACCTGAAGCGACAGCACAGTGGCCGCCCCACGCAATTCCTTCACATCATCCACCCGAATCCCCTTGTAGACGATGGCGATGCCAACGCACAGCGGGATCAGAAACACCGGCCAGAAATTCCAGCCGCCCCACATCGGGTCGCGCAGCGGCACATAGCTGGCGGCTTGGGCCAGGCAAAGGAGGTTCATACCTCCTCCTTTCGCACGCAGCGACTCGCCGCGTCTATCACCACCAGCAGATTCAGCATCCCCGCCACCGCGGTATAAAGCGTCCCGATCTCCGCAAGCCGTGCATGACTCTTAGCCACATCCGCCTGGGCTGCCGAGATCGAACAATAGCCCGCCACCGCCGTCGGCAACCCCATCAGCGCCTGCGGCACAAACCAGATCCGGTTGGCAATCTCACCGCGAAAATTCGCCATCAGCAGCCACTCCCCCGGCGCGACCGGAACCTCCGCCGTCACTTCCTGGTGAATAGTGCCATCGGCAGCGCGGCGGAAGACAGTCGCCATGCGGCTCCCGCCAGGAGTCCGGCCATCCGTCGGCTGGACGCGAACCACCGGTTGGGTGGTCGCCCTGCGGTAAAACCCGTCGCGCGTCGGGTAATCCTCGACGTATACCTTCCAACCATCCTCGCCATACCCCGGCACCTCAAACACCCGGATGCCGGCGATCAGTATCCCGCCCATGAACATCAGCAGCAGCGTGACACCCACGATCAGCCCGCGCTTGCGCTGGCCGACCAGAAAGTATCCCAGCCCCGGCAGGACCAGGCCTGCCACGGCGACCAGAATCGGCGACTGACTCTTGGGTTCTTCTTGCATCGAGTCCGGATACTCTAGCCGGTAGCCGATTCGAGGCAAGCGCCTGACACCACCAGCCTGACACCACCAGCCACTGGTTGCGTGACACATTCGGCGGCCGCCTTCTTCAGCCCCAACGGGGCGCAACTCATGAGCCTGGGGCAACGCTCTCGTTGTTCCACACAAGTCTTGGCTGTGCCGGGTCCGGAACCCCAGGTTATGCCTCTGGCATAGTGGACACGCCTCGCGACGCCACGAGGGCAGCGCCCGGGGGCGGGCGTGCCACAGGTGGCCCGGCCGCCCCGGCCGGAGCCTTCGGGGAGGTACTGCGATGCTTGCGGGTGGGGTTTGCAAACCAACTCGTAGATGCGCCATTACTCCCCGTTCCACACAAGATGTGTAGAACAACCAGGGCAACGCCCTGGGAGTTCCCGGGCCGCCCACCACCAAAGCTCTGAAAACGCGACACCACTTCTCATCCCCTAATGTGTCACGCACCACCAGCCACTCGGGCGTGCCCGGTTTTCCGGGCCGATACCAGTAGTGGGTAAGCGAGTGGTTGGAGCGAATACGGTGCTGAAAGAGGTGTCGCCCTTTCAGGGCTCATTAAGGGTGAATGGTTCTTACCCAGGGCTGCGCGAGTACGCTTACCCTGGGCTTAAGAATGCCGCCCCGCTGGGGCTAAGAAATTGCGTGCCCGGAAAAACGGGCACGCCCAGCCACTCGCCATCCTCCCCGCTCTCTCAACACGCGGCCGGGTATCTGGTACAAATGGGGCGGGCTCATAGACTATCGCCAGGCAGACCAGGGGATGTCCCGCGGCCGCCGTCTGCGCCACGAGACAAGGATTCCGGATCCGTTGATGATCGAACCGACGCCACAGCCCGAGCCCGCCAGCCCCGATTCCCACGATCGGCTGGCCACCCCCCCACCTCCCACGCCCACGCGGATACCGGCGCGGGCGCCGTGGTGGGCTCGCCTCCTGCGCCATCTGCTGGCCATCATCCTTCTGGCCGGCACGTTCTCCGGCGCCTACTCCCTCTACGTCTGCGACGATGACATGCCCATCGCCTGGCACCCCGATGAGTTGGGCAAGGTCCAGCAGGTGCTCTCCGAAGGTTCCTATCGCAACTTCAACCACCCCCAACTCCTCCTCGAAGGCACGCTCCTCTGGCAACGCTGGTTCCACACCCCCGCCGACTCTTTCTCCATCGTGCAGGCCGGCCGGCACACCTCCGCCGTCTTCGGCGCCGCAACCGCCACCCTCCTGGCCGCCGCCGCCTATCTCGCCGCCGGGCTCCCGGGCCTGATCTTCGGCGCCTTGGCCGTCGGGCTCTGCCCGCAACTGCTCACCTACAGCCACTACATGAAGGAAGACGCCGCCCTCGCCGTCGGCATCGCCGCCGTCGTCTTCACCTCCCGCTGGGTCTGGAACACCCAACGCTGGTGGTCCAGGTTCCCCGCGTGGCTGGCCCTCGGCGCAGCTTGCGCCCTGGCCGCCTCCGGCAAATACGTCGGGGCGGGCACCATCGCCCTGGCCGTGCTGGTGGTCCTGTTCGCTCCCGCCTGGCGATGGTGGTCGCTCCCCTTCCGCCTTCTGCTCGTGACCGCCGCCCTGGTGACCGTCGCGCTCACCATCAACTACCGCACGCTCAACCCCAACGGTTTCGATTGGCAGGCCCTGCGCCAGGGCGACTGGCGATCAGCCTTCGATTCGCAATTCGTAAACGGCCTGGAACGCGAGACCGATCACAGCCTCAGCGAGCACCGCGGCATCACCGCCGACAAGCCCAACACCTACGTCCTGGCGACCGCCATCCGCCAGTGCCCCTGGCACATCCTCGTGCTCGCCGGCGCCTTGCCCGTGCTCCTGGTCGTCGGCCACCGTTACGGCTGGGGATGGCAGGCGCTACTCATCCTCTTCGCCGCAGGATTCACCCTCCTCGTCTCCTTCACCGTGATCCTGTTCGCGCGATACACCATGCCCACGGTGCTCCTGCTGCACCTTCTGGCCGCCCTGTCGGCCGGGCGAATGGTCCAACTGCTCCACGGCAGCCGCTGGCTTCAGGCAGTGCTCATCATCGCCCTGGCCAACGTCTTCATCCTCATGCAACTGCCCCAGACCCTGGATTTCGCCCGCCAGTTTCACGACGACAGCCGCGAAAAAGCCAAGGCCTGGCTGATCGAACATCTGCCGCAGAACGCCAGTGTCTACGCGGATGAGTATGCCGGCCTGGGCTCATCTTCCAGGGACGCCGGCCCTCTGGACGCTGCGCGCCGGGATGTGCGGCTTTACCACGCGTTTGCCGCCGCCGACTACGGCACGCCAAAGTCACTGCCCGGCCGGGGCGAGTGCTACGTGGTCATCAGCAGCCTCCTCTACGACCGCTTCCTGGAGCCCCGGAATCGCGCAAGCGACGAATACCCCGGCAACTACGCCCGCACCGTCAGCTTCTACCGCGAACTGCTGGAAAAGCATACGCCCATCTGGAAGTGCGTCGAGAAATATCCGCAGGATGCCTTCACCAGCCCCGACATCTACATCTACCGCCTGAAAAACGACCGATAGCAACACCCGGTGAACCATCCGCCCGGACCAGACACCATTGATCCGAGGCGACCAGCGAATTGCCTACCTCGCCGCGAGCGGGGGATGTAAGTCCCCCGGTTGAGCACCCCAGGCAGACCCCGCCCATCTCGCGCCGACCAAGGCTTCTCAATCCCGCGTCAGCAACCCGTCCAGCCCCAAAGGGGCGCAATACGCCAGCCCAGGTCGTAGACTCGCCGTGGAGAGGCAACGCCCTGGGTTACCGGCCGCCCACCAACAAACAAGCCCTGAAAGGGCGGCCCAACGCATGACCCTGGAAACCAACTCCCACCGCCGAGATGTCAAAGAACGCAAGAACGGAGAGGACCCGCCGGCAACGCCAACAAGTGACGGGCTCTCAAATCCCCGAATCAGAGCGCGGACGTCGCGCCGCGACATTCTGCAGCATCTTCCCGCCACACGATGTGCTTTCCCGCCCCTCGCCGGCCCCGGCCATGCACTGCTTCGATGCTGCGCTGCTGCGGCCAGCCCCTGACGCCCGCTCAACTCTCGCCGAACAACTCATCCACCACATCGCGAAGGGTCACGATTCCCTGTGCCGTGCCGTATTCGTCCACCACGATCAGCATCTCCGTCCGATTCTGGTGAAACGCTTCGATGAGGCGGTCCACCGGGAGCGATTCCGGAACGAATGCCGCCTTCTGGGCCAGCAGCCGAAGGACCGAGAGATCGGCCCGCTGATAGTAGGCCTCGACGAACTCTTTGGCGGTGATGATGCCGATGATGTGGTCCGCGCCGCCTTCGCACAAAGGGAAACGCGTGTGCAGTCGCGATTCCACCACTTCGCGGTTCTGCTCCATGGAGCGGTTCAGGTCGACCCAATCGACCTTGAAGCGGTGCACCATGATCTCGCGAGCCTGTTTGCCCGGCATGCGAAGCGCATTGGCGATCATCAAGCTGGTGCGCGGCGTGACCGCGCCGCTCTCGGCCGCTTCTGCCGCCAGATGACGCAGTTCGTCCGCAGTAACGGGAGTCTGCTCCATGTCCTCCACACGGCCCAGTCGCAGAGGGATCGTCACCGCGTCGGCCGCCTTGTTCATCAGCCAGACAAGCGGAGCCAGTATCCTTCGCAGGATCGTGATCGGAATCACGGTGACCGCCGCCGCGGCCACCACGAACCGCAGCGTCAAGGCCTTTGGCAATAGTTCGCTGAACACGACCGTCAGGAAAGTCACCAGGAGAAAACTCAGTGCCGTCGAGACCGGTTCCAGCAGCGTGGGGGCAAGCTCCACAACCGGGGCGAATGTCCGCAGAATCAGCCAGGTCATCGCCGGTTCGCCGATCCAGCCCAGCAGCAGGTTGGTCATGGTGATCCCGACCTGGATCGCGCCAATCGCGCTGGCCGGGTCATCCTTGAGCCGTTCGATCGCCCGGGCCAGCCGTACCCGGCCGCGTCTGCGGAACCCTTCAACCTGGTGTGGCCGGATCGCCACCACCGCGTATTCAGAGACCACCAGAAACGCGTTGGCGGCGATCAGCAATGGAACGGCCATCAGGGAAATCCACATGCCAATTCTATCCTGTGGCCTTATGGCCTCGAAAGCCCTCGCGGCCAACCGTGTGTTCCAGACCAGGACGCTTCACCGTATCGGCCACCCACGCAACGTCACCATAGGACCCTTCACCCCGCTCGCTAAGCCCAAACAGGCGGCTTCCTTCCGCGCCATCGGCTTTCTTCACATGTTCCGGCCAATTGGCCGGCGGGTCAACCGGCCAGTTGCACAGAATGTTGCACAGAATCCGTCGCAGGGGTTCCGGACCATGATCACCTGCCCAGAGGCTTCCCCAACGCCAGGGCTCAGCATGCTCGACCAGCTCCGCTGACATCGCACTACGCTCCACGTAACACAGCACGCCCAGCAATTTCGCGTGTTGGACCGCGATGAAAATACACCCTTGGGTCCAATATAATACGCTGTACCTTTCTCGAAGGGCACGGTGGCTGCATGTCTTTGTCTACTGGAGTACCAGGCGGAAATGTGCGTATGCTGGACCATAGCCTCAGCATGATGACGGCGATCATCGAGGGCACCTCCGATGCCATCTACGTCAACGACCGCCGTGGACGCTACCTGCTGGCCAACGCGGCAGTCTGCAGGACGGTCCAGAAGCCGGCCGAACAGGTTTTGGGGCAGGACGACACAGCGCTGTTCCCGGCCGACGAGGCCCGGCAAATCATGGAGGCCGATCGTCTGACGCTGGCGCTGGCCCGGCCACGCACCTTCGAGGATGTAGCGACGACGGACAACGGCGTGCGCACGTATCTGTCGACGAAAGGCCCGGTGTATGACGCCCAGGGCGAATTGGTCGGCCTGTTTGGCATCGCCCGCGACATCACCGATTGCAAGCGACAGGCGAAGGCGCTGTCTGCCGTCTCCTCGCGTCAAGAAGCCATTTTGGAGGCAGTTCCTGACATCATCGCCGAGGTGGATGTCAACAGGTTCTATACATGGATGAATCGGGCGGGGTTCGAGTTCTTTGGGGACGATGCGCTCGGAAAAGAAGCCGGTTTCTTCTTCGAGGGTCAGCAAGGCACCTACAACACCGTTCACCCCCTGTTCCACGGCGATACAGGGGTCATCTACGTGGAAAGCTGGTAGCGACGGCGGGACGGCGAGAAACGTCTTCTGGCTTGGTGGTGTCGCGTGCTTAAGGATGCCAACGGAAACGTGGCCGGGGCCTTGTCCACCGCACCAGCGCTGGGGTTCTGGCTGGCCGACTATACTCTGCAGCTTGTGGGGGTGTTGCTTATCGTCTTGCGGGGCACCTTGCCGGATGCCATTTCCATCCTGTTAGGCGTACCGCTGCTGCTGGGTGGAACGCTGCTTCTGTTCATCGGACTGGAGCGGTATCTGGGGCAGGAGCGTAAGCCGTGGATCAACATCAGGCTGTTGGTTGGGTTCGTGCTGGTGCCCCGGCAACTTGAAAAATCGCTCGCGAGGCACACAATACCCCCCGTGCCTCGGTATTCCGATCGATGACTGCGACAGATAGAGAAGGAGCGAGTTTATGCAGATTGCCCGCGAAGAGATCTATAACAAGGTGAAAGAGGTCCTGGTTGACGCCCTGGGCGTAGACGATGATGACGTCAAGCCGACGTCCACCCTCCGCGGCGATCTCGGCGCTGAGAGCATCGACTTCCTCGACATCGTCTTCCGTCTTGAGAAGGCGTTTGGCATCAAGATCCCACGCGGCGAGATGTTCCCCGAGGATATCTTCAGCAATCCGCTCTACGTCAAAGACAATAAGGTCACCGCTGAAGGTCTGGTCGAGCTCAAGAAGCGCATGCCGCACATGGACTTCGCCAAGCTCGAAACCGACCCGGACATCAACAACATGCAGTTCACGGTCGACACCGTGGTCAACTACATCCAGAACAAGGTGAAGACCACCTAGGCGGCTCTAAATCCGAAACCCGAAGCACGAAATCCGAAACAGCACCGGCTTTCGTGTGTTCCGTTTTCTGTGTCCGCATTTCGGATTTCGTACTTCGTACTTCGTGCTTCATGGTATCCCATGCGTTGGATCTGGATCGACAAATTCACTCAGTTTGAGTCGAAGGTCTCGGCCACCGCCATCAAGAATGTGACCCTGGCCGAGGAGCATCTCCACGATCTCTTCCCGGCTTTTCCGATCATGCCGCACAGCCTGATCATCGAGGGCATGGCCCAGACGGCCGGCATCCTGGTAGGCGAGGCGTCCGACTTCAAGCAGAAGGTGATCCTCGCCAAGGTCGGCAAGGCCATCTTCCATCAGCTCGTGCGCCCCGGCGACACCATCACCTTCGAGGCCCGCATCGAACAGTTTTCCGAACAGGGCGCATCAACCTCTGGGCAGGTGAGGTGTGGCCAGGCGATCGTCGCCGACATCGAGATCATGTTCAGCCACATCGACCAGAATATGGCCGGGCTGCAGTTCCCCGAGCATAACTTCGTCTTCACTGAACAGTTCTCCAGCCTGCTCAGCACCTACCGCAACGACAAGCCTCTGCGGCTGCAGTAGCGGCCAACTCGCGAGTGGCGGGCTTGGCCTGCTCATGTGGCGGCGGCCAGAAAGCGACTACAGAGTCGCTTCTACTTCTACGTAGACGCGACTTTGTAGTCGCGTTCTTGCGCCACGCCAACAAGATGGACGATACGCGTGTGGCGCACGTGTGGCGCACTCTTCCATTGCCCTCCGCCCGCTCTCAGCCGATAATCCATTGGCGACCGGGACAACTTTGCGAGGTGGACGCATGCGGGGATATTGCTTAGCTAACGCAGCCTTGTGGGTGCTGGTCGCCGTCTCGATCGCCACCGGCACCGATACGACCCAGCCGGTGCCGCTACGAACCTATTTCACGATCCCCGTTTTCGGACAGCTCGGGCGCGAGGTGACTGCCGACGCCTTCTCCACCGCTCTCAACGCGGCCATCGACGCCAAGGCCGACTACGTCGTCCTGCTGCTCGACTCCGACGGCGGCAACCTGCTCGAAGCCGAGCATATTATCGCACTGCTGGGACGACACCCGGACCTCAAGACGATCGCTATGGTCAAAAGGGCAATGGGTCCGTCGGTTGCATTGAGCTTCGCCTGCCGCCGCATCTATCTCTACGGAGAAGGCGCCGCCTCGCTGGTGTTGCCTGAGCAGTTGAACGGGCGGCCGCTAACCGTAGAGCAGACCGAGCAACTTCGAGCGGCGCTGCGACGCAGTCTCGTGGAAGCCTGTAGGGTCGCCGGGCGTCAACCGCTGGTGGCACTGGGGATGATCGAGCCGGACCTCAGTCTCTACGCATCCCCTGGCGTGCCCGTCCGCGTGGGACTGAACCGCGTCGGGCCTGACTCGCAGTGGATCAAACGCCCCGGCCAACTGCTCACCTTCGACCCCACCAATGCGGTGGAGTTCGGCTATGCCCAAGGCGTCTGCACCACGATGGACCAGGTCGCCCGGAAGATGGGCCTCTCCGATGGGTGGACCAGCGCCAGCGACCGGGGCGGGCAGATCATGCGCCAGGCGGCCGATGCCTTCCGCGCCCAGCAGGAGAAGATCCGGTTCAGTCGCGAGCACGCAAAGGAAATCGACCAGCTCATCGAGAAGATCAAGGCCCAGCGCCTGTCGCTGCAGCAAATGGACCAGGGCCTGGCGAATCTCGACAGCCAGCGTAAGACCCTGAAAAAACAGGCCGAAGATGCCTATCAACAGAATGGAGATGCCCACGCCCGCGATCAGACCCTGGATGCGATTCAGCGGGAGTATCAGGACAAGCGAAAGCGCCTGATAGCCGCTCGCGAGCAGACTCAGACATCGCTCGATGCGAATCTGGACTCGCTCAAGGCGATACAGCAAAAGCTGAAGTAGCGCCCGCTTGCGGGTGCATCCCGCAGATACTGGCACTGTCGCACTCAACCCCCTCCCTAACCCTTCCCAGGGGGAGGGGACCATGCCTTCTACTTGCCCTCCTGCCAGTTGATGCCCCAGCCGACGTCCACCTTGACCGGGACGCGCAGCGTCATCGCGTGCTCCATCTCATGGCGGACCATCTCGGCTTCGCCGTCCACCTGCGACCTGGGCGTCTCGAAGACCAGTTCGTCATGCACCTGCAGCAGCATGCGGCTGGGGTGATTTTCCCGCTGGATGCGGCGATGGATGTTGACCATCGCCACCTTGATCAGGTCGGCCGCCGAGCCCTGCACGACCGAGTTAATCGCCATGCGTTCCGATGCATTGCGCTGGGCGACGATCCGGCTGTCGATCAGCGGCAGATGCCGCCTTCGACCCATGATGGTCTGGACGTACCGCAACTGTTTGGCCTGCTGTACGCACGTCTCGAGGAACGTCTTGATCGCAGGGAAACGGGCGTGGTAGTCGTCGATCAGCTTCTGAGCCGCCTGTTGCGAGAGGCCCTCGATGCGCCGCGCCAACCCGAAGGCGCTCACGCCGTAGATGATGCCGAAGTTGACCACCTTCGCCTGCGATCGCTGCTCCTTGGTCACGGCCTCCAGCGGCACGCCAAAGACCTCCGCCGCCACCGCACGGTGAATGTCCTCGTCGGCCTCGAAGGCCCGCACCAGCGCCGGCTCCTGCGTGAAGTGGGCCAGCACGCGCAGTTCGATCTGGCTGTAGTCGGCCGTGATCAACACATCCTGAGCGCGGTCGGCCGGCACAAACGCCAGGCGGATTCGCCGGCCTTCGTCTGTGCGGATCGGGATGTTCTGCAGGTTGGGATCGTTGCAGCTCAGCCGGCCGGTCTCAGCACCGATCTGACTGAAACTGGCATGGATGCGGCGGGTCCGCGGGTTGATCGTTTGCGGCAGCGTATCGAGGTAGGTGTTCTTCAGCTTTACCAGGCTGCGATATTCCAGAATCAACCGGGGAACAGGATGCTCCAGCGACAGTTTCTCCAGCACTTCGACATCCGTGCTGGGCCCGGTGGGGTTGCGCTTGATCACGCGCAGCCCCAACTTTCCGAACAGCACGTCACCAAGTTGCTTGGGCGAGTCGGGGTTGAAAGTGGTCCCGGCGGCTTCCATGATCTGCCCTTTGAGCAGTTCCACCCGCTCGCCCAACACTGCGCTCTGCTGTCGCAGCATGTCCGGGTCGATCGAGACGCCGTCAAACTCCATCTGCACCAGCACATCAATCAGCGGGATTTCCAGGTCGTCGTGCAGCTTGCGCAAGGCCGGCGACTGGTCGAGCTGCGACTCAAACAGGTCGGCCAGCCGCAGTGCGATGTCGGCATCTTCCGCGGCGTAGCGAGCCACGCGAGTGAGGTCCACCTGCTCCATCGATATCTGGTTGCGCCCTGAGCCGATCAGGTCACTGGTGGGGATCTTGCGAAAGTGCAGCAGCTCGGCCGACAGGCGGTCGATACCGTAGGAGAACCGGCTGGAGTCGATGAGGAACGCCGCAACCATGCTGTCGGTGCGCACGCCGCGGAGGCGGACACCCAGGCAGCGCAGCACGAGCATGTCATACTTGATGTTGTGCCCGACTTTACCGATCGAAGCGTCTTCCAGGATCGGCCCAACCGCGTCAATCACTCGCTGCCGCGGCAGCCAGGTGGCTCCCAGCGGGCCAGCGACGGGGATGTACCAGCCGGTCCCGTGCTTCCACGAGAAGCTCATTCCCACCATGTTGCTGCACATGGCACCCAGCGCATCGGTCTCGGTGTCGAAGGCAAATCGCGTCTGGTCTCGCAACTCGGCAACGAAGGCGTCCAGTTCCGCCTCGGTCGTGACGAGGCGATAGTCCAGGTTGTCGGATGTCGCCAGCGGCTCCTGCGGGACGGCTAGCGCCTCGGGTGCGCCTGCCGCGACGGGGGCTGGCTGCGTAGAAGGCAGCTCCGCGTCCTGATTCGCTGCCCGGGCCATGGTGCCGAAAAGGTCCACCGACGTGTCGCCAGGCTTGGTCTTGCTGGCGCGTGGGGCGGGCGTCTCTTTCGCCACCGCTCCGATGCGCTGCAGGAGTTGCTTGAGCCCGAGTTCCTCAAAATGGGTCTTGAGCCCGTCGACGTTGATGCCCTTGAAGCGGCAGTGCTCCATATCCAGTTCCAGCGGAACATCGTTTCGAAGCGTGACCAACCGCCGCGAGACCGGAAGGAACGCTCCCGCCTTCTGGAAATTCTCCCGAAGCTTGGGGGTCAGTTCGTCCAGGTGCTGCAGCACCGCGTCGGCCGAGCCATATTGGCGAACGAGCTTGGCGGCCGTCTTCTCCCCGACGCCCGGAATGCCGGGGATGTTGTCGGTGGAGTCGCCGGTCAGGGTCTGCACTTCCACCGCCTGGGCCGGGGTGTAGCCATATTCCTTCTCAACCCCTTGGGCGTCCATGAACGAATCGGCCTGCATGTCATAGAGCACGACCTTGCCGGTGACGATCTGCCGCAGGTCCTTATCTCGCGAGACCACCACGACCTGGAAATCCTGCTCCGCCAACTGATGGGCGATCGTGGCGATCAGGTCGTCGGCCTCAAAGCCGGACTGGCCAATCACCGGGATGCCGGCGTCGGCGACCATGCGCAGAATCCGCTGCTCCTGCGGGTGAAAGTCCTCCGGAGGTGCGGGGCGGTGGGCCTTGTAGTCGGGATAGAGCTGGGTGCGAAAAACGTTGCGGTTGCCCGTGTCGATGACCATCACCAGATAATCCGGGTGGCACCTCTCGATCAGATTCAACAAACCCTGGGCGAAGACGTAAGGAGCCTTAGACGGCTCGCCGGTGGGGCTGCTCAGCGGACGGAATGGAGCGAAATAGGATCGGAAAATCTGGGCGTGGCCGTCGATGATGTAGAACGTCTTGGGCATTGGCTGCCGAGCATACCACCGGCCGGAAGTCAGGTGAAACTGCGGATACCAGGAATGTGCCGCAGAAGGTCCGGGCGGAGTTGCAGCGATGTTGCGTAATGTACATAATCCGGCCGTGGTGTCGTTCAGTCTCGGCCGGGTTTGCTCGAGCAGTCGCGTTTCCCAGTCCAATATTTGACCACGGAATGTAAGACATGGCAGTTCCCTCAACAGACGAAGATGCCGCGCCCGTCCTGGGCACGCCAAGTGATCGCCGACCGGTCAATCTGCGCAGCTTCCTTCTGGGGCTGCTGGGCGTCATTTTTATCTGCGGGCTGACGGCCTACAACGACTACGTGGTGGTCAACACCTACCTGGTGGGCAACTTTCTGCCGATCGGGCTGATCCTCTTCTTCCTGGCGTTCATCATGCTGATCAACGCGCCCCTGAGCCGCTGGGCGCCGCGATGGGCGTTCAGCACCGCGGAAATGGGTGTGGCGCTGTGCATGGTCCTGGTGACCTGCGCCATCCCGAGCAGTGGTTTGATGCGATACCTGCCGGGCCACCTTGTTGGTATCTGGGACAAGGCCGGTCAAAGCATCGACCATGTTGCAACGCTCCGGGAAGCGGACCTGCCAGACTGGCTCTTCCCCCGCATGACCCGCACCGACATCGCCGACCGGGCCAATGATCCGGTCGTGCGCGAGTTTATGCAGCGCGCGTATGTTTCGCAGGACAGCTTTGTAGCCCGTGTTCGTGCGGTTCCGTGGCGCGCGTGGGCCATGCCCGCCTTCGCGTGGGGCGTGCTGATGGCATGCATCTACGGCGGCTTCATCTGCCTGTCCATTGTTTTGCGGCGCCAGTGGGTGGAGAATGAACGACTCCCCTATCCGCTGGCATCGGTCTATCTGTCGCTGATCGAGCAACCCCGGCCGGGAACTTTCGTCAATTCGCTGTTCCGCAACCGGGCGTTCTGGATCTCATTCACCATCGTGTTCATCATCCACGGCATCAACGCCCTGCGCCTGTACGACCCTAAGGTCTGGCCGGAGATACCCCTCGGCTACGCATTCTGGGGCATCCTCGGCAACCCGCCGCTGAGCTACGCCGACTGGAGTTTCAAGGCAGCCAAGGTCTTTTTCTGCATCCTGGGGATCACCTATTTCCTTCAAACCAATGTGGCCTTCAGCATCTGGTTCCTCTACATCATCACCCAGGTTGTCGTTAAGTGCATCCTGGGCACCTATTCAGCAGACCTCACCACTGGCATGGCCAACGACCAGACCTTCGGGGCGTTGGTGCCGTTTACGCTCACGATGCTCTGGATCGGCCGAAAGCACTTCGCGATGGTCGGCCGCCGGATGCTCGGCCGACCCGCCGCCGATGACCCCGAAGGCCGCTATCTGCCATACGTCCTGTCCGGCTGGGGCACCATTGTCTTTTCGGCCGGCATCGTCGCGTGGCTCTGCGTGGCTGGCGTGAGTATTGTCTCGGCCGTATGCATCGTGCTGGTCAGTGGCATGCTGTATCTGGCCGTGGCCCGGGTGGTGGCGGAGACGGGCCTGATTTTTGTGCAGATCCCGGCCCCGGTGCAGCGGCCATTCAGCTACCTGGCACAGTCGCTTCCGCAATCACTGGCGCACAAGGTCAGCACCCGCTCATTCTTCTTCGCGGCGTTGTTCAATGGCATGCTGGTGCATGACCAGCGTGAGTCGATCTCTGGGTTTGCCCCGCAGGCCCTCCGGGTGGCCGACGGTGCTGCGTACGAAAACGAGCGAAACTGGCGGCGTGTCATCCCCTTCACCCTGTGCCTCTTTGGCGCATTGATTGTCGGCTACTGCGTGGCCGGCGGAGCCACGCTCTACACGGAGTACAACTACTCAGCCACCGCGGATCGGCTCCAGTCGGTGCCGATCAACTCGTACGGCGTCAGCGGCGCCCCTGGTGCCGTGCTGGACGCTGTCCGCGACTATCGCGCCACCGGCGGGCCGACCGAAGCCCACAATCGCTGGTTCCACCTGGGTTTGGGCGCTGTTGTAACAACAGCCCTCAGTGTGCTGCGCCTGCGGTTCGTGGGCTGGCCACTCCATCCGATCGGGTTCCTGCTCACCTATTCCTATGCGGTCCAGATGATCTGGTTCAGCGTCTTCATAGGCTGGATCGCCAAGGTGCTGATCGTGCGATTCGGCGGCGCGAGTCTGTACCGAGCCGCCAAGCCGCTGTTCATGGGCATGATCATCGGCGAGGCCGGAGCGGCCGCCTTCTGGCTGATCGTCAGCTTGGCGCGCAGCTCAATGGGCCTGACCTACCATGCTGTGGGCCTGTTGCCCGGATAACGCATCAGGCTAGCGCATTGCCAACGCGCAACTTTCGGGCGGGCAACTCCAGGGTAGCCTGCTCAGACCGGTACTCCGGGATGACCATGTGAGTGTCGTCAGACATGGCCATCTCGGACTACCGATCTGGCCATGCCACCCTCCCTAAATCCAAGCGTCGACAATGCGCTAGGCGTTGTCGGTGGCGGGCGGCTCGCTGGTTCGACGCGGCTTGGGCGTCCAGCCAGGAATTGCCGACCAGGCCGCGAGCTGCGCCGCATCATGGCGCTGCACAAACTGCCCAAACGTCTCGGGCTCGCCGCCGGCAGCGGTGTTGCGGTGTGCCATGTAGTTGCGAGTCAGCTCGGCCACCACGCTGCGGACGAGATCGGCCGGGATCTTCTGAACGATCGTGGTGGCAAATTTGGGCTCTTCACCGAGGCAGCCGCCCACCATCAGGTCAAAGGCGTCGACCTTCTGCTCCTTCCAGATCGCCTTCGTGCCGGTGAGCCCGATATCGGCAATCTGCACCTGGGCGCAGCTATTGGGGCAGCCGGTAACTGACACCATGATCGCGCTGTCCAGTTTCACTTCCTTTTCCAGATGCTCCAGGATCTGCTTGGCACGGTCCTTGGTCTCCACCACGGCGAGGTTGCAGTACTGCATCCCCGTGCAGCTCACCAGCGAGTCCCGCCACATCGGGGCCTTGGGCGCCAGGGCGATCTTCTCCAGTTCACGGCACAGCGGCTCGAGGTTCTCCCTGGGGATGTTCACCAGCAGGAAGTTCTGTTTCTGCGACAGACGGATCTGACCCTGCCCGGCCGCCGCGAAACGCTCTGCCAGATCGGCGACGGCGATCATCTGATCGCCGCTCCAGCGGCCTCGCTCCAACGGCACGCCGACATAGTGCAGACCGCTACTCAATGTGCCCACCCCCATGTGATCGGTATGCAGCGCGCCTCGCGGATTCACGATCGACTCATCATGTTCCAGCTTGAAACCCAGCCGTCGCTCGAGTTCTTCGCGAATCCATTGCCAGCCCTTCTCGGCCACCACGAACTTGAAGCGGGCATGCTTGCGCTTGTAGCGGCATTCATCCGAGTCGTTGAACAGGTGGGCCAGTTCGCGAGCGATCTTGGGCACCTGCTCCTGGATCTTGTCCTGGGGGATGAACACCCGCAGCCCCTGGGCAAAATGCGGGGTGGAAGAAAGCCCGCCGCCGACGACGATGCCCACGCCCCGCTGCTGCTGTCCATCGCGATCACGGAGAACGCCAAAGACACCGATGTCGTTGATCTGCGGCTGATGGCAGTGCAGCGGGCAGGCCGCGGCCGTCACCTTGAACTTTCGGGGCAGGTTGGAGAACTCCTTGCCGCCGGCGCGGAACATGTCCGACAGGTTCTGCACCAGACCGCCCAGCGGTGTGATCTGGTTGGGGATCAGCCCATCCAGCGGGCAGGAGCACACATTGCGGGGGGTGTCGCCACAGGCAAAATCGGTGTAAAGCCCGACCTTGTTGTAGATGCGGTCCAGCGCATCGGGCATGTTCTCAATCGTCATCCAGTGGAGCTGGATATCCTGCCGCGTGGTGATGTCGGCGCTGCCCTTGCCATACTCGTTGGTCAGCAGGCCGATCTCGCGGAGCTGGCCTGACGTGACTCGCCCGCCGGGTAGTTTGATACGCCACATGAAATGGCCGGCATTGGGCTTCTGCTGGTAGATGCCAAACCAGCGCATGCGCGCGATCTCGTCGGGCGTGATCGAGGCGAAGCCCGTCTTGGCATACCGGGCGATATCGTCCCATATCTCCAATGCATCCTTCTCGTGCTTGATACGCTCGATGTCAGCCATTCCGGGCAGATAACTCATACTAAAGCTCCTCGTGGTAACTGATCCGATCAGAGAAAGAATAGCGCAATTGCAGTGAAATTTCTACAACTCCTACCGGAATCGAACTCCTGCGAGCATGCCCGTTTTTCCAGCAATCCTTTCGGATTCTTTGAGACGCCTTAGAGAATTGGCGTAATGCCTTGGGATTTCATGGCAGCTTGGGCGGATGGGGCATGGACGGGCTCGCACCGCGACTACAAAGTCGCCGCTACGTAGAAGCGACTCTGTAGTCGCTTTTCGGTCAACGACCCAGCCACGAGCGCCACTCGCGATTGCCCTGTGCCAAACCTCACCATCTGATTGTTGCAACGCTGAACGTGAAACACTTCGCCATCCTGGAGGACGTTGCAGTCGAAGACTGGAGTACGCCTCTCAAACCAGTGTGCGTCCTCAAAGTGGGGCCGACCGCCCCGGCCAGCCCATCTGGCCAGCGGATCACGCGTCAGGGCCTAGTGTGCTGCGGCCGAAGTCCATCAACATGGGTGGCATGCTCAGGCCGGTACTCCGGAATGAGCATGGGGCGGACATCATGGCCATCTCGGAGTACCGATCTGGCCATGGCACCCCGATTTTAAGTTGGCATCAGTGC
>JBBQTU010000063.1:0-18161 GCA_038213005.1 Tepidisphaerales bacterium | reverse complement strand
GATCGGCATGCGGCAATTGCCACGGTTCATGGCATGAAAGACCATGCCGCCTTGGGCTCTGCGAGGTTGTCTTGGCATGGCCAGCAGGATACCCCACGCCGCCGTCATTTGTCCAGTGTCCCCCTTTCCTGCTTGTCGGCGGGAGGAATACATCGGCACCTTGTGGGACGCAGTTGGTGACTAATCATGTTCTACTCCGCTGCACGGCCCTCCCGGCGAGAGGCTCGCCTCGGGAAAGCGGTAAGAAGCTTACCGCACTCCAAAGATCCCCCGCCGGAGGTGTCCTGCGCCCAAGAAACAATATTGGCGCTCCAGATGGCGTGGGGCGTGCCCGCTTTTTCGGGCAGATGCAAGTTGCGCGTCAGCGAGTGGTTGGAGCGAATACGGTGCTGAAAGAGTTGTCGCCCTGTCAGGGCTCATTCGGGGTGAATGTTTCTTACCCAGGGCTGCGCGAGTACGCTTACCCTGGGCTCAAGAATGCCGCCCCGTTGGGGCTAAGAAATCGCGTGCCCGAAAATCGGGGCGACGTGCCCCATGTCCGCGCCGCTCCGCGTTTGCTCCTTCCAGTTTCCTCCGTTACCGTGTTGTTTCGTATTTCGTGCTTCGTATTTCGTGCTTGCCCGGATTGTCGGGACGCTGCGACCTTGATTGTCGCGGCCCGGCCACTAAGATGCACCCCTTCGCCGAGTCGGTAGCTCAGTTGGTAGAGCATGGCACTTTTAATGCCAGGGTCCCGGGTTCGAGTCCCGGCCGACTCACTTGATCCCCTTGCCCAGAGTGGAGTTGAAATGCCGCCTAAGGCCATCACCTGGCGCAGCATAGCCTTGGGCCTGCTTGGCGTGATCTTCATCAACGCCGTCACACCGTTCAACAACCACGTGCTGGCCAATACCGACATGGTCAGCAGCTACCTCCCCACCGGCCTGCTCCTGTTCTTCTGCCTCTTCATCGTCCTGGTCAACGCCCCACTCAACCGCTTCGCCCCACGCCACGCCCTGAGCACCGGCGAACTGGGCATCGCACTGAGCATGGTCCTCGTCGGCTGCGCCCTGCCATTCACGGGCCTGATGCGCTATCTGCCCGGCCATCTCACCGGGCTTTTCTATCAGGCCTCGCAGCGTGCCGAATACGCCCATGTGCTCCGCGATGCCCACCTTTCATCCTGGCTGTTCCCCACCATGGGCACCGAGGATGTCGCCCTGCGCGGCACCGATCCGGTGGTGCAAGACTACGTCGGCCGGGCCATCGTCACCCAAGACACTTTCCTCGCCCACTGGCACGCCGTCCCCTGGCACGCCTGGCTGATCCCCGCCGCCACCTGGGGAATCTTCCTCGTGGGCCTCTTCGGCTCGATCCTCTGCATGATGGTCATCTTCCGCCGCCAGTGGGTGGAAAACGAACGCCTGCAATTTCCTCTGGGCACCGTCTTTATGTCCCTGATCGAATCGCCACCACCCGGCCGATCGCTCAATCGCCTGTTCAGCAACCGCATCTTCTGGATCGGCTTCGCCGGCGTCTTCACCCTGCATCTGCTCAGTGGCCTTTCCGTCTACTTCCCGCGTAACTTCCCGCCGATCCCGCTAAGCTACAACCTCTCGACCATCCTGACCGAGGAACCCTGGCGTTATGTTGAGTGGGATGTAAAGTTTCAGCGCATCTACTTCACCATCATCGGCCTGATGATCTTCGTCCAGACCCGAACGGCCTTCAGCATGTGGTTCGTGTTCGTAATCATCCAGGTTGCGAGGATGCTCGCCGGCATGCGGCAGACCGATATCTCGACCCCGATGCAGTTCGACCAGCTCTTTGGCGCGGTGCTGGTCTTCGCCACCATGATCCTTTGGGTCGCCCGGCAGCATCTCGCGGCCGTGCTTCGCCAAATGTTCTTCCGCCCTCGCGAGGGCGACCCCCAGGGCCGTTATCTGCCCTACCAGTTCGCGGGATGGAGCTTCATCGCCTGCCAGTTGCTCCTGGTCATCTGGCTCTGGCTGGCCGGCTCCGCCTTCGGCAGCGCCATGATCATCGTCGGCATGCTGTCGCTGCTGTTCATGGTCCTGGCCAAAATCGTCGCCGACACCGGGATGATCTATGCCCTGATTCCCGTGCCCGTCTCGCACCCGTTTGACCTGGCGGCCGCGACGATGCCGCAACTGCACCGCGCGTCGACAGGCAGCTACTTCTTCGCCAGCCTCTTCTCGGGCATCCTCACGCACGACCTTCGGCAATCGCTGCCGCCCTACGCTCAGCACGCCCTGGTCGTCGCCGACCGCTCGGGCTACGACCGCATCAGGAACTGGCGCAAGGCCATCGGTGTCATCGGCGTGATCGTGCTCGCCCTCGCGGTGGCCTATCTCGTCTCCGGGGCATCGACGCTGTACGTTGAGTACAACTACGCCGCCACGCTGGACCGCAGCAACGCTTCTCCCATCAACTGGTGGGGTTCGCAGGGCATGGTGCAGATGGTAGTCATGGACCCCAGCGTCAGGTACGCCAATGGGCTAAGCACCCCCGCCCACAACCGATGGCTCCACGTGGGCATCGGCGCTGTCATCACCGCAGTTCTGGGCGTCACGCGCCTGACCGTCGCCAACTGGCCGATCCATCCCGTCGGCTTCCTTCTGGCTTATACGTGGGGACTGCGACAGATCTGGTTCAGCATTTTTCTCGGCTGGATCGCCAAGGTCCTGATCGTCCGATTCGGCGGTTCGCGGATGTTCATGGCAAGCCAGCCACTGTTCATCGGCCTGATCATGGGCGAGGTGCTCGCGGCCGCCTGGTGGCTCAGCGTGAGCCTGGTCCTGGCGGCGATGGGCCTCGAGTATCGCGCGATCGTGCTATTACCCTGAACTTCGCGGCGAGAAACTGCGCCGGCGTTCACCCACTCGGCCCGCACGAGCGCTTTGCAGCTTCCGCGGAACTGTTACAATCCTGCCCCAGTCTCAGCGGTTCAGGGTCGGTTTGGACATGTGAGCCTCGCGGCCTTACCCCAATACACCAGAGGAGTCAGTAATGGATACCGAGATTCAGGCAATCGGCGGCAAGCAGAAGGCAGCCGCCAAGACCCTTCGCGTCGGGTTCATCGGTTGTGGTGGTATCGCCAACCATCACGCCAGCTATTACAAGCGAATCCCCGGCGTGCAGATGACCTGTGGCTGCGACATCCGCCCCGCAGCGCTCGAGCATTTCAAGAAGGAGCACGGGATCGAAAACCTCTATGAGGACTTCAGGAAGATGCTCAAGCAGTTCAAGGATGTCGACGCCATTGACGTCTGTACACCCAACGGGGTGCACGCCCCGGCCGCCATCGCCGCCGCCGAAGCCGGCAAGCACGTCTTTTGCGAAAAGCCCATGGCCATGACCAGCAAGGAGGCCCAGGCCATGGCCGACGCTGCCAAGCGTAACGGCGTCAAGTTCGTCATGGGTTTCCAGCATCGCTATGAGCCGCGCAGCTTCGCGCTGCGCGAGCAGATCGAGTCTGGCCGCTTCGGCAAGATCCTCTATGTCCGCGCACAGGCCCTCCGCCGCCGCGGCATCCCCAACTGGGGCGTGTTCGGCCAGAAGGCCAAACAGGGCGGCGGCCCGATGATCGACATCGGCGTTCACATCCTCGACTGCGCCTATTCCATGATCGGCTGCCCCAAGCCTGTCTCGGCGTTCGCCAACACCTTCACCTACTTCGGCAACAAGAAGAGTAGCGTGAAGAGCCAATGGCCAGCCTGGGACCACAAGACCTACACTGTTGAGGACATGGCCGTCGGTATGATCCGTTTCGAGAGCGGCACCATGCTCACCATCGAGAGCAGCTTCGTCGCGCACCTGGAAAAGGACATCTTCAACATCCAGATCTTCGGTGAAAAGGGCGGCGCCATCTGGGAAAGCAGCGACATGTACTTCGATATGGGCAACTACATGATGAACGCCAAGCCGGCGTTCCTGGGCAACTGGGACATGTGGATGTACAAGATGACCCACGCCGTCGAAGTCTTCCGCGACGGCCGCAAGAACGAGTGCCCCGCCGAACATGGCGTCACCGTCCAGAAGATGCTCGAAGCCGTCTACGCCTCTTCCGCAAAGGGCGGCGAAGTTGCCATCGCGTAAGCCAGATCACAAGCAATCTGGCGAAAACAAGACACCGGCTGCGGGGAGTGCAACCCCCGCAGCCGGTGTGTTCCTGACCCGACTCAGTTCGCACTAACGAGACAGCTTCACCGACATCACCCCGCTCGCGGGGGCCGTCACCGTGAGTTTCCCATCGGAGAGCTTGCACGCAGAGCCTCGCGTCGGCCGCTCCATCAGGTCGACTTCGCCGGCGCTGCGGAATTTGCCCAGCAGGTCTGGATTGAGCTTCACAACCGCTTTCTGATTTTTCGTCGTGGTATTAAGCAACCGCACGATCACATCCTGACCGTCCTCAGTCTGCTTGAGGTCGGCCAGGATGACCGCGGCGTTGTCCACGCTCGCCGCTGACGCCACCGCGCCCAGCTTGCCTGCATGCACCGCCGTTCCCACCATCCGTAGCGGCCGGTTCAGCTCTCGCCCAGCGCGGATCGCCGACGCGATGTCCAACTGCCCCGAGAACGGCAGCAGCGTCAGATGGATCTCATGCTGCCCGATCTCCGGTAGCGGATCAGGATCATACGCGCTACGGATCAGCGTCAGATGGAGCGTCGAGCCGTCCAGTGAATAGCCATGCTTGCAGTCGTTCGCCAGCAGCAGCCCGGCCGGCTTCGCACCGGCCTTGCCGCGCACCATCGCCCAGTTCAGCGCCGGCAGTTCCTCGTTGTGATTGAGGTCGCGTTCGATGGCGCCGAAGGGAATCTCATACGTCGCCTTCGCGTCCGTCAACGACAGCGGCAATCCCAGTCGCAGACTCGGCACGCCGGTCTGTGGCGTCCCACGCTGGAACCACGTGCCCGTCAGGTGCAGATAGACGCGCGGGTCGCCCGTTCGCAGCTCATATGCCAGCGTGAGGTCTGACTCGGCGATCTTCAGCTTCACCTCAAGCGTCGCCTTGTGCGGGCCATCCAGCTTGCGATCAATCGCCATCACCTGCGGCGTCTGCCGCGAGGTGGTATTGTCGATGATCCACGCCGTCATCCCATGCGGCTTCTCGACGAGGTACTCCAGGATCGGCGCATCACCCTTCCGGTCGATGATCGCCAGCCCCGTGCGCTTGTCGACGAGCTGCCGGATCCCGCCCGTGCACGGGTCCAGTTCCAGGCGGACAAGGTCATTCTCTAACCCCTCAGGCCGCCGCTCCGCCATGACGTAGAGGCAGTAATGTGGCGGCGTGATCTGACGGGCAATCTGCTTGGCCGGTTCACAGGCGGCCTCAAGGATGGTGTACGTCGCATACCCCAGCGCCGGGACCGTTGCGGCGAAGACCACCTTCACAAAGTGGTGTCCCCAATACCCGCCCTGATCCACCTTCTGCGCCTGCACAACTTCCCCATCCGGCGTCCGCACCGAATAGGCACGACTGCGCATCTCATCGGTGATCTGCCACGCCGGCGAGTCGCTCCACAGCGTCGCCTCGACCACTTCCTCGCGCTCCCACGCCGTCGGGTTAAAGATCACAAACGGCCGCGCGCTCCCGCCAGCCGTCTGCTCCGCGGCATCGGACACGTTGCGATCCGATCCATAGCCCACCCCCGCGCCCAGGACCGACCGTCCGCTGCCCGCCGCCGGAATCTCTTCGCTCACGCCCGGTGCCGCGGTATTAACCTGTCCCGCCATTTCCCGCAGCGCCAGCGTCTCGGCCATCGTGGTCGCCGCCATTGTCTTCTGAAACAGGCCGTGCAGATACGTCCGGCTGTCATGGACATTCGAGCCCGGGAGGATGTCATGGAAATGCCCAAACAGCGTGTCCCGCCACCCTTCCACAAAATCCGTTTTGGGATACGCGCGCCCCGTCGCAGCACTCGCGATCGTGCAGAACGCCTCGGCGTCGGTCAGCCGGTTGTCCGCAACGCGATTGCATCGCTTGATCAACGACTGCGTGGTATAGCACCCCGCCAGTTCCGGGTTGAGTTCGCAGTCCAGCGTCGGCAGTTTGCCACCCTCCTTCTCAAGCCGTGCATAGAAATCGCTCGCCCGGGCGAAGGTGAGATTCGGGAAAATCGGCCAGGCATTCATCTCGATTGCCCGCGCCAGGTCGCGACGCGTCGGCCCGCCGCCGTGATCGCCCACGCCATACACAAACATCGAGAACGTCAGCCCTGTCTCCGCGCAGTCTCGCTTCAGCACTTCCCATACGCTGGGGTTGAACGTGCCGTTATACCCGTTGGCCGCGTCGTTGCGCACCAGCACCCGCGACCCATCCGGCGACTTCCACCAGAACGCCCCCGGCCGCTTCGCGCCAATAGTCCCCGGCCGATGCAGATACACCCACTTCACCCCACCGCGATTCAAATACATCGGCACGCTCAACGGGTGCCCGAACGTGTCGGGCGACCAGTCGATCTGCACATCCTCGGCTTCCAGAGAAAATATCTCCTTCAGATATCGCCGCGTGTGCAGCAGATGCCGCGTCAACGACTCGCCCGACACCATATTCCGGTCGCCTTCGACCCAGTGCGATGCCGTCACTTCCCATCGCCCTTCGGCCACCCGCTTGGCAATTCGCTCCAGCAGTTCGGGGTTATGCTTTTCGATGATGGCGTACGTGCTGGCCTGGCTCTGGCTGAAACAGAACGTCGGAAACTCATCCATCAGCTTCAGCACCGTCCCGAATGTGTCGTTGGTCACCGCCACCGTTTCCGGCCAGCCCCACATCCAGTTCATGTCGATGTGCGCATGGCCCACGCAATACAGCGTATATTGCTTGGCCACCTTCCCGATCGGCGCCAGCATCGCCTCAATCTCGGCAACCCCCTGCCGCACCGCCAGAGCACTCTGCGCGGCAAAGACGCTCGCCACCTTCGCCTGCGCCTGAGCGATCAGTTTCCCAAACGCCCCCGCCTTTGATTTCTGCAGATCGCCCAGCGTCGTGGCGAAGGCCAGTTCCGCCTCCACCCGTTCCGCCAACTGCTGCAACTCGTTAACCGTATTACGGACAATAGACCCCGCGCTCTGCGACATGAATGTCTCCTTAAACCCTGTTGATCAATACCAGTCGGGTATGATCATCGACCCGGCCAATAGATGTCAAATCTGGCCTCGGAAGAGTGACGGCCTCGCTCCTGGGTCTGGACACACAGGGTCCAGACTCATCGGCTACCCGATCGCCTTCCCCCGCCGACCTGCCCGAAAGCCACCGACCTCCAACAACCAGGTTCAGCATTTAAGATTTAGCATTCAGCATTTACATTCCAGATTTGTTCCTTCCGCCCCGCCGCTTTACTATGCCCTGTCTACTCGGCGCCGCGTTCAGATAACCGCAGGGGACTGTCCCCTCCGCGGCATGAAGCCATCGGCCTGAGATATTGAAAGAACCATGAGCACCGAACTACCCAAGACGTATGAACCCGCCTCCGTCGAGGCCACCGCCTACCAGACCTGGCTCGACGCCAAAGCCTTCCATGCCGACCCCGCCGACCCCGGCGAAAGCTTCTGCATCGTCATCCCGCCACCCAACGTCACCGGCGCCCTCCACCTCGGCCACGCCATTAACAACACTCTGCAGGACATCCTCGTCCGCAAGGCTCGCATGGACGGCCACAACGCCGTCTGGATCCCCGGCATCGACCATGCCGGCATCGCCACCCAGGCCGTCGTCGAAAAGCAGCTCAAGGAAATCGAAAACAAGACCCGCCACGATATCGGCCGCGAGGCCCTGGTCCAGCGCATCTGGGAATGGAAGCAGCAATACGGCGACCGCATCCTCTCGCAGCTACAGCGCCTCGGCTGCTCCTGCGACTGGGACCGCACCCGCTTCACGCTGGACGACATGTGCGCCCGCGCCGTCCGCGAAACCTTCTTCAAACTCTTCAAAGACGGCCTGATCTTCCGCGGCAAGCGCCTGGTCAACTGGGACACCCACCTGCAGACCTCCATCTCCGACGACGAAATCTACTACGAAAACGTCAAGACGTTCCTGTGGCACATCAAGTACCCCATTGTGGAAGGCACGGAGGGGAAGAGCGACGAAGCGACGAAGCGACGAAGCGACGAAGGGGGGAGAACCCCCTCCCCAACCCTCCCCCAAGGGGGAGGGAGTGGTTCTATCCCCTCCCCCTTGGGGGTGGGTGAGGGAGGAGGTAGGCCTGACCACTTGGTCGTGGCAACCACTCGGCCAGAAACCATGCTCGGCGACACCGCCGTCGCCGTGAACTCCGCCGACCCCCGCTGGAACTGGGCCATCGGCAAATTCGTCAAGCTCCCCCTCACCAATCGCCTGATCCCCATCATCGCCGACGACATTCTCGTCGACCCCAAATTCGGCACCGGCTGCGTGAAAGTCACCCCCGCCCACGACCCCAACGACTACGCCGTCTGGCAACGCCATCAGGGCAAGGCCGACCAGATCGACCTGATCAATATCCTCAATTCCGATGGCACCCTCAACGAAAACGCCGGAACCTACAAAGGCATGCGCCGCGACCTCGGCCGCAAGAAGGTCGTCGAGGACCTCACCCACCAGGGCCTGCTCGTCAAGGAAGAGCCCTACGAAACCCAGGTCGGCCATTCCGACCGCTCCAAGACGGCCATCGAGCCCTACCTCTCCGACCAGTGGTTCGTCCACATGGCACCCCTGGCCGAGCCAGCCCTCGAAGTCGTCCGCCAGGGCCTCGTGAAATTCCACCCCGAACGCCACGCCCAGCAGTACCTCGCCTGGCTTGGCGAGAAGCGTGACTGGCCCATCAGCCGCCAGCTCTGGTGGGGACACCGGATTCCAATCTGGTCCAAGGAGTTTGGGACGCGAGCCGAAGCCACGACGATTATGCAGGAGATGTCGAAGTCATTCGAATGCGAAAACAACGCAGCCAGACTGCATGAGTCTGACGGCAGATATTTCGTGCTTGTCTGCCTTGGCGATGACACATGTGGCGATCTCGTCACGGGCAAGATTTCCACGATTCTCGAGAGAGATGGATTCATCCAAGACCCCGACGTCCTGGACACCTGGTTCTCCTCCGCCCTCTGGCCTCACTCCACCCTTGGCTGGCCGGAGAAGACGCCCGACCTCGCCAAGTGGAACCCGACCACCGTCCTCATCACCGCCCGCGACATCATTACGCTCTGGGTCGCCCGCATGGTCATGATGAACCTCTACAACATGGGCGAGAATCGCTGGACCAGCCAGACGGCCGAGGAAGCCAAAACGAAGATCTCCGATCGCAAATCGGAGATCATTAGGCACATCCCCTTCGCCCACGTCGCCATCAATCCCACCATCCTCGATGGCAAGGGCGAGCGGATGAGCAAGTCCAAGGGCAACGGCGTGGACCCTGTCGAGATCATCGACACCCACGGCGCTGATGCCCTGCGATTCACCCTCACCACCATGGCCACCGAGACGCAGGATGTGCGTCTGCCGGTCAAGAAGCTGCCCGATGGCCGGAACACCTCCGACAAGTTCGACTTTGGCCGAAACTTCTGCAACAAACTCTGGAATGCCAGCCGCTTCGCGCTGGCCAACCTGGAATCCGCGTGCCCTCTTCTCAATCAACAATCAACAATCAACCTCGCCGATCTTTCACTCGCCGACCGCTGGCTCCTCTCACGACTCGCCCGCACCGTCGCCGAAGCCAACGCCGCCCTGGCCAGCTTCCGCTTCGACCATTACGCCCACGTCTGCTACGAATTCTTCTGGCGGGACTTCTGCGACTGGTACGTCGAGATCGTCAAGCCCACCCTCAAGGACCCCAGGCAGGCGGCCATCACCGCCCCCGTCCTCGCCGCCGCCCTCGATCAGTCCCTGAGACTGATGCACCCCGTCATCCCCTTCATCACCGAAACCATCTGGTGGAAGCTCAACGATGTCGTCACTGACCGCAGCCTCCCCGGTCTGGTGAATGCACCGGCCGCCAAGCTCCTGATCAAGGCCGCCTGGCCAACGCCCAGCGCCTCGCTGATCGATGACCGCGTGGAAAAGGACTTCACCCTCCTCCAGGAAACCATCGTCGCCATCCGCAACGTCCGCAACGAGCACAAGGTCGACCTCAAGCGAGTCGTGCAGGTCACGATTGCCGCAATCGACGAGCCATCCGCGAAGATACTCCTGGCCAACCAGCAGACCATTGCGCTCCTGGCAACCTGCGAACTGCAGGCGGTCAAAGTCGCCGCTCCCGCCCCCGCCGACGCCGTCCGCACGTCGGCCGGCAACTGCGATATCTTCATCGCCGGCATGATCGACGCCGACGCCGAGAAGCAGCGGGTTGCCAAGCGGGGAGAAGACCTGGCCAAGCTCATCGCAACACTTGAGGGCCGCCTCGGTAATGCGGGATACATAGCCAAGGCCCCGCCGCATCTGGTTGAGCAAACCCAGAAGCAGCTCGCCGATGCCAAGGCCGAACTGGCAAAGCTGTAGCCGGACAAGGTAACAGATGAACCGCGAAGGCGCAAAGAACGCGAAGAGCGACGCGAAGGAGGAGAAATCCTTCAAATCTTCTTCGCGTTTTACTTCGCGCTCTTCGCGACTTCGCGGTTGCACGTCTCTTTAGGACCTCCAAACATGACCCAGCCCGTCACCACCACAGACTCCGCGAGCACGACGAAGCCCTCGCGCGGCCGGCGGCTCTGGCGCATCGGCCTCTGGATCCTGTTCATCGAGCTGATGGTCGCGATGGTGTTCGAAGGAGCGAACCTCAGGCGCTACGCCTGGGACTACACCCAGCCGATCCGGTTCCTCGGCGACATTCATCGCAACTACGAATTCGGCCAACAGGCGCTACAAGCAGGTTTCCTCAACGTCTACGAAAACCATGTTGCCGCCCAGCCCGACGAAGCGCACAAGATCAACTACAGCCCTCTGCGACTGGCTGTGTTCGAGGTATGGGCAACCCGGACGCAGCGCGCCTACCCCGGCACCCCCCAGTGGTTGCCCAGCCACAGGTTCAATGCGTTCCTGATGTACTTCAACACCGCCCTGGAACTGGCATCCGCGATCGCCGCCTTCCTGATTGTCCATCACTGGCTTCGCCGCACCTGGCAGCCGCGAAGTCTGCTGCCCGATGCCAGCGAAAAGCCCCGGCCCGGCCCGTGGGTTGGGATCTTCCGCGCGACCCTGGCATTTATCCTCGTGTGGTTCAGCCCCGCGATGATCATCAGCGCCCACGGCTGGCCAAGCTGGGATTCGTGGGTCGTCCCCTTCTTCCTTTGGGCCGTCCTCCTGTGCTGCTGGGACTACTGGTTCCTCGCCGGCTTGGTTCTGGGCATCGGGGCGATGTTCAAAGGGCAACAGCTCTTCGTGGCCGCCATGTTCATCCTCTGGCCACTCTTTGCCCTCCAACTGCGCAATGCCCTCAAGTGGATCAGCGGCTTCGTCTTCGCCTTCGCGATCATCGCCTCCGGCTGGATGCTCACCACCCGCCCGGACGTCGCCAGCCCTCTCCGCGCCGTCAATTGGCCGGCCGTCCTCTGGGTTGCCGGGTCAGCCCTCGCCCTCATCCTCGTGGGCATTCGGACCAATCTCAAAGACCGCCTCCCGCGTGTCTGTTTTCTCGCGGTCGCGGGAGTCGCAATCGGCGCCATCAGTTGGCCGGTCCTGCGCGGTGGCCACAGTCTTCTCGCCGTCCTCACACTCCTCGCAGCGAGCACCCTCGCCACCGTCCTGGCGTGGCATCTCGCGTGGCGCGGCAAGCTCTATGTAATTGCCGCCACGATTGGCGCAACGCTGCTCCTGTGCATCGCCTTCTTCGGAGCCGGCACCGCCTGGTGGGAACTCGGCTTCATGTACGGCACCCAGCGGCACACCGACATGGTCATCGGCCCTGGCAACAATCTCTGCGCCCTGCTCCAAGGCCGCTTCGGCTGGACGAGCATCCACGATATCGCCTGGACCATCCCGGCCAACTGGATCGGAAGCTCACCCGCCGTCGCCATCGACATCGAACTGCGTAACCTGCTCCTGGGCATCTACGCCATCCTCCTGGTCGCGGCCTGCCTCGCGATCGCCATCCAGTGGCGGCGCAAGGACCGCAACTTTCTCATCGCCATCGTCACCCCCTGGATGCTGTTCTACACAATCCCGGCGCAGATCCACGAGCGCTATCTGCTATTCGCCGCCGGCACAGGCGCGTGTGCGGTAGGAGCAAGCCTGGGCCTGGGGCTTCTGGATGTATTCCTGATCCTGCTCACCGCCGCCCAAACCGCCGACTGCATGATGATGGCCAACGGTGTCAGCGTCAGGTGGGGCATGGATCTCGCCCACCCGATCTTCAACCACGACTTCGCCCTCTTCCTCGCCCGCATCCGCCCCGACATCTCCTGGGCGGTTCTCCTGGCGTGCGCGATCTACTTCTACCTCTCATTCACCCGCTACCGCAAACCCGCCCCCGCGCAACTGCCGGCGCCGGACGCGTGATGCGATGCGCCACAACCGCGCCGCATATGAAGATCGCTGCTCCTCGAGTTAACCACGAAGCGACGAAGCAACGAAGCGACGAAGTGATGCGCGGCAAAGATGGCCTCGCAACCACAGCGAACGAATGACACGATCCCGTTGCCGCGCCGACCAGGTCTCGGCCAGTCAGGAATCCCTTCGCCATCTTCGTCGCTTCGTGGTGAAACCGCCTCCATGGTGCGACCCGAACTGCCTTAACGACTCCGCGGCCGATGACGCACCAGGCAATATCTACTTCCGCCCCGTCATCCCCGCGTCCAGCAGCTTCACCATCTGCGTCTCGGTGTTGACCTGCACCTCGCGGAAATCGCCCCGGCTCATCCCCTTGTCCACGTGCACCGGCATTCGGTCCGTGCTGTGAGCAATCGCCAGGCTGGTGATCGGATTGAACTCCACCAGGGGAGCCGTGAATTCCAGATCCTGCCGTACAAACCGCAGCGGCGTCCCCTCGGCCACCATGCGCTTCAACGCCATCGTCGGCATCACCATATCCGGGTTGGACTTCGACGCCGCCGGCGACCGTCCACCTACATCCCGCTGCTCGGCCATGTACGCAGTCACCCGCTGGGCAGTCACGTCAAACGCCTCCGCACCCCGGTCCTTGGGCTCGTGCCGGATCACCACATCCCCCAGCATCGACAGCGTCCCATTGGGACGCTCATACACCATCTTGTCCTTCCACGAGAACGCCGTCGCCCCGTGCAGCCCCTTGGATTCCAGACCCGGTTTGGTCGCCACCACCCTGCGCGCCGTCTGCGGGAGATCCACATACAGCATCCGCCCCGGCCTGTCCTTCCCGGCCGGCACCGTCATTCCCTGCAGCACCACTACCTGCGTACCCGCCCGTGCCTCTTCGGCAAACTCGCAGATCAGCTTCGGACCCAGCACGTTCATCTGCCGGATCAGCGTCCCATCCTCCGCCGGCAGCACTGACTGCACCTGCACATCCTCGGCCGCCGATGCCGAGGTCAGTTCCAGATGCTCACAGAATCGGTCGCCCAGGAAGCTGATCCGCCCCTGCTTCTTCGGCTTCGGGCTAACGACCTTCCGCGTCTCCATCCGGATATCAGCCCGCTCGCCCCACGCATTATTGGTCGAACCGTCCGATGCGAGATAGGTCACGGCCACCTTGCCATCGATCACCGCCCGATTGCCTTTCCCGTCGACCACCGCCTCCTTCGTCCATGCCACCTGCATGGGCATGGCCGCATGTGCCGGCGTGCCAGCCTCGGCAAGCCGCATCGAGCCGGCGCCGATCACGTGTGCATATTCGTCAGGCAGGTTCAGTTCGATCACGTGCCCTGTCAGGTTCCCCCGCCCCTTCTGCGAAACGGTCGCCATGCCGCCTTCTTTGCCTTCAATACGAACCAGCTTCGGCTGACCCTCTTTGACATCTATAATGGTGAGCTTCTCCGCCTCCAGTTTCCCGCCATCGGACGATGTGACGCTCACGTCGCCATCCGCCGCCAGGTCCTTCAGCCCACCGATGTCAATCTTGTCACCGCCCCCCGCCACTCCGCCGGGCACCAGCGACGCCACCAGGTTCTCCGCCCTGATCTCCTGCCTCAGTTCCCCGGCCTGCTCTGCCAGATCCCCCGCCACGACCTTCCCGTGCGCCTCGATCCGCGTGGGGTACAGCTTCCCATTGGACGCAATCGCCGTGTCCAGTTTCATCACCTGGCACTGGATGGCGCTGGTCTTGCCTTCGGTGTCCGCCAGCAGCGCATCGACATCGCCCTCGGCCGCTATCTTCCGGATCGTCTGACCCGCCAGCGTTCTGGGATCAGCCCCCTTGGGCGCCATCTTGGGATCAAATTGCAGCACGAGCTTCTCGGCCTTGAATCGCCGGATCTGAGGATGCTCGATACTCACCGCGCCGGTCATCTCAACCATCTCAATCTGCCCGCTGCCCTTGCCATCGCCTGGGGCGAAATGCAGCGTACACACCTTCGACCAGCTCGCTCGCATCGTCTCCGCCTTGCCCTCGATATCCGTCGGGATAACCGCCGAACTCTTGCCCGACAGCATCGCCCACGCCGGCATCTTCTTAGCCGGAGTTCCCAGCGAATACTCAAGTGATTCCGAGATGATCGTGCTGCCGCGCGCATCGGTGAACTTCACCGGCAACTTCTCGCTCCCCCTCGCATACGCCACCTTGGGCCCCACGTGATAGAGTGCGCGATCGGCCTCCAGGCGGTTGCCGTCGGCCGTGATCACCGCGTCGGGGCCAACAAGCTCGATCACTGCATCATCCCTGGTCCTCGGAAAGATCGCCGCCGGCGGCGCCACGTTGACCGTGAACTCACCCGTCCACGTGACGATGATCGGGGCATTCTCCTTCACGTCCGCCGCGGGCGAGGGCGAGGGCGACGAAGTCGGCGATGCCCCGGCCACACTCGACCCGGCCGCCCCTGGCTCCGTCGCGGCCCCTGCCCCTGCCCCTGCCCGGCTGGGCGATGTAGAGGCCTGCGTAGCCGAAGCCTTCGCCTCCTTGGGTTCGGCCGACAGGAAATCCAGGTTCATCGCCGCCCCCTGCGCCAACTGCTGATTCGACTGTGTGACCTTCACGCCGTCGTGGAATGTCGCGCGGTACACATCGCTGGGCTTCTGTCTCGCCGCCCGGACCGCCGGCGCAACCCCCTGTTTGCCCGCCGCCGCGATCGGCTCGCCCACCGCCCGCGAACCCACCGCCCTGGCTTCCGCGCCCTGCGCGCCGGGAAAACGAAAATCCCTCGGATGCTTGATAGTCAGTCGCTCGCCCTTGGCCACGCGCAGACTCTGCAATCGCTGGTCAAACTCGTCCCACCGCAACTGAAGACCCCGGCCGTCAAAGTCGAAATCCTTGCCAATCACATGGATCGGCACCTCGTCAGCCTCAACCCGACGTCCCTGCTCATCGGTGAACGCCTCGCTGGCGATGCGATAGGTTTCAACGTCAAACGATACGTGGTGCAGTTCCAGTGTCGCCTCAGGATCGTTGGCATCCATCGCAGCCTGCGACAGGAAGTACCGCACCTTCACTTCCAGCAAGTCGCCTCGCGTCGGCGTCTCCATCGGGGCGGCCGCCGTCAGATCGTGGCGGACCCTGGGCCCTTCCCCATGCAGGGCCACCCAGCCGGTGTTCCCTTCGATGCAGACGATCCTGCTCCGGTCCGCGCCCAAAAAGAAAAGTGCCTGCGGATGGTCCACCTTCACGCGCCCGTCTACCTGCGGCTGATAATCCTTCGCTCGAAACCGCAGGATCGGCAGTCCCGTGTCGCGGTCCGACTTCACCGCCCAAACGTCCTTGCCGCTGCCCAGGCTGCCTACCCGCACATCATCGCCCGGTGACGCGGCCGACTGAATCACAGGCTTCTTCCCCGCCTGGTATGCCAGCGGCCCCTGCTGCCACTGGTACAACGAGAAGCCGCCCACAAGTACAACGACGGTCAGGACGATCAGGATAATGGTGCGCATCGTGCTGTCTTTCTCCTTCTCGGCTGGTTGCGGCATCTGGAACTGCCGCAACCTGGGATCGTGACGCTGCTCCGGTCCCCTCCCCGAGGGTTAGGGAGGGGGTCCCTGGCTAACGCACCTGTACTCGCGTTAGCCAATCCTGCTAGTTCCCGTCGTCCACGTCGAACATCTTCAGGACCACCAGGTCCTGCACGTCTATCAGCCCCACCGGCCGGTCATCGTCGTCCACCACCGGCAACTCGTCGATTCGGTATTGTCGCAAGACCGCCATTGCCTCGCTTGCCAGGTGATCGGCGTTGATCCGCTTCGGGTTCCGCGTCATCACCTCGGAGATCTTGCGATTGAGCCCCGCCGTACTGTCTCCGGTCAATAATCGCCGCAGATCCCCGTCCGTAAACAGCCCGCTGAGCCGCCCATCCTTACCGGCCAGGATCACCGCGCCGCTGCGACGCTTGATCTGACTCGCCTGGTGCAGCACCGCCGCCACGGTCAGCTCGTCCGAACTCACCGGCAGATTCTCACCCAGCCGGAAAGTCATCGCCTCTCTCACACGGATCAGCTTACGCCCCAATTGTCCGGCCGGGTGGAACCGGGCGAAATCCTCCGCAGAGAAGTTCCGCACCTTCATCACCGTCAGCGCCAGCGCATCGCCCAGCGCCAACATCGCCGTCGTCGACGCACTGGGAGCCAGCCCCAGCGGACAGGCCTCTTCGATCCTGCCCAGTTCCAGCACGGCATCGGCATACCGCCCCAGCGAGTTGCCCTTAGACCCCGTCATCGCGATGACCGGCCGGCCAAGCTTCTTCACAATCGACAATATCCGCAGTATCTCCTCGCTCTCGCCGCTGGTGGAGAGCATCAGCACCACATCGCCGTCTCGCACACTGCCCAGATCGCCATGCACCGCATCGGCCGGCGAAAGAAAATGGCTCGGCGTCCCCGTGCTGGCCAGCGTCGCCGACAGCTTTCTGGCAATGTGCCCCGCCTTGCCCATCCCGGTCGCCACCACGGAGGCATCGCACCCCAGGATCAGGCGCACCGCCCGCTCAAAATCGTCGTTGACCGCCAGCAGCATGCCGGCCACCGCCGACGCCTCAGACCGGATCACCTGCGTGGCAAACTCGCGAATCGTATTATCCATAAGTCCTCAACCCCGCCGCCTGCCCGATCCTCCGGGCTCCGCAGCTTGACCCGGCAGTATCGCAGGAGAACCGCCACCTGTAAATTTCCGCGTACGCTGTCTTTTGCGCGGGCGTGCCCATTTTTCCGGGCACGCGATATCTTAGCCCCAACGGGGCGGCATTCTTAAGCCCAGGGTAAGCGTACTCGCGCAGCCCTGGGTAAGAACCATTCACCCTGAATGAGCCCTGAAAGGGCGACACCGCTTTCAACACCCACCCACTGACGCGCAACTTGCATCTGCCCGAAAAAACGGGCACGCCCCTTTTCGCTTATCTTGCCCCCATGTCTTGCGAAATCGGTAGATTCCTTATAAAACTCTCCGTTGTTCCGGTCCTGACCCGCCAACTGGCACTGCCCGTCGCTCGTATCGACTGGCGCGACCGGCACCTTCACCACAGCCCGACTAGCGTTTTTTGCGCGGTCGCGCGTATTCAGATAGAGTTTAGTCCATGAAAGGCAAGTTTCACTCCAACGCTCGCGATCGGCGACAACCTCCCAGAGGCGGTCCCGTCGGCCATTTCGGCCCTGGCCCACGCCCCAGCGACCGCCGACGCCCCTTTGGTGCCGCCGCCCAAGGCCCCAAGACCTGTCCCATGTGCGGCGTCATCGTCACCAATCTCCGCCAGCACATGGAAGCCCGCCACGACGATGCGCAGTCGCATCCTCGCGACTAAAGCGTGTCGCGGCGCATATCCGAGCTGCGCAGCCTGATGTCTTCAGCACCAACGGTGCGACATTCTTGAGCCCAGGGCAACGCCCTCGGTGCTGCACACAAGTCTTGGCCGTGCCGGGCCCGGAACCCCAGGTTATGCCTCTCGCATAATGGACACGCCTCGCGACGTCACGAGGGCAGCGCCCGGGGGCGGGCGTGCCACAGGTTGTCAGCGCCGGCGTGAAAATGCTGGAATCTGGCCGATTTGAAAATGCGGCGGCGGCGGCTGCGAGCGGGCTTTGGCTGCATGGGGGCGCAGGGCAACAGAAAGCCACTACAGCGACAAGAACGCTCCCTGACGCAGAC
>JBBQTU010000062.1:0-18431 GCA_038213005.1 Tepidisphaerales bacterium | reverse complement strand
GGGATTCTAATTGTCGCTGACGCCTAATTATAATTGTCGCTTGACACTTCGTCGCTTCGTGGTAAATCTAACCCTCCCCCGCGTTGGACAAACCCCCGTGCCGACCTTACCTTTCCGCTCGCTATGAAAGACGCTGCTTTTCAAAAATGCACGAATCCCGCCTGCGCTGCCACCTACGGCATCGAGGAAGTCCATACGTCCTGCCCCGCCTGCAAGAGCCTGCTGGATATCACCTACGACTGGGACCGCCTCCCCGTGCCCAAGAGCCTCGCTGCTTTTGAGCATCGCTGGATGACCAAGGGCCTTCAGTCCTCCGGCCGGCTTGATTTCTCCGGCGTCTGGCGATTCCGCGAACTGATGCCCTTCTACCGCACCGAGGACGACATCGTCACCATCGGCGAAGGCCGCACACTCCTCCAGCAAGCCGACCTGCTCGCCAAACAGATAGGCATGAAGCAGGGCAACCTTTACCTGCAATACGAAGGACTGAACCCCTCGGGCAGCTTCAAAGACAACGGCATGACGGCCGCCTTCACCCACGCCAAAATGGCGGGTGCCGCCAAGGTCGCCTGCGCCTCCACCGGCAACACCTCCGCCAGCCTGGCGATGTATGCCTCGCTCTCGGGCTTCAAGGGCATCGTGTTCATCGGCACCGGCAAGATCGCCATCGGCAAACTGTCGCAGGCGCTGGACTACGGGGCTCTGACCCTCCAGATCCAGGGGGATTTTGACGACTGCCTCCGCCGCATCCGCCAGATCGCCGCCGAAGCGAAAAACGGCATCTACCTGATGAACAGCGTCAACCCCTTCCGCCTCGAAGGGCAGAAGTCGATCATGTTCCGCGTGCTCGAGGCCCGCGGCTGGGAACCCCCGGACTGGATCGTCGTTCCCGGCGGCAACCTCGGCAACTGCTCGGCCTTCGGCAAGGCGTTCATGGAGCTTCAGCACCTGGGGCTGATCAAGAAGATCCCCCGGCTTGCGATCATCAACGCCTCGGGCGCCAACACGCTGAGCGAACTGGTCACCCGCCAGGGCCTCAAGTGGAACAGCGGCAACGTCGATTGCGAAAAGATCGGCAAGCTCTACGCGGCCATGGACGAGAGCCACTACAAGCCGCACACCATCGCCAGCGCGATCGAAATCAGCCGGCCGGTGAATCTGCCCAAGGCCCTGCGAGCCCTGGATGTGATGAACGGCGTGGTGCGTGAAGTGAGCGACGACGAGATTCTCGAAGCCCGGGCCAAGGTCGCCCGTTGGGGCTTCGGCTGCGAGCCGGCCAGCGCTGCGACCGTCGCCGGCGTGCAGAAGCTCATGGCCGAGCAGATCATCTCGCCCAGCGAGAGCGTGGTCTGCATCCTGACCGGGCACGAGCTCAAAGATCCCAACGCCACGGTGAAATACCACACGGGCATCGACATGAAAGCCGCCCAGGACCTGGCTCCGCGCCGCGTGCCCCATGGCACGCTGGCCAATCAGCCGGTCCAGGTGGCCGACGATCTCGATGCGATTCTGAAAGCGATTAACGGCTGACGGAATCCTGCGCGGGTGTCCCCTGCCACCGTCTGTACGGCTCGGGACTGACTAATAATGATACCGAAGCTGCGCGATCAGGACGTCGCGCCCTTCGATGCGGTAGACGATCCGGTGCTCCTGGTCGATCCGGCGCGACCAGTAACCCGCCAGTGCATGCTTCAGCGGTTCGGGCTTACCGATTCCTGTGTTCCCGTTGCGCTGGATGTCGCGAATGAGTTCATTCACTCGCTTAACGGTTCGGGCATCGGTCTGCTGCCAGTAGAGGTAGTCCTCCCATGCCAGGTCAGAGAAGATCAGTCTCATTCGGCCAGTTTCCTTTCCGTGCCTTTGCCCGCCACCAGTTGCCCTATGGACCGCAGAAGCCGCCGTGCATTGGCCGGGCTGCGCAGCAAGTAGCATGTTTCGCTGAGCGACTCGTAGTCCTCCAGCGACATCATGACCACCGCGTTCTCCCGCTTTCGGGTAATCGTCACGGGCGCATGGTCGCGGCACACTTTCATGATGGTCGCCGCCAGTTGGGAGCGTGCTTCGGAGTAGGTCATCGTGTTCATAGCCGTACAATATCTTGTACGTGTCTCACATTCAACCAGAGCCGGCAACAGGCCTCACCCGAAAACGTTGTCTCAGGGCAGACGCATACCATTTCGCGTTGTTTCCTCGGCCGAAGTCGCCTGCGCCGATTTTGCCAATAGCCAGACTTGCCGGTACGCTTCCTCGCATCCATTCGCTTCTCCCAGCGGGCTGAATGCGAGAACGAGAATCATCGTGCAAGACAGACGGAATGAAACCATGACCAGCATAGCAGTAACAGGAGCCGCCGGCCGGATGGGCATGCGACTGGTAGCGTTGTCGAAGCAGTACGACCAGCTCACGCTCGTCGCCGCCACCGAACGCCCCGGCGTTCCGGCCATCGGCAGGGACGCCGGCGCACTCGCCGGCATCGAGTCGCTGGGCGTCGCCATCGGCACTGAACTGACGGCGGCACCGGACGTCATCATCGACTTCACTGTTCCAGCGGCTACGCGGACGCTGATCGCAACCTGCCGGGCGAAGAAGATCGCCATGGTGATCGGAACGACGGGTCTGCAGGCACAGGACCATGCCTTGATCGACGAGGCGGCGAAGGACATCGCCATCATCCAATCCCCCAACATGAGCCTGGGCGTGAATCTCCTGTTCAAGATCGCCGCCCAGATGGCCAAGAGCCTCGGCGATGACTATGACCTGGAGATCACCGAACTGCACCATCGCTTCAAGAGGGATGCCCCTTCGGGCACGGCGATGGGCATCGCCGATGCGATCCTGAACGCCACCGGCAAGACCCACAACTCGCTGGTCTTCGACCGCCACGGCGACGATTGCCCCCGCAAACGCGGCGACATCGGCATGCAGGCTCTGCGAGTCGGCGATGAGGTCGGCAAGCACACCGTCTACTTCGGTGCCCTCGGCGAGCGTCTGGAACTGACCCACACCGCCACCACGCGCGACACCTTCGCCCACGGGGCGCTCAAAGCCGCCCTCTGGCTCACCGGCAAGGCCCCCGGCCGCTACACCATGGCCGACGTGCTGGGGCTGTAGGTCGAAAGTTTCCCTGAACCACGCTATCCTAGGTCAACATGAAGTTCATGAAGATGCAGGGTATCGGCAACGACTATGTCTACGTTAACGGCTTTGCCGAAAACGTGGTCGATCCCGCTGCGCTGGCAGTTACGGTTTCTGATCGACATTTCGGAATCGGTTCCGACGGCCTGATCATGGTCCTGCCCTCCAAGGTCGCCGACGTGCGCATGCGCATGTTCAACGCCGACGGCTCGGAATCCGAGATGTGCGGCAACGGCATTCGCTGCGTCGCCAAGCTCGCCTGGGATCACGGGCTGACAAAGCGCAATCCGATGAGGATCGAGACCGGCCGAGGCGTGCTGAGCCTGTCGCTCACCCTGGGCGACGATGCCAAGGTCGCTGAGGCGACCGTCAACATGGGCCAGCCGATCCTTGAACTGCCGCGCATCCCGGCCGACGTCAGCCTGCTGCAGAAGATCGCGGGCACCCACGAATTCCATATTGCCCTGGGCGGCGAGGTGGATCACATTGATGCCACGCTGGTCTCGATGGGCAATCCCCACGCCGTGGGATTTGTCGCCGACGTGAAGCCTGTCGACCTTGAGCGGTTGGGCCCGCGAGTTGAGAACCACCCGGCGTTTCCGCGTCGGATCAACGCTCACTGGGTGCAGGTGCATTCACAGGGCGAGGTCACCATGCGGACCTGGGAACGCGGCAGCGGGGTGACGCTGGCCTGCGGCACCGGAGCATGCGCCGTGTGCGTTGCGGGCGTCCTCACCGGTCGGACCGATCGCAAGATCCTGGTTCACCTCCCCGGCGGCGACCTGCAGTTGGAATGGCGAGAAAGCGACAACTGCGTCTACATGACCGGCCCGGCCGTGGAAGTCTTTGCCGGCGAGTGGCCGACGAACATGGCATAGGCACCACCGCCCGATCTCAGCCCCGGCCCGACGGGCCGCAACGGCGGCGCGTCGCTGCAAGCCCGTGCCGCGGCGGAGCGATGGGTGCTGCAGTCCCTGAGGACCGGCGGATCAATAACTGGCAGGAATGGCGCGAGCATCTCTTCTTACTCCTCCCCCAAGGGGGAGGCTTGGAGGGGGTTGGCCTCTCTGAGCCGGACGGTTGTTGGTGTACCGGCCCTGAGCCGGCCTGCACTCACCTGAACATTTCCACCGCGCCAGCGCGCGTGGTGGGCTGGTTCGCGGGGCTGACCTGAGGTGATAGCTTGACCTTCACCAGCCGATGCCGGCCGCCAGCCTCCACCAGTTCGACCCACATGCTTCGCCCGCCGATGGGCAGCACTTGCACGACGTCGCCGAGTGCGAGAGAGCCGAAACACCGGCCGGTATTCGGATCGAATGCGACGTTGCCGGCGTAGAGCAGGACGCTGGGGTCCGCGAGCCAGATCAGTGACCGCTGCGGATTCACCTGCGCGCTGGCGGGAAGATCCAGTCCGCCGGGGAAGACATAGTTCGCCAGCGACGTGCCGGTGGCGGCGTCCCATAGCATCAGCACCAACTGGCCCTTCTGCTCGAATGTCACCGCGACCCGCGTGTGGTCCGGTGACAACGCAACCGCCGAAGGCCGAGCCGCCAGCGCGGCATCCACGCCGTCCAGAAGTATCTGGGTCGCCGCGGCCGGCAGGCCCGTGGCGGGCACCTGGTATATCTCCAGCACGGGCGTCTCGCGGGCGGTATTGATGACCGCGACGTGGGAAAGGTCGCGAGTGTAGGTCACCACCGGCGAATACGACCCGGGCAGGTCCATCGCGGGTCGGCGGCCACCGGTTTGCGGGTCGAGCCATTCGAGGCTCAGCCCCGCCACGCGTTCAGTGCCGCGCAGTGCGCGAGCCGACTGGACAAGGATCTCGCCTCGCGCGCTAAAGCCGACGATGCGATAAGGGCCGCCGTCGCGGGTAAGATCAAACCAGCGGGCCACGCGTCCGGTCGTGAACGACCACACGTGCACGGACAGCCGCGGGAAACTGGCGAGCCTTGCCAGGGATCGTCCGTCGCCGGAGAGCGCCACTTCGCCGAGGGCTTCCTCGGCCGCGAACTTGGCGGTCGCCAGCACAGGCGCCTCGCCCACGAACATCAGGTCGACCGTCTCTTCGGTCTTGCCGCGTCGCTGGATGGCGACAAAGTCGCGTGCCTTGGGAGGAACAACCGACATGTCGAAATTCTCGCTCGGCTGCCTCGGGAAGACCGCAGCATCAAAATCGTCACCCACGCTGACCGGCTCGATACGTTCGACCAGCGGCGACGCGACGGCGATCGCCGTCTGGGTCTTGGGGCGAGGCTGTCCGGTGCCGGCCGGGCGAGTGGGGTTTGCGGTGCCGGGGGTGGATCTTGGGCCCGGGTCCGCTGTCGCCAGCTTGTGCGCGGGCCAGGTCAGGCATGGACCCAAGGGGCTGCCGGCAAAGACGTCCGTCATCTTGTATGTCCTGAGCGTGGTACCCAGGAAGCTGCTGACGCCCCAGGTCAGGCCCGCACTGATCACGGCGGCGATTGCGATGCCGGTCATGATCGGTGCCAGGGCCTGGACGATCTGCCGGTCGCGCAAGCGCAGCAGGAAAAACGCCGCTCCGCCGGCGGGAATGCAGCCGAGGATCACTCCGGTGATCAGCGATGCAATCGACTCGCCGGTCAGCCAGAAGACCGCACCAACCGCGAAGGGCAGCACCGCAATCGTCGCCACCCGCGCCATGCGAGGAAGCGGAATGCGCAGAGACATCTGGGCCATCGCCCGACGCACCGATGCCGAGACGATCGGCAGCCAGACCACCAGGTAGACGATCAGCAGCCAGCCAGCCAGCAGAAACCACGACCATGACGGCTGGGCGCGTCCTGCTGTCTCCGTCGTATCGCTGGGGTGCACCGGCGTCCAGCCGGATGCCTGCCAACCGGTCCAGAGGAGCATCAGGGAAATGATGAGTTTGGGCAACCAGCGATCCAGATCGGCCGCCATCGGAAAATCAAACGGCGGGCTCTCTCCCATCGCCCTGGCCGCGGGCGTTCCGCCTAGATCATAAGCGTCCACCGGGCCGTTGACATCCAGTCGCGACTTGGCTGACCCGACCCCCCGCTCCTTCATGCCACTGTCAAATGTCTCGACCTTGGCGGTGCCGGAGCCCAAAGCGCCGGGGGTGTCCGTATCGGAGAGATCCTGCCGGGACGATCCGCCCGGTGAGGTAAGCTCTGCCATCACATTGCTGTCAGCGCCGGGAGCGGGCAGACGGAAACCCGCGCCGCACTTGCGGCAGAGGACTTCCTGTCCGGCCATATTGTCTTCTGCCGCATAGGCCTTGCCGCATTGTGGGCAACGAGTGTAAACCGGCATCCGCTGGTCCCTTCCGCTTGTAGATTCTCCACCGGTCGTCCAGTTTCGTGCCGTCATCGCCCCCAGTCAAGACGAGAGTCGCCGCGTGTCGCAAAAACGGTCTGGCTGGCGAGAGGGAGTGCCCGGCTTTGGATACCCGGACCGTTGCCGTTACACTCCCCGACCAATGGAAAGAGCCCTGCGAAATCGACTGACCTATGGCCCGCTCATGCTGGGGGCGCTGATCGGGCTACTGGTGCTGGACAACTACATCGAGGTCCACACGCGGGGGATGTTTGCCTCACTGGACGGCCGCGGCATCAAGGGGTCGGGCCTGCTGGTGATCCTGCTGGCCATCGCCCCGCCGGCCGTCGTGGAACTTGCCCGGCTCTTCGCGGCCGTGCAGGTTCGGCCCTATCGCCTGATCGCCAGCATGGGGTGCAGCATGCTGATATTGCACGCGTTTGCCCTGCAGTTCCCGCAGTTTGGGAAGATCAGCACATCGACCCTGGCGCTGATCCTGGTATTCGTGATGTTCTCTGCCGCTTTACGACGCGCCAGGCTCAAGCAGGCGCAGCAGGCGATTCACCATATGGCAGGCACCGTGCTGGCGACGCTTTACGTCGGCGTGCAGGCATGGTTCCTGATGGCGCTGCGGGTGAAGCAGTCGAACCATTTCAGCGGGACGATGCTCAGCCTCCTGATGATTCTGCTGGTGGTGAAGTCCACCGATATCGGCGCGTTTTTCGGGGGCAGGGCGCTGGGGCGTCATAAGCTGATTCCCTGGCTCAGTCCCGGCAAGACATGGGAAGGACTCGTCTGCGGCGTCATCACTTCGGCGATCGTCGGAGCGTCTTTTGCCCGATGGATGCCGGGGCTGATGTGGTGGAAGGGTGCGATATTCGGGCTGGTGATCGGCGGAATCGGCCAGGCCGGCGACCTGCTGGAAAGCCTCATGAAGCGAGATGCCGATATGAAGGATTCCGGCAGCAGCATCCCCGGATTCGGCGGCGTGCTGGATGTGATCGACAGCCCGCTGCTGGCGTCGCCATTCGCCTACATCCTCTTCAGCCTGTTCTGAGATGATTTCACGCGCCGCTGTTCCAGCGGACCGGGTAGCGAACTACAGACCAGCGGCCAGTGGCAAACAGGGAGCCTGGATCGCGTGTCGTCGATCTCATGGACGAGCGTATCGTCTGGTGCCCCTTTCCGGGGTGATGAGGGAAACGCACCAGGTGCGTCCCCCCCGACCTTCCCTCGAACTCCTCCGTGCTCCGTATTTCGTGCTTGCCCGGATTTTCGGGCACGCCCGGCGAGGCTGTGCCCAGAAGTCCGGGCAAGTGCCGCCAGTGCCCTCACCGGCGGACCTCAGCCCATCACCAAGACTACCAGCGCCGCAGCGCCCCATCGCCCGGTAGCCGCCGTCGCGGCTCTTGAACTCGCTGTAACCTTGATGTGGCTAGGCACTTCTGCTTTGGGCGGCTACAATCTGCCCTCTCTTCTGAGGTGGAACCTATGAGAGTTGTGGTTACCGGACAGGTCGGCATAGACAAGGCCCCGTTCATCGAGGCCGTACGAACCCTCGCGCGCCAGCGCGGCCAGGATCTGGTTGTCTGCAATGTCGGCCAGATGATGTACGCCGAAGCCCCCGACGTTCCGCCCGGCCGGATCCTAAATCTCCCCATCAACCGCCTGAACACCCTGCGCCGCTCGGTGTTCAAAGAGATACTGCGTATCGCCGATCAGCACGACCACGTGCTGGTCAACACCCACGCCACCTTCCGCTGGCACCACGGGCTCTTCGCCGCATTCGACTTCGATCATATCCGCCAGTTCAACGCCGACCTGTACGTCACGGTGCTGGACCACGTGGAAAACGTCCACGCCCGCCTCCTGCGCGACCACGATGTCGAGCACACGCTCAAGGACATCATGGTATGGCGTGAGGAAGAACTGCTGGCCACCGAAATCCTCGCCGAGTTCGCTCGCGGGTTTGGCCATTTCTTCATACTCAGCCGCGGCCGAGCTGATGCCTCAGCCGTTGCGCTCGACAGGCTCATGTTCCAAGCCGAGCTGAAGAAGGTCTACCTCTCCTTCCCCATGACCCACGTCATGGACCAGCCGGCTGCCCTGGCCGAAATCGAGTCGTTCAAAGACGCCATGGCTCAGCACTTCATCTGCTTCGACCCGGCCGATTTGGACGAGTCTTCGTTCTACATCCGCGCCCAGCAGGCAATGAGAGACCGCCAGCCCCGTTTCGATTACCCAACCGCCACAGGCGACGTGAGCATTGCCACCCAGGAAGTCGTCGAGATCGCCCGCGACATCATGGGACAGACCTACGCACGCGACTTCAAGATGGTCGACCAGAGCGACATGATCGTCAGCATCATCCCCGAGCTGCCCGGCGGCAAACCCGCCCTCTCCAGCGGCGTGGAGCGCGAACTCCAGCACGCCTATGAAGGCGGCAAGGAAGTCTACGTCGTCTGGCACTGCAAGACCGCCGCCTCGCCGTTTATCACGCAGACCGCCACCGCCATATTCCCCACCGTCGACGCAGCCTTGGCTCACTTCCGCCAGAAGGGATACATCACCGCAGACACTGCTGCGCCCGCACCGCCGACCACCGCCTCGCCCTGTTCAATCTCCAATTTCCAATCTCCAATCCCCCCCGCTCCTTCCCCTGCCAAGCCCGCATCGGCGGCCCGAGTGAAGCGCGCCGCTAAGCCAACCGCGGCGCGCAAATCCCCAACCTCTCTCTTTGAATCATGATCCGCAGCGTCACCGTCTATTGCTCCAGCAGCCGCGAGATCAAACCCGCGTACCTCGCCGCTGCGCATGAACTGGGTCACGCCATCGCGTCGGCCGGCTGGACGCTGGTCTACGGCGGCAACTACCTCGGTTCGATGGCGGCTGTCGCCGACGGTGCCCGCTCGGCCAAGGGCAGGGTCGTGGGCATCACCCCGCGGCTGATGGTCGGCAAGGGGTACGATGACAAGCGCTGCACGGAACTGATTGTCGTCGACGACATGCGCCAGCGCAAGGCCCTGCTCGAATCCCGCGGCGATGCCCTGGTCGCGCTGCCCGGCGGCCTGGGCACACTGGAAGAACTCAGCGAGGTGATCGTCGGGCGGGTACTCAAATACCACGACAAGCCCATCGTCATCCTCAACATCGACGGCTTCTACGGCCCACTCCTGGCGTTCATCGAGCAAGGCATCAAAGAGAAGTTCATCAAACTCCGCGCCCGCGACCTGTACTTCGTCGCTACGACCATCCCGGCCGCGATCGCCCATCTCAAGCACACGTACCCGCGCGCCAGCGGGCCGGCTGGTGCCAGCACCCCGCCGCCAGGCAGGGTCGCGGCAGTTGCCCCGTCGTGAGGTCGGACCAATCCGGCTAGAATCGCTCAAGCAAGCCATCCGTGAAACTGCGAAAGGAACATACTGGAACACTGGCACTCTGCCTGTCGCTACTGATGCACGGCTCGCTCAGCTACATCATGCTCGGCGTCTTCCAGCGTCAGGCCACCCGCGACTTGTACAAACCGCCGCTGCCCCGACAACGCTATGCGGTTGTAAGCCAACCCCTCGTGGTCCCCGATGCGGCCACTCCGCCCATCCGCCCGCCGGCCGACCCACCGCTCCCGCGCATGACGCCACCCACCCCGCTCGCGCCACGAGCGATGGCCTTGCTCCCTCCCCCGCCGGCGCCACCCGCTGATGCGGCCCTCCCGACTGTGCCCGCCCCCAAAGCCAAGGCGCTGGCCAAGCTCCCTGACATCGAAGACCTGCCCGAGGTCAACAGCGAGTTCGGCCAGCATGAGGGCAAGGGCGCCTCCATGCACGCCTCCGCCGGCAACACGCCCATGCTCGCCCGCAAAGGCCCGCAGGATCAGGCCTGGATCAGTCGCGATGATGCCGGTACCGGCGACCCCAACAACCTCCCCTCCAAGGACGCAGGCGCGCCCGGAGAGCCCGGACTGATCGCCCCGGAGATCGTCAAACCCGATCCGCCCCAACCCGTCGAACTCACTGCCCTGACCCCCGCGCAGCCGCGCGCCTTTGGCGTCACGACGCCGCAGCCAGATATCCCACGGTCAGCCGCACCCGCGCAACCCGCGACTCCTGCGACCCCGGCGACCCCGGCTCCTGCGCCCCAACCCAACCGCGCCACCACCCTGGGCCGCGGCCCCCTGGATCGCCCCGCCGACAAGCCAAGTCCCGCCACCCGGCCCGCCAGCCAGCCCGAGAGCCTCCTGGCGTTAGCCAACAACCCTCAGCCCTCCACTGCCGTCCCTCCCGGCCGAAGCGCCACGCGCCCCGCGGTCACGCCAGCGCCCCAGCCGCAGATCGCCCATACCGGCGAGCAAGGCGACAACGGCACCGGCAAGGCCGGCACCACCGCCGCCGACCCCGCCCCGATGAGCGACTCCGAATCGGATGCCTTCAGCACCACCGGGGCGGCCGTCTTCCGCAACGGAAAACTCGAAGCCCGCTTCGGCCGCCAGGTCAAGACCATCCGACCCCGTCTGAACCTCGCAGGCCGGCAGGACCTTCTCTCGCTCCCTTCCCCGTCAGTGGTCCTGAAAGTCCGCGCCGACCAGACCGGCCGGGTCCGCAACGTGGAGGTCATCAAGTCCAGCGGCAGCAACGAAGTGGACCAGCCCTGCGTGCTGGCAATGTACGACTGGTGGATCGAACCGGCCAAGGACAAGTCCGGCAAGACGACGGCCGCGGAAATGACCTGGACCATCTCGTGGCGGTGATGGAACTCAGTAAACGCAAGCAAAGGAGGCCCACGCAAGGGAGACAAGTCGACGGTTGTTCAGGTCGCGGTATATCATACGGATTCCACCAGGAACGGGTGCAGCCGACGCACTGGCCGTGATGTGCGGGGGATGCGTGGGATGGTCCTGTGCGGGCGAGGACGCCGCGCACTACTACTTCTGCGAACGTGCCCGTTTCACCTGGAGTCCGTATTAATCGCGGTGCGGCGAAGTTGCGCTGTCGTGCCGGGCCAGGTGGTCGCGGAGGAAGGCCAGCCAGTTTTTGCCCATAAGGGCGGCGATGTCGGGGTCGCAGAAGCCGGCGGTTTGGGCGGCTTCGGCGAGGCGAGGGAGGTCGGCGGACGTTGTGATCTCCTGGGGGATCTGCTCGCGGCCCAGGCCACCGTCCATGTCGGTGCCAATGCCCACGTGCAGGCAGTCGCCGGCGATGTCGCAGATATGGCGCGCGTGATCCATGACGTCGACAAGGGTGGCGCGGCGGGCAGCGCCGGCAGGCAGGAGGAACTTGTCGTAGAAGTTGATGCCGATGATGCCGCCCCGCTTCACGATGGCGCGGATCATGGGGTCGGAGAGTTGGCGGTCGGTGGGGACGATCTCGCGGCAGTTGGAGTGAGATGCGATGACCGGCCGGGGCGAGAGATCGAGCAGTTCCCAGAACGACTGCTCGGCGAGATGCGAGACGTCGATGATGATGCCAACGCGATCCAGTTCGTGAACCAGGGCGCGGCCTTCGTCAGTGAGCCCGCCGGGATTGCCAGTGCCGCCGGCGTGGCGGGTGCGCCGCCAGGCGATACCGACGATGCGAATGCCGCGGGCGAACCACTCGGCGGTTTCGGAGGGTTGGCGGATGGGGTCAGCGCCCTCCATCAGGATGATGGTGGGGATGGGGTACTGGTCGGTGCCGGGGGCTGAGGTGGGCAGGTCGGCCGGGCGGGTGACCAGGCGCAACTCCCCCGCCGCTGCCTGGTGGTGATACCAGTCGAGTTGGGCGGTGCCGGCGGCATGAGCCTCCTGGGCATCGTGATAGCCGGCCTTGTCGCCGATCGCGGGCATGCAGAAGAGGGTGCCGCAGATGAGGGCAACGCGGCCACGGCGCAGGTCGGGGAGACCGACGGTGGGGATGCCGTCGTTGTCGGCCGGCTGAAGGGCCGCAGGCTTGAGCACATCGCGGCCGGAAATGGCGTTGGAGGCCAGATCCAGGTGAGCGTCGACGATCAGCATGGAGGCGGCTCCTGGGAGGCATCAGGGGGCGGGGCGACCTCAAGTCGCGGAGCGGCGGGCGGCCAGATGGACTGGAGACACACTTCATCGACGGCGAGGCGAGGCATGTCGGTGAGGAGGTCGCATCGCGAGCGGAGATAGGCGGCCCAGTCTTCCCGGCCGCGACGCTGGGCGGCGACGGCGAGCAGGCCCTGCGTGAGGGCGGCGCCATCGGCCGGCATCAGTTCGGCGAGGCGGAGCTTGCTCTTGATGCCATCCATCATGCTGGGCCAGGCGCCGATGCGGGCGAGATAGACGGTTTCGAGCAGCAGCACGCCCTGCGACTGGTCCAGCGACAATTTCTGGCGGCGAAGGTGTTGAAGGGCGACAAAAGCGCCGGAGAGATCGTTCAGGCGCATGGAGGCTTCGGCGAGAATCTGGTAACTGGCGGCCGACAAACCAGGCAGCGTCCGCAGCGGATGCCGCAGCAGGCCGCGACTGAGGGTGGCCGCATCCGCCCAGCGTTTCTGACCCAGGCGTATCCGGGCCAGGTGATGGAGACCCAACAGTTTCACGGAAGACAGCACGGTAAAGCCGCGCAGGGCCGCGTCGATCTGCTCTTCGGCCTGCTCGATCTGGCCCTGGGCAATCATTGTGGGCCACTGCATCGCGACGCGTGACTGGCGCATGCCGCCGGCGGTCAGGCCGATCCACATCGCCAGGAAAAGCACCACCTGCGTGGTTACGGCGACCGACGAGCCCAGGGCCGGGCCCAGAACGATCGAGAGAGCCAGCAGGACGAACCATGCGATGCGGCAGATGCGGGCAACGAGCACGCCGCGGTCGACAGAATGGACGATCTGGTCGGCCCTCATGCGGCACCCCCGGCGGCGGGCGCGGTATCAGCGCCAAGGCGAAGGGCGGCTTCGGTTTCGGGGAAACGAGACAGTATCTCAGGGGCGTCGCCCAGCAGCAGCGCGTTGCGGGCCATAGAACGGGCATCGTCCAACTTGCCCATGGCGCGGGCGGCACATGCGGCCAGGGCCCAGGCGTCGGCACAGCGGTGGCCGAGCTGGCGACGGAGCATGGCCAGGTCGGTCTGGAACTCGGCGAGGGCCTCTTCGCCGTGGCCGGTCTTGATGTCGCGGTAGAGTTCGGCCATCGCCAGACTCGCGGAGCGATTGGCACCACACATTCGGCGCAGTGCGATGATGGCGCGGTCGGCGTCAACGAGGCGATCATCGCGAAGCAGTGCCCAGATGCGGGCAGCGCGAAGGCCCTGTTCGCTGGCGGGGTCAAGCTGCGCATGCTCGGCGATATAGTCCTGGACCTTGGATGCGTCGGCGAACCGCTGATAGCGCGCCAGGACGGTGGACAGGTAGATCAGGGCCTGGATACGAGACTGCGGGAGAAGCATCGGCGCGGAAAGCAGCGTGACAAGGTCGGCGGCTGCGGCAGGCCATTGGCGGAACTGGATATTCTGATGGACCAGAGCGAGCAGTTCCTGTTCACGCCGATGGCGACGGGCGGCGCGGGCGACGATCCAGACGATCAGGCCGCCCAGAACCAGCAGGGCAGCATTGAGGAGTAGCCAGAGGCCACCCGCGTCATCCTTGCGGAATAGCAGAGCGACAGCCATCGCGAGGCCCACGAGCAGCAGGCCGGCCGGGGCGCGACGGTCCCGCGGCTGACTGGTTTCAAGCAGCGCATCAACATCCAGGGGCTCTTCCAAGACGGGAAGTTCCCGCGGTATGTCACCCACCACGGGGTGAGGCGGACCTTCCTTGGCGACCGTATGCTCCATTGGGGCAAGTGTAGCCTGAAACCGGCAGGACACAATTGAGGTTACGCATCGTGACAAAATAGGGTGACTGAGATTGCGCCGACATTGAGGTCGTGATCGAGGCGCGAGCGAGGAGTATATCGATGATCTGTATCGAGCGAGCAACGAAGAGCACGGCCTCAAGGTCAAGCAAGATCGGTCAGCCTATTTTCTCGCGGTGCCTTAGTTCACGTTCGCACGTGACGGCGGGCGACAGACAGGCCGGTGCGGTTGATCTGCGTCGCATAGACGCTGCCAGGGAAACCGGGGCGGCTGGATCGTTCGGTGAGCAGTTCGCGCAGTCGGGCCGCCTGTTTGCCATCCTGGCAGAAGAAGTAGGCGAAGCCGCCGCCGCCAGCGCCGGCAAGGCCGGCGGCGAGGTAGTGGTCCTTGAGTTCCAACAGCAGCACGTCGATCGACGGGGTGGTGCTGCCAGGGTAAAGGTCCTTCTTGATGCGCCAGTAGCGGGCGATCTCGCGTGCCACGGACATCCACTGGCCCTTGAGCATGGCGTCGCGAAGTTCGCGGGCGGATTCTTTGAGTTCACGCTTGAGGAGGACCGCGGAGGGTTCGCGGCCGATCCAGCGGCCTTCGACACGCCGGAGGATGTCGCGGGCGAGACGCTGCTGGCCGGAATAATAGACGACCAGGCGTTCATCCAGGGCATCGTAGAGCGAGTCGGACAGAGGCAACTGTTCGACAACAGGGTGCTGGGGGGTGCCAGGGGCGGTGATGGTGGATTTGACGCCGCCGACAATGCCGCCGACCTGATCCTGCCAGCCGCCGCCGGTGGAGAGACGCTGCTCAAGCAGGAGGGTCTGCTCGATGAGTTCATCCGTGGAGGGCTCAACATTGCGCACCTTGTGCAGGGCAGCCAGGAGCGTGGCGCCCAGGATGCTGCTGGTGCCAAGACCTGACCCCTTTGGCACGCGGCACTCGGTGAGCACGTGCAGGCCGGGTCCTTTGGCGCCGGCGGTGAGCATGCCGGTCAGGTCCAGGGCGATGCGATGCAGCGAGAACGGATCGTGCACGTCGGGCGTCTGCCGGGCGACATCGCGCAGGGGCAGCTCGATACGCTTGCCCAGGTCCGTGCTTTCCAGGATGAGCACCGGCTGACGCAGGGTGCGGACGATGGCGCGGGCGGGCGGGCGGCCATCGAGGTCGATGGCGACGTTGATGACGTGGCCGCCCTCTTCGAAGCAGTAAGGCGGCGTGTCGCTCCAGCCGCCGGAGAGGTCAAGACGCACCGGCGAGACGGCTTCGATCAGCAGGCCCGGCTTGAACTTCGCGACGGTGTCGCCCTTGACGATAATCGAGCGGTGGCCGAGTTCGCTGGCCAGGGCGACACGGGCGAAGGCTCGCTGCTGGTGCAAGTCGATCTGGCTGCGGGCTGAAGGGCCCAGCGGATGATCGGCGCGGGAGAGAAGTTGGCCGATGACCCACTCGGCGCGGGCCTGGTCGATGGCGGAGGCGGGGTCGGCGACGGCGCGGGAGCCGAATTCGGCGAGGATGCCGATGGCGGCTTCGTAGGCGGCTGGGGAGTTGTGATGGCCGACCAGATCCTCCAGCGGGCGGGGCTCGCGGCGGCGGATGCTGTCGATGACCTCACTGGCCTGCAGGTAGGCTGCGACAACTTCGCGATGCTCGATCAGGGCAGGCGGGTCGGCCGATTCGAGGACCATCGCCATGGAGTAGCGCGGGGACTTTTCCCATTTCTGGACGGTCTTGCGATCGGCCTTGCGCGGGAGGCTCATCCAGATGGCGTCGCTGGTGGAGTCTCGCTGCGGGCCGGCCGGAAAAAGGCGGGCTGTCCAGAGGGTCCGCTTGTCGGCGGGGATGCCCTTCCAGAGAGTCTCGCTGGAGATGCCGTGGCGGGAGAGCCAGACGTCGATATCGGCGTTGAGATAGCGACAGCCGCTGGCGGAGTCGCCGTGGCGGCCTTTGAAATCATCCTGCACGCCGCAGAGCACCTGCACGAACAGGACGCCGGAACCGTCGCGGACCGGCGCTTGGAACAGCAGGAGGTTGTCCCCGAGCACCAGCGGGCGGCGGAGGGAGATGACCTGGCTGACGACGCTGCCCTGGCCGATGTCGCAGGGGGCGCGGAGGATGGAATGCTCCACGACACTGCGCTCGCCCAGCGTGCCGGTTCGGCCGCCGTGGGCGAGGAGGGAGCTGTGATAGACGCGCCGGCCGGCGGGGAGTTTCCACTGGCTGTACGCAAGCACGTTCTGCTGGAATAGCTCGGCTGCGGGTGAAGGATTCTGGCCGACCATGGCGTCGCGGAACTGGAGGGTCGTGCCCAGGTGGAGGAACTGGCCCTGCACTTCCATGACGTGGAATGGGACGCCGTGGAGGGACTTCCAGAGTTCCTTCCGCATGGGGACTGACGCGCCGGCGGTGAGGTAGGCGGCGCGCTGCGTGCCGGCCGCCAGGGCGGCAGTCATGTCGTCGTAGAGATCGATCTGCTGGGGGTAGCGGGCTTGCATGCCCGCGCTGGCGCTGGATTTGGCGCTGGCGGCCTTTCGGCCGCGGCGAAGGCCGGCCAGTTCGCCCAGGCGGGAGAAGGAGGCGGAGTCGAAGAAGAGCAGGCCGGTGTCAATGAGGATGTTGCCTTCGGCGTCGGCAGCGCCGCTGGCTTTCATGGTGTCGACGGAGACCTTCTGGAGCGTCTGCTGGATCTGGCCGGCGGGATCGGTGACGAAGATGCCGTGGCCGCGGCCGAGTTCGGCCTGGACACGCATGGAGATGGCGGTGACGCCGGGTTTGGGCGCCGAGACGTGGCGGTGATCGAACAGGAGAAAGACGTCGCCTGCGAGGATCAGCATGCCGGCGCCGAGTCGATCGGGCAGGCCGGCGAGGGTGATGTAAAGGTGGTCAAAGAGAGTGGCGACGCCGCCGTCGGGGCGCAGAAGAGGCAGCGGCGCAAAGATCTTGCCCAGGGGCGAGTAAGCCGGGAGCCGCTGGCTGGCGCCGCCGGAGTGGATCAGCAGGATGCGAAGTTTGCTGAGCTGGTCGAGGGAGAGCCCCAGTTCGGCGTGCAGTGCTTCCAGGACGCCCAGGGTCGCCCCGCCGCTGCCGGCACGGCGTCGCGGGGGATCGGCGACGACGACGCTCTTCTGGATCGCGGGAAAGAACGCGCCGCCGGGGCCGGTGGCGCGGTGACGGAGGGCGAGTTCCTGGCGGTAGCCTTGCGCCTGCTTCTCATTGGCGGCCGTGAGGACCAGCACGTCCCAGCAGTCACCGGGGGCGCTGGTCTGGACCATGCGGCGGTAGACGGCGGCATTGGCTTCCTGAGCGACATGCAGGCTGTTGAGAATCGATTCGAGCATCCAGCTTCTCCATGAATTGGCGACCGCGCGGGCCATGTTACAGCGGGCGTGCGCGGCGTCCAAGCGTTTCAGCCGACAGCACAAAGGAAGCGGCTGCGGTTTACGACAAACGGGAAAGGGGCGGGTTCTGGTGAACCCGCCCCTTCCTGGTTTATGAGCGTGCGGTCGCGGTCGACCGCTTGTCGGCATTTACTTCATGCTGACGCTTTCACGCTTGGACTGCCAGATCGCCCAGCCGATGAGGGCGACGATGGCGACGATGATGATCACACGGGTGGTGTCAAAGCCACCGGGGACCAGTCGCTTGACAAGCTCATACTGCGAGGCATCGGCCGCCGCGTTGACCGTGCTCACCACGGTCTTGTCATAGCTCAGCATGAGGGGCACCGTGAGGACGGCGACCATGTTCATGACCTTGAGCAGCGGGTTGACGGCCGGCCCGGCGGTGTCCTTCAGAGGATCGCCGACGGTGTCGCCGGTGACGGCAGCCTTGTGCTTCTCAGAGCCCTTGCCGGTGTTGGCCGCCGCATCACGCGGCTCGTCCTCGACCATCTTCTTGCCGTTGTCCCAGGCGCCGCCGGCGTTGCACATGAAGCTCGCCAGAAGCTGACCGACAACGATGGAACCGGCAAGGAAGCCGGCCAGGCCAATTGGCCCGAGCAGGAAGCCGACCAGAACCGGGGTGAACACACCCAGAATGGCCGGGCCGATGAGCTCTTTCTGAGCCGAACCGGTGCAGATGTCGACCACGCGGGCGTAGTCGGGCTTCTTGGTACCAGCCCAGATTTCCTTATCGCGGAACTGGACGCGGCATTCCTTGACGATCAGGAAGGCAGCGCGGCCAACGGCGCGAATCAGCATGGAGCTGAAGAGGAAG
>JBBQTU010000061.1:0-18612 GCA_038213005.1 Tepidisphaerales bacterium | reverse complement strand
CGGCCGGCGGCTTTCCATGGGGATCCCCGAACTGGACAAGATGATGAACGGGGGGATTCTCGAAGGCGACAGCCTGCTGCTGGCCGGGCCTTCGGGGACGGGCAAGTCGGCGCTGGCGACGCAATTCATCGCCGAAGGACTGCGCCACGGCGAACCGGCGATCATGGCCCTGTTCGAAGAGCGCCCACGAGGCTACGCGGATCGGGCTGCCAACTTTGGCTTGGATTTGAAGACGCCTCAGACAAAGGGAAAGCTGGAACTGCTTTACCTGCGCCCGCTGGACCTCTCGGTGGATGAGATCACGCAGAAGATTCTCGATGCGGTCAAGCGGGTCGGGGCCAAGCGACTGGTGATTGATTCACTGGTGGGGTTTGAGATGGCGCTGGCGCCGGGATTCCGAGAGGATTTTCGCGAGTCGCTGTACCGGCTGATCGTGGCGCTGACCCGGGCGGGCGTCACGATTCTGACGACGGTGGAGGTGGAGGACGACTTCACGTCGCTGCAGTTCAGCCACTATGCGATTTCGTTCCTCACCGACGACATCCTGCGAATGCGTTATGTCGAGATCGACGGGCAGTTGCGCAAGGTGATGGTGGTGATCAAGATGCGCGGAGGCAATCATAGCAAGGACATCCGCGAGTATGTCATCACCGACAAGGGCGTGGTCCTCATCCACCCGCGGAGCACGGGCTACAACGCGCTGACATCAGGACTGCCGGTGCGAACGAGCACGCAGAAGGTACAGGAGCAAGAAGCCGCGCCGGAACCAAAGGCGAAGAAGTAGGAGCCTTCGATGCAAGAGAACGCAACTCGAAACTCCAACTCAACCGCGACCGACCCGGCGCTGGACTTCCCGCGCCTATGTCGGTACTTCTGCGAGCGTTCTCCGCAGGCGATGGTCGCCGTGGAAGGCGGGACGTACATCGTGCGGCATGTAAATGCGGCGTTCCTGCGTCTGGCGGGAACGACTCGGGACGCGGTGACGGGCCGGCCGTTCACCGAGGCCGTGCCCGAGGACGCGACCAACCATTGCCTGGCCGTGCTGCAGCGCGTCTTTCGTACGGGGACGCCCGAGACGCTGGCCGAGCAGAGACACGGGACGACCCCGGGCGTCTACTGGTCGTACTCGATTTGGGCGATCCTCGGGCATAACGAGCGCCCCGTGGGCCTGATGCTTCAGGTGACCGAAGCGACCAAGGCCGCGACCTTCCGGCAACAAGCGACGGCGGTGAACGAATCGCTGCTGCTTTCGGGCATTCGTCAACAGGAACTCACAGAGAAAGCCGAGATGCTGAACGTGGGTCTGGAGGCCGCCATCAAGGCCAAGGACCGCTTCGTGGCGGTGCTGAGCCACGAACTGCGCAATCCTCTGAACCCGGTGCTGGCCATCGCCACCATGCTGCGCGAGGACCCTTGCCTTAGCGCCGACACTCGCCAGCAGTTGGATGTCATTTGTCGCAACGCGGAACTGGCGGCGCGGCTGATCGACGACCTGCTGGACGTGACGCGTATCGAGCAGGGGAAAGTTGAGATGGACCGCCGGCAGATCGATCTGCGCACGATCATCCGCCGGGCCAGGGACGACTGCATGCCCAACATCGAGGTCAGAGAACTGGAACTGGATGTGGACCTTGGGGCTGAGCCGTACTGGATTGATGGCGACGCCGGCCGGCTTCAACAGGTGTTCTGGAACCTGCTGAAAAACGCCGTCAAGTTCACGCAGGTTGGCGGATGCGTAGGCGTTCGCTGCCGCCGGGACGGTGAGGGGTCTGTGGTGACGGAGGTGAGCGACAACGGGGAAGGAATTGACGCCGAGTCGCTGGACCGCATTTTCAACGCTTTCGATCAGGCCGACCGGTCGATCACACGACAATTCGGCGGCCTGGGACTGGGCCTGACCATCAGCAGGTCGTTGATTGAGATGCACGGCGGGAGTATCCGCGCCAGCAGTGCAGGCAAGGGCAGGGGGTCGACGTTTACCGTCCGCCTCCCGCTGCTGCCGGCCGGGGCCGAGGTCGCCGCTGCGTCGCCCGGCTCCAAAGCGCGGGCGGTCGCTGCTGCCCGCCCGCTGCGCATTCTGCTGGTGGAGGATCACGGCGACACGGCCCGGATCATGCGGCGACTGCTATCGGCCCGGGGGCACGAGGTGCAGGTCGCCGGCGATGTCGCGACGGCGCTGCAACTGGCGGCCGAGCAGCGGTTTGACCTGCTGCTGAGCGACCTGGGGCTGCCCGATGGCAGCGGGCTGGATCTGATGCGGACGCTGCGAGCAAGAGGACTGACGCTGCCCGCGATTGCCCTCAGCGGCTACGGTCAGGAAACGGATCAGCAGGCCAGCCGCGAGGCGGGGTTCACTCTGCATCTGGTGAAGCCCGTGAACATGCTGGCCCTGGCGAAGGCAATCGCGAGGGTGACGACAGGCGCCGCGGCGGCGGCGGTGCCTGTCTGATCGTGTTGCAGCCTCTCCTCTTTCGCGGTTGATGCCGACGCCATTGCCTGCCTATGATCAGTAAGTGCCGCCTCTCAAAGGAGACGCGCCTCTCAAAGAGGACGCCTCTTCAAAGAGGACGCCTTTCAAAGAGGACGCGCCTCTCAAAGGGGACGTAGCCCCGGCGGTACTCAGGATGGATTGGCAATAGGTCACTTTTTTTTAAGGGAGAATCATGCGTACGAAGCTTTTCATACTGCCGCTGTTTCTGACAGGCGCCTTGATGGTGGGCTGTGATGATCGGCCACAAACGCCCGCCGCCACCGACGCCGCCAAGACCGCCGCCGACACCAGGGCCGAGGCCAAGAAGGATGCCGCCAACGCGGAGGCCGACGCTGAGAAGGCCGCCGCCGACACCAAGGCCAAGGCCGACAAGGAAGCCGCCGATGTCAAAGCCGCTGCCGAAAAGGCGGCCGAAGACGCCAAGCGCCAGCCGTAAAGACCGGCGCATCAATAACTGGCAGGAATGGTACTCCTCCCCCCTAGGGGAGGTTGGGAGGGGGTGCGCTTTTTGAACCGGACGGTTATTGATGCGCGGGTCCTAAAAACCATTCACCCTGAATGAGGCCTGAAAGGGCGACACATCTTTCAGCACCGTATTCGCTCCAATCACTCGCTGATGCGCAACTTGCATCCGCCCGGGAAAGCGGGCAATCTTGTCGAAATCGACCGCCTGGCAGTAAGGACGATCATTTAGCGCCCACCCGATACGGCTGGGACTTCCAGAGGATACCTGTGCCGCAGTCAAGCTTCTTTTCCTGGGTTGCTGCGGCGATTGAGAAGAAGACCAATGAAGACTCATTGACTGTTTCCTCTTTCTTCAATCTCTGAAAATCTGCGCCAATCGAGGCCGTAAGCGAGCCGGGCGGATAACACTCTTCAAAAAGGGCCGTCAATCGAAGCGCGTCCTATTTGAAATTGCCGTCAATCGAAGCGCGTCCTATTTGAAATTGCATCGCATCGCTATGAAGTTGCGCTGTAGTGCTAGCCCGTCGATCTGCCCCGAGCGGATCGAGGGCCTGGGCCAGACCGCGGCTTACTTCCTCGCGGTCTTCGCCTTCGCCGCCGGCCTGGTCTTCTTCGCCGGCCTGGCGTCCACCTCGATGTCCAGCGGCACCGGCTTCACCTTCACCGGCGTGCCGGCTTTCGCCGATTGGTACATCGCATCCATCAGCGCCGACAGCAGCACGCCATAGCGCACCGGGGCCCGCAGCGGTGCCCCGCGCAACACTGCATCGGCGAAGTTCAGGTGCGGCGTCCCGGCCGCCGGCCGGGCATCCTCCGGCACGTGCGGATACATCCGCTTGCCCGAGCCGTCGATCATCTCCAGCTTCCCGCCATATTGATCGGTGATGACCACCATACTGTCGGTGAATATCTGGATCTCGCTCCGAAAGGCCGGCGTGTTCCCCGCCATCGTCACCGTGCCGAACACCCCGTTCTGAAACCGCAGCGATGCCGACCCGCGAATGTCCACCGGCGCGCCGCAGTTGTCCATGATACACGACACCTCGACCACCGGGCTATTCATCAGCCACATCAGGGCGTTGAGCAGGTGAGCCCCGGTATCGTAGATGTACCCGCCGCCTGACATGGCCGGGTCATGACGCCACGTGCCGGCGCATCCCTTGCGCCAGCCCTGGGAGACATAGCCCGAGATGTTCTGCACCTGTCCCAGCTTGCCCTGGTCGCGCAACTGCGCCAGGTGGCCAAACTCCGCCGAGTAGGCCGACTGAAACGTGATCGCCAGCAGTTTGCCCGTCCGCTTCACGGTCTTCCACAGGTCGTAGGCATGCTTGGAACTGGTCACCAGCGGCTTCTCGCACATGACATGCAGACCCTTTTCCAGGGCTGCCTTCGCCTGACCGTAATGCACCGTATGAGGCGTGACCAGCAGCACGGCGTCCAGTTCCGGGCCGTCGTTGAGCATCGTGTCAAAGTCATCAAACTCAACGGCGTCGTTGAAATGCCGCTTGCGGAAGTCGGCCGTCTTCTCCTTCACGATGTCGCACAGGGCCACCACCTTGTAGTCGCTGATCTTCTGTAGCTGGTGGACGTGGTAGCCCTTAGCCATTCCACCGCAGCCCACAATCGCAAGTCGAATCATGTTTCTCGCCTCTGTATGCAAAACTTATTTCCGAAGCTCATCCACCACAACCTTGATCGCGGCGATATGTGCCGGGGTGGTGCCGCAGCACCCTCCGATGATCGAGGCCCCGGCCGCGACCAGGTCTCGCACCTTGGCCGCCATGTCGGCCGGCGTCTGCTTGAAAACCGTCTTGCCGTCCACCAGTTGCGGCATCCCCGCATTGGGATGGACCAGGATCGGCCGCTTCGTGTGCTTGCGCATCTCGCGGGTGATGGCGATCATCTCCTCCGGCCCGTTGCCGCAGTTGGCCCCGACGATGTCCGCGCCGGCCGCGGTCAGGCCTTTGGCCGCCTCTTCGCAGCTCACGCCCATCATCGTCTTGTAGCCATCGCCCGCCGCGGCGAACGTCATCGTGCAGATGACATCATTGTCCTTATTCAGCTTCTTGGCCGCGCGGATCGCGCAGGTGGCTTCCTCAAGCGACGACATCGTCTCGATGCAGACCGCCTTGACGCCGGCTGCGTAAATGGCGGCGATCTGCTCGCGGTAGATCGCTTCCATCTGCGCTTCGGTCAGGTCGCCCATGGGTTCGAGGAACTCGCCCGTGGGCCCCACCGACGCCGCCACGCACGCATGGGGCGCGCCCTCCAGCGACAACCTGGCCCCCTTCTCATTCAGTTCCACAACCCGCGCGCCCAGGCCGCACTTCTCCAGCTTCGCCGACGACCCGCCGAACGTGCAAGTGAGGACGATATCGCAGCCGGCCTGGTCATAGGCCGCGGCGACCGAGCGCACGGCATCGGGGTGCGTGGCGTTCCACTCTTCCGGAATGTCGCCACCGCCAAGCCCCTGGGCCTGCAGCATCGTGCCCCAGGCGCCGTCGGACACCAGCAGCTTCTTCTTGGCCAGACGATCCAGAATGATACCCATGTCGCGATCCCTTCGTGCTGAAACGTTCGAGTTGGTTTTCGCTGCGCAACGCCGCAGCCACTTCCGGCTCCGCGGTCTGGCCTTTTCCACCCCATGCGGCGTCAAAGCACCCGGCCTATCGGGAAAGGAATCGACAACTCCCGCCATCGCAAAACATGGTAAGTGAGCCGGCCCGCGTGTCAATCGGCCGTCGGGCTGGAATCGATTCGCGCGTAGTCTGGCCTTGCGGCCTTGCAGGCGGGCGTGCCCGTGACTTTGCATCCTGCGCGTGGCGAGTGCTTTCCACCACCGTTATTGCGCTGGCCTTTCTGCTTGCCACTGACTTTCCACCATTCCCCCGCACTGCCAGTCTGACTTACGTGCGATCGGGCGGGCAAGATGCGCACGTTTTCCAGGGGTGGGGGGAGGGGGTCGGGAGAGGAGTTTTGATAAGGACTTACGTGCGATTCAAGGGGTCAGATGCTCAAGTTTCGTTCTGCCGAGGCGCTTGAATGTAAGTCGAGTCAGAACGGGACCGGTGGAAGGCAGGGCACCTGTGCGACGGTAGATGTTAGCATACGGTAAAGTTCGCTAGTCCGACGGAGTGCCGCGGGGCCGCATGGCGGCACTGGCCAGTAAATGGCCGGATATTCACTTTTCAAAGAGCACCGTAGCCAGCGCGCACACTGGGCGCTATGGCTAAGTGAGATAAGCATAAGATACGGGTCTTGATGGGTCAAGTTGGATTTGAAAGATATTCTGTTTCCCGGTCTCCGCAGTGGGGCGACCGCCTCGGCCGGCCTTTCGTTGCATTACGTCAGCACCTCCATCGGTGCCGTGCTATCCAGCAGGGCGTCAACCTCTTCCGATTCCGGGCTCCGTACTGCCCGCGCGAGCATGGATGTGGCTACCAGTAGGCCCTGGAATATGTTAAGGTTCTGAAATGCCCATAAAGCGGTTCAAGCCTGGGACACCGCAGCTCTTTGCGGAGCCCGGTCCAACTCGCGGTAAGTTCGTCGATAGCACGGTCAATGGCGAAGGCTTCGCGTTGTTTTACACGCATCCGAATGGATCGCTTTACGTTGGTGACTGCATACCTTGGCTGGAATCCCTCCCTCCGTCGTCCGTCGATCTGATTTTCGCTGATCCGCCGTACAACATCAACAAAGCTGATTGGGACGCGTTTGAGAGCCAGGAGCATTACATACAATGGTCGATGCGATGGCTTGAGCCCGCCGCGCGGGCGCTGAGGCCTTCGGGATCGCTCTATGTGTGCGGCTTCTCAGAGATCCTTGCGGATATGAAGCACCCGGCGTCGCGTTTGTTCAAGCACTGCAAGTGGCTGGTCTGGCACTACAAGAACAAGGCGAACCTCGGAAGTGACTGGGGGCGGTCACACGAAAGCATTTTGCACCTTCGGAAGACCGACGAATTCCGTCTGAACGTGGACAAGGTCCGCATACCGTACGGCGCTCACACGCTGAAATACCCGACACACCCTCAGGCGATCACGAGCAACTTTGGCAGCGGTCGGAAGCGCGAAGACGATTGGACCCCGAACCCACTCGGAGCAAAGCCAAAGGATGTGCTTGAGATTCCGACGACCTGCAATGGCATGGGCGAAAAGACGCCCCATCCCACGCAAAAGCCAGAGGAGTTGGTGCGCAAACTTGTGCTCGCCGCGAGCGATCCGGGCGACCTTGTCATCGACCCTTTCAGTGGCTCCGGCACGACGGCGGCGGTAGCCGAGCAACTCGGTCGGAGGTGGCTCGCATGCGACCAAAGCACGGAGTATACAAGATGGGCGGTGGAGCGAATTGAAAACGTCAAACGAACGCCTGTCGACGAGTGGATAGAGCACGACCGGCGAAACGCCACACGAAGAGAAAGCATCCGATGACTCTGAACCAACTCGTTTCCTTTGCCGCCGACAAGACGAACTTCAGCAATGTCAAAGCTTACGTGGACTTCGCACGCCGTTTCCTCGACTTCCTGGGTAAGGGCGGTGTACATGGCACTGTCTTGGCGAGGAATGAGGGTCACTACTATTTTTACCAGTTCAAGGACGACGGCGACCGCAAAGTAAGCCGGCCGGTGAACAGCCAACTTATGTATGCGCCGCAGAAGGCGAACGTGCTTTCCAGGGACTTCGCCGCTGTGATGAAGCACGCGAAGGACATTGCTGCGGACGACGTGGCGAGTCGCACCATCATGCGCAATTCGATCTATACGATTCAGCAGTGCATCGGCGTGTGCCTGGACGCGCATCCGGTCTCGAATAACGCCAGCAAGGTCGCAGGGGATCTCTTCGAGAGGCTGATAAGACTGCTGATTTCTGGCCTCGCGGTCGACTGCAAGAGCGGGTCCATCGGCATCCCGATCATCGTTGACGGTGTCGAAGAATTCAAGATGACCTACCAGCACGATTTGGTCATTACGCGAGATAAACACATCAAGATTCTCGGCTCCGTGAAGACGTCGAGTAAGGACCGAATGGACAAGATCTTCATCGACAAGTTCCTCTACTCCAAGCTGACGCAGACGCAAACGCCACACGTCGCACTGTTCCTCAATGACGTGCAACGCAAGGGGATACATCCCAACTTCGGCATCAATGCCACATTTTTGCCCGGACACTTCAAGGGCTACTCGGTTAAGCTAAACCCTCTCGATGGCGTGTACTACTGCGACCTTCGCCCCAATATGCAGACGGATGCGTTCCTCAAGCTGCAAATTCACTCCATCGACCGGTTCTTCTGCACTGACTTATGGGAATTCCTCTCACGGCCACATCCAATCGCCGCTGCAGAACCGACCGTCCTCAAAGCCGTGCAACCTGAAGCAGAGGCGGAAGCCAGTTGATAACTACCGCCTCGGCAACCGCTCCGCCCTGGAATGGGTCACCGACCAATACCTTGTCTACACCGACACCCGCAGCAATATTACCAGCGACCCAAACCGACAGGACGACCTCCAATACATCGCCCGCCTCGGCAGCCCTTTTGTTGCGTTACGTCAGCATCGAAACGATGGAGATCGTCAACGGCTTGGCTGTCGATTGCTCACCTGTAATACATGTGCGGGCGGGACGCCACGCACTACTGTTTGGCGGATCGGCGGTTGGGGGTATGGTGCTGCGATGGGCGGGTGGTTGGCGAGGGACCAGATGGGCGGCCGGGTCCACCACGGCGAGATGCTGCGCAGCGGCCGGCCCCACTCTGGGAGCGGCGCGGCGGCGCGCTGGTTGTTGAGGTCGGGGTTCCTGGGCTGGGGCGGCGGAATCGCTGTCAACCTCGGCATTGATTCCAACCTCGTGAAATTCCCAAGACAACGACGTAAGAGTTTGACTTGGACCTGGTTGCTGCCCATACTATTCTTTGATGACGGTTTCCGTTGCATTATCGCCTGAAGTTGAGATTCTCCTGCGCGAGCGGGCTACGGCCGCAGGCAAGGATCTGGGTATCCTTGCCTCTGAGTTGCTCTCGCGAGTCCTGACTCACGGGTTGACCCGCGACTATCTGCGTCAGATCAGTGGCAACACCTATGATCGGTTCCTCGCCAGCGGTCTGACAGACGAACAACTTGGCGACGACCTAGAACGTGCCAAGCATCAGGCGAGGGAAACCAAACGCGGTATCTCCTTTGATGAATAGCCGACCCATGCGAGCGGTGCTGGATTGCATGGTGTTTGCCCAAGCTCTCATTAACCCGTACGGACCGGCGGGCGAGTGTGTTGAGCGCGGCGTCAAGAACGAGTTCGTTGTGGTTCTCAGTCCCTACGTGATTGCGGAGATCGAAGATCTTCCCCGCAAACTGCTGGCGAAGTACGACGTGACCGATGCCAAGGTGGTGGCGTTTCTGGATGCGTTGTTGCCGTCGTGCCTGGTTGTCGCTCCTGTTCCACATGTGTTTGACCACCCGATTGATCCTGACGACTCCCCGTATGTGGATCTGGCGGTGGCGGCTGAAGCCCGGCTGATTGTCAGTCGCGACCGTCACCTTCTTGGGTTGAGTAGTCCGGATAAACCCTGGTCTGCGGAGTTCAGGCGGCTTTTCCCGAAAGTCAAAGTGCTGGCTGTAGAGGAGTTTCTGGACTTGCTGCGGCAGCCGACAGAATAGAAGGACGCAGAAAGCGGGCTTGGTGGGCCGGAAAACGGGCATGGGATCGATATGCCGTCCCGCCTTACCCGTGATGATGGCCTCAGGACCGGACCGGTTCGGCCAATGCCTCACCTTTGGCCTTGGGTTGTTCTGGTTGGGCCTCGCTGTGTGTATATTACTCCTAGCACTACAGCGTAAGTCCATTGCGCGTCCTCACGGTGGGGCCGCTGCCTCGGCAGCCCTTTCGTTGCGTTACGTCAGCATCGAAACGATGAAGATCGTCAACGGCTTGGCCGGCGATTACTCACCTGTAAGACATGTGCGGGCGGGACGCCACGCACTACTGTTTGGCGGATCGGCGGTTGAGGGTGTGGCGCTGCGATGGGCGGGTGGTTGGCGAGCGACCAGATGGGCGGCCGAGGCGGCCCGCCCCACTTGGCCGCAGGCCCCTCCGCATCGGCCTCTTTGAAATAGGACAGCGACTTGATGACGGTCAATCGATTGCCTGCGCTATACTTCCGCCGCCACGCTCTGCGGTGGCGGTCGCCGGCTCCTCGGTCAGGCCTTTTCCACCCCGTGCGCTGCGCTGCCCTTATCGGCCTGGTTCACGGCCCCATCGGCCGTCACCGTAGCCGCAGGCTTGTCGCACTGCTTGTCGCCCGGGTCGCCGCCCAGCTTGACCAGGTATTCCGGGAGCTCCACGCCGCCGATGTCCTTCATCACCTGCATCATCGGAGGCAGCGTGCGAGATAGACCATGGAGGAAGTTGGCGGTATTGGAACTGCCATCCTTGCCCCCCTGTTCCCAGACCACGATCTTGTCGAACTTGATCTTGGAGATCGCCGTGGCGGCGGTTTCCGCCAGGTTGTCCAGGTGTTCGAGCATCAGGAGCTGGAACGCCTCCTTTGCGCCGCCGCAGGCCTGGATGATCCGTTCGAGGCCTTGGCCCTTTTTGGCCAGGAGCTCGTATTGGCCGCGGGCCTCGGCTTCGAGCCGGGCGAAGATTGCAGACGCCTCACCCTCGGCCTCGATCCGCTTCTTGGCCGCGGCGGCTTCGGCATCGACGATCATCTTGGCCTTATCCGCCTTCGCGGGCGCTTCGAGCTGCGCCCGGCGCTCGGCCTCAACTCGTTCGGCGTCAGCGATGGCCGCCTTGGCCATGGCGCGGTTCTGCGCCTCAAGCACGGCCGCTTCGGATTCGCGCTTGCGGGTCTCGCCGAGCTGATAGGCTTCGGCCTGTTTCACCTGGAGCTGCGCCTGGGTGTTGACGATCTCGGCCTGTGCCCTGGCTTCGCCGGCGATGGCCTTGGCGTTGGCGTCGGACATCGTGATGCGCATGTCGCGTTCGGCGTTCTTGACCTGCGTCTCACGTTCATAAGAGGCGGTCTGTTCGCCGATCTTCTGTTCCTTTTCGAGTTGCGCCACCTTCACGAGCTGCTCGCGCTGCGCCTCGCGCATGCCGATCTCGCGGAGCTTGTTGGCGTTGGCAACCTGGATGTCCTTCTCCCGCTTGGCCTCGGCGACGCGGACCTCGCCCATCTTCTCATTGTCGGCGACATCAGCACGCGCCTGCTGGATCGCCAGCGACGCGGCCTTCTTGCCGATGGCCTCGATGTAGCCCGAGGCGTCGGTGATATCGGTGATGTTGACGTTCAGCAGCACCAGGCCGATCTTGCGCAGTTCGGGCTCCAGTGACGTCTGGATGTTCTGTAAAAATACTTCGCGGTCGCGGTTGATGTCCTCGATCCGCATCGACGCGATGACCTGGCGCAGTTGTCCGAAGATCATGTCCTGCGCCTGCTGCTTGACGTGAGCCGTGTCCAGCCCGAGCAGGCGGATGGCGGCGTTCTGCATGACCTCCAGCTCGGTGCCGATCGCCACCGTAAACACGCTGGGGACGTTGACGCGAATGTTCTCCATCGACAGGGCATCCTGCAGCGGGATTTCGACCTGGATCGGCTCCAGGCTCAGGTAGCTGTAGTCCTGGATCAGCGGCAGAACGAACGTGCCGCCGCCGTGGATGCACTTGGCGGACGTGCCGGCCCCGACCTTGCCGAAAACCACCAGCACGCGGTTGCTCGGGCAGCGCTTGTACCGCCGGACGAACAGCAGGAAGATGCTGAACAGGAAAAAGACGCCGAAGACCACCAGCACGCCGGAAAGGAAGTACGGATCGTCCGTCAGTAGCGCCAGGGGCAATAGGGTATTCACGCGACTTTCTCCTGTTTCATGGCACCTACCACCTCGACAGTGTCGGCGCCGATTACCTTGGTCACATTGATTCGGGTCCCGATGGGCAACGCCTCACCGGCCGTCACAGCCTGATATTCAACCGTCCGATTCTGCAGCGTCAGCGTCACCTTGCCGACGCCGTTGCCCCTGGCCGGGATGCCCAGATATACCGTCCCCGGGCGGCCGACGGCATTCTCGACCCGGACGGTCCCCTCGCTATACAGACTGCTCATCGAACGCATCAGCGCTGCGACGATCATCATGCTCACGAATGCCGCCCCGATTGAGATCAGTAGCCCCAGCCCCACGTGCATCGTCGATGTGAGCGTAATCAGGCCCGTAAGCCCGAAAACCGTCAGCCCCGCCACCATCGCCCGCAGCGTGAGAATGCCGGTCAACATGCTCGTCTCGTGCCCGACATCCCCCCCGGCGTGGGCATCCACATGCCCATCCACATCATGCCCGTCGCCGTGCCCAAACAGCCCCAGCAGGAACTGCAGGAAGAACAGCGCTCCGCCCGCTAATGCGCAGAAGAAATAGAATGCTCGCATGGTGTATCCGGAAAGGAATCGACAACTCCCGCCGCCGCAAGCATCGTAAGTCAGCCGCAACGCCTGTCAATCGGGCGCCAACCCGGAATCGCCTCACCCGCCCTCAGCGTCGCTCCCCCCGCCCCAGGATCATCTGCTGCCGCTGCCGGTAGTTCCGCAGAGTCAGACCGAAGCGCTTGCCAAACAGGCGATAGAAGTGCGACAGTGCCTGAAGCAGGCCAACGGTGGTCCGACACGCCGTGTTGTCCGAGACGCCGCCTGCTTTCTTCTTTCGCCACGGCTATACTGGTGCTCTTATGTCCACCGACAAAGAAACGCTCTACCAGCAGCGGCTCAAGCGATACACCACGGCCTTGCGCAACGGCAAGCCCGATTGCGTTCCCATTCGCCCCTTCGTCGCCGAGTTCGTGGCGCGATACACCGGCTATACCTGCCAGCAGGTGACCCAGGATTTCAACCTCGCCTTCGACGCGACCGTCAAGACCTGCGCCGACTTCGACTGGGACGCCGCCGTCGCCAACATGGTCTACGTCTGGGGCGGCATCGCCCAGGCCGTCGGACTCCGCTATTACGCCATCCCCGGCGTCGGGCACGCACCTGACACCGGCTTCCAATACCTCGAACCTCCCGAGGGACAATCCTGGATGCAGGCCGACGAGTACGACCAGCTCATCGCCGACCCCACGGCCTTCCTCTACAACACCTGGCTCCCGCGCGTCTCCACGCAAGTAACCAGGCCCGGTGAGCCGGCGACCTACCAGAGCAACCTCGCCCTGGTCAAAGGCGGCATGGCCCTGATGAGCTACTTCGGCTCATTCCCCGCCCAGGTCCAGCGCATGCGGGTTGATGCCGCCATGCCCTCGGCCATCGCCGGCATCCTCAAGTCCCCCTTCGACATCATCGCCGACAAGTTCCGCGGCTACCTCGGCCTCACCGAAGACGTCTTCGAGCGCCCCGCCCAGGTCAAGAAGGCCGCCGAGGCTCTCATGCCCCACATGCTCCACGTGGCCCTGACCAGCTCCGACCCCACCGGCACGGTTCCCATCGGCTTCTGGATGCATCGCGGCTGCGTCCCGCTGATCTCCCAGGAGACCTTCGACACCATGTACTGGCCGACCCTCAAGCCGATCATCCTCGAGCTTCACAAGCGTGGCCGGCAGGTCCTCTTCTACGCCGAAGGCAAGTGGAAATACCACCTCAAGGCCTTCTGCGAACTGCCCGAAGGCAGCATCGTCTTCCACTGCGACCGGGATGACATCGCCCTGGTCCACAAGGCCCTGCACCACAAGTTCGCCATCTCCGGCGGCATCGACAACGCCCTGCTGGCCTACGGAAAGCCGCAGGAGGTCCGCGACCGGGTGAAGAAAGTGATCCAGGAAGTCGGCCGGGATGGCGGCTTCATCCTCGACGCCGGCGCCATCATCCAGAACGACGCCACCGTCGAGAACATGAAGGCCATGACGCAGGCCGCCCGCGAGTTCGGCCAGTATTGACCGCGAGTTAACAAAGGACCCATTATGGAAACCGTGTCCCCAACCCCTTCCGCGACACCCGCGCCCGCGCCTGGCGTCTGCATCCCGTGGGACCAGAAGAAGCAGGAACTCCCCCCGATGACCGGCGACGAACAACTGGTCAAGAAGGTCTGGGAAGATGTCGACTCACTCGCCTACACCTTCATCTGGCAATTGGTCGTGTCGTTCTGAGGTGCCCGGTCCCGGACAGCAGCGGACTGCCCCACGGCACAGAAAGCATCCGCACCGGGGGCAGCCCGCCCCATCTCAGACCGCCGCACTCACCTACCCGTTGGATAAGCGCCCTGTACGGCGTACCGCTCCGACCGCGAAACAGTCTTCACCGAACGTGTCTTAAAAATATTCCAGACCGAAATGTTCCTGCGATGGCCCGTGTGCTGCTTCACACCAATGCCACCTCATATCGCTTGGCAACCATGCGTTCGCAGTTGGCGGACACATGCCACCTCAGGGAGTCAGCCTTCTGACGCACCAGACTAATTGTGCATCGACACCGATTGATCACGCCAAGGGGTTGGCGCGGCCGGTTCGACCGATCCCGCCATCGCCTCAGCGGCCGCCCGGCGGACGGCAGTGGCCAGCAGACCCTTGTCGCCTTCCGTCAGGTCGTACTCGACCGCCTCACCGTCCCGCAGGGACCGGAAGCCATCGCCGGCGATCGTACTGAAGTGAACGAACACATCCTTGCCCTCGGGGCCAAGAATGAAGCCGTAACCCTTCTTCGCATCAAACCACTTGACGGTTCCTAAAGGCATAACCGTCCTCCACAAAAAATGACCACCAGATATGACGGCCGGCAAACAAGATATCCACCGGCACGATTTGCACCTCCCATAGAACCACAACGGATGAGGCAGGTCAAACAAATTCTGGCAAGATTGTTGTAGGTCGTTGTCGGACCAAGACCTGCGCCTTCCATGGTGGAGGGCCAGGTTGTCTGCGTGTAATCCCCGGCAAGGGTCAGGCCTGGAATGATGTCCCGAGTGCGGCACGCCAGTGTGTCAACGCAATCGCCTGTCGCTTCGCCCGGTTGGGCTTACGCTGGCTGGGCTTACGACGAGGCGACGGGGCAGATCGCAGCTATCGTACCCCTGAAGAACGCGCCCGAGGCGAAACACTTGGCCGGTCAAGACAATACCTTGATGTCGTACTTTCGTTTTGTTCCGTGACACGCCGTGAGATCGCGTGGTTCCCAAAATCGCAGCGGTGCCGATCCAAGAGCCGGGGCGACTGGGCTTGGGTCTCCGGCAGCGGCCACGAGACGATCAGTCGCACAGAGTGGGCCAATCCCGGAAATGTACTGATTGAAGCATTCGGTGGCGTCAAAACCCTCCCCCGCTACAGTCTGGCTAAAGAGCGCCGCGTGAAGGCTGAGAGCGACGTGATAGGAGTTCGTTCGGGGCCGTCCTGATTATCGGTACGTAAAAGCCTATCAGTTCTCGCTTTTGCTCGATTGTCCCGCCGGCCAGGATGCGCTCTGTTTTGCACGAGCCGTGGCACGTGCCGTCCTCGGCCGTAGCGATTCTGTCGGCGCAGCCGCTTCCTTATTCCTCTGCAACACACACCTGTCAACTCAGCGCAGAGCAGCCCGCGCTGCAAGGCGGCCGGATCGGACTGCGCCCTCCATGGTGGAGGGCCATGTGGTCTGCGTGTAATCGCCCGCCAGGGTCAGACCGGGGACACGCGTCCGTTGGGTTGGGCGGAAAGCATCGACTCCCGGTAGCGGGCGGAAGGTGGCGCGGGTTTCCTTGACGATCAAAAAGTGGCTAAGCGTGGCGCTGCGTGCGGCCGGGCAGGTTTGGCGCAGCTCATTGACGAACAGGTCGGCAATGGCCTGCTGGGGCAGGGGGCACAGGTCGTCGGCTGCACTGGCCACGCCGTGGATCAGCGTCGGATCGTCGCTATCGGCAAATGCCCAGTGCAGGCGCGTGCCCATCAATGCGAGGTTGGGGACGTCAAGGATCGGCCGGTCGAATTGCAGATGCGCGCCGACGATCGGGCGATACTGGAGGGACTGCACGCGGCGGAGTTGCGGGTCGGCATCGAGCAGTTCGGCGGTGAATAGCCTCGCTGCCGACCAGGGAGAGACGGCCAGGATGATGCGGTCGGCGCGCAGTTCGCGATCGGTGAGCCTCACCCCGCACGCGCGGCCGGATTCGACAATGAGCGACTTGACCGATGTGTTCAGCAGCGTCTCGATCGGCAGGTGCCGATACAGCATCGACAGCGGCACGCGGGCAAAGCCCAGACGATAGCCGCCGCGAGCGCCCAGGAACGCCTCCTGGAAAACCTGGAGCCCGTAGTGCCCGGCCGCGGTGGCGCACGGCTCATTCAACGCCGACACGCAGATGACATCCCAGAATGACGCGATGGCCCCGGCCGACTGACCCAGATCGAGCAGGACGCGCTCAAAGGAGACATCGGCGAACTGGTTGCGGCCATCCCGGCCGATCGCCTGCATTCGCAGCATCGCCAGGGCGACCTCGATGCGATGCCCTAGCGGGATCAGGCCAAATCCCAGCATCGACGGGCCAAGATGCAGTGGCGCGGGCAGACAGGATGTCTTCATGACTCCGCGGCGCCCGGTGGTACCAGCGAAGATCAGGTCATCCTGAAACTGGATGAGATGAGAGACTCCGAGCCGCGCGTAGAACGCCTGGAGTTCGTCACAGCAGCCCAGCAGGACATGCTGAGAGTTATCCAGCATGCGCCGGGAAAAGGCGGGACTGACAAAGCTGCCGGCCCGGCCGCCAAGCAAGCCGCGCTGTTCGATCAGCGCAACCCTCGCCCCGGCATCGGTGAGCGCTGTGGCGGCCGACATGCCCGCCAGTCCCCCGCCGACAACGATCGCGTCCAGGGTCACTGTTACTGCGCTCCGTCAATCGCCAACTTCTCGGCGAGGTAAAGCTGACGCATCACTTCGCCCACCTTGCGCGGCCCCGATAGCGAAACCCGCTTGTGCAGCACGGCCAGCGGGTCGGCGATGATCTGGTCGAGGATGCCGCCGTAGATCGCCGTCATCACCCGCAGAGTCGGGCGCGAGTCGGGCTCGATCATGGACTCCAGCGGCGCCGACTGCCGGTAGTACTCCTTCGCCCTGCGGGCCTGGAAGGCGATCAGATCGGCCAGCTCCCGCGAAGGCTTGTCCAGATGGCTCACGCCAAATCGCGAAATATCTTCCTGCGGCAGATAGACACGCCCCCGCGAGGCATCCTCGCGCAAGTCCCGCAGGATGTTGGTGAGCTGAAACGCGATGCCGCGATACTCGGCCAGCTTGATGGCATCGGGCGAATTGAATCGCCAGATATAAACCGCCGCGATGCCCACGGTCGAAGCCACGCGGTAGCAGTAGCGGTAGAGTTCATCAAAGGTGGCGTATCGCGACTGCTCCAGATCCTGAAGCTGCCCGTCCATCGCCTCATCAAACAACCCCGGTGGGATGCCAAACCGATGAACCGCCTCGGCCAAGGCCGGGAACATCGGATGCGAGGGCGTCTGACCGCCGGCGCCGCCGCCAGCGCGGCCGCCGCCACTCTCTTCCCCTCCCCCTTGGGGGAGGTTGGGAGAGGGTGTTTCGTATTTCGTACTTCGTATTTCGGATTTACCGGCAGCAGCCGGTTGCAGTTCCCGATGCGTCAGCTCGCGCCAATCCTCCAGCGAGTTGCGGACCGCGACCAGATCGCGATCCTCATCGCGCTGGTCTTCAGGCCCATCGGCCAGGTCGTCGATCCATCGCATCCACGCATACAGGGCATACATGGCATTGCGTTTGTCGGGGGCCAGCAGGCGCATGCCGTAGTAGAAATTCCGCGCCGCCTCACGCATCCGCTGATGGCACCACTCCTGCGACTGTTCCAGTTCGTCGGGCATCAGACTCCGATGAGATAGCGGGCTATGAGGCCAAGTTTGGCGGCCTTGCTCAGCGTCGGCCGCCGCTCCAGCACGTTATAGCCGACGCCGGCGATTCGATCCAAGATCGCCAGGCCGCCCAGCCCGTAAAGAGCTATGTCGCCGCGCACGCGCCGATTCACCATCGGCAGCAACTTGCGGCCATCGGCAAACAGATCCCTCGCCCTGGCAACCTCAAACTTCATCATCTCGATAAACTGCGGCGTCGATCGCCGGGCCACGATGTCCTGTTCGCACACGCCGAACCGCGTCATATCCTCCCGCGGAATGTAGATCCGTCCCCGGCCAAGATCACTCGCCACATCCTGCCAGAAATTGGTCAGTTGCAGCGCCGTGCACGTGCAGTCGGATAGGGCTTGACGCTCGGCATCCCGATACCCCGCCATATAGAGTACCAGCCGCCCGACCGGATCCGCACTGCGCCGGCAGTAGTCGCGGAGCTGCTCAAACGTCTCATACCGGCTTACCTTCTGATCCTGCTCAAACGCGTCGATCAGCGCCAGAAACGGCTCCGGCGGAATCTCATACTGCCGCACCGTCTCGCGCAAGGCGACCAGGATGAGATGCTCGGGCTCACCGCCATACATGCGCCGGACATCCTCCCGCAGGCGTGCCAGCTCAGCCAGCGACCGCTCCTTCTCGGCGATCTCATCGGCCAGATCATCCGCATGGCGACAGAAAGCATAGACGTTGTAGAAGTGCTGACGCATCGCCCGCGGCAGCATCCACGACACCACCGTGAAGTTCTCATAGTGCCGGGCGATCTGCGCAGTACACCGCCTGGCCTCCTCAAGACGCCCT